>JARRIY010000035.1:30780-33541 GCA_037379985.1 Maritimibacter sp.
CGTGATCTGATCCGTGCTGCCGCGCTTCTGGAAGCGACGATTGATTTCGCTGATGAAGATGTGCCGGTAGATGTCTCGCCTGAGGTTCTGGAGCTGATCGCGCGGGTTGAGGAAAGCCTGGTTCCCGAGCGGGATGGCGTGGGCATTGCCGAACGCATCCGCGACGGGTTCGAGGTGGCTATCCTTGGCCCCCCAAATGCAGGAAAATCTACACTTCTCAATTCTTTAGCAGGTCGTGAAGCGGCAATTACATCGGAATTTGCTGGCACGACGCGCGATGTTATTGAAGTGCGCATGGATTTGGGTGGATTGCCTGTCACTATGCTCGATACCGCCGGTCTGCGCGAAACGGATGATGTGGTCGAGGGGATCGGAATTCAGCGCGCGATTGAGCGGGCGAAGAGCGCCGATCTGCGTGTATTCTTGCTGAGTGATGGTCTGGCCGGGGTTGGGATTGATCCAACCAGTGACGATATCGTGCTGCATGGGAAAGCCGATCTGGGCGCTGATGGCGATGCGGTTTCCGGTAAAACCGGGCAGGGGCTGGATGAGCTGGTCGCGCGGATTGAAAGCATCCTGTCAGGCCGCGCCGCACATGCAGGCACCGCCATTCGGGAACGCCACGCGCATGCGATGACCAGCGCTTGTGAGGCTTTGGATTTGGCGCGAATCGAGGTATTGGGCGGATCTGATCGGGCTGAGCTGGCGGCGGAAGAGGTGCATCGGGCTATCCGGGCTCTTGATTCCATCGTTGGCCGGGTCGATGTAGAAGCTATTCTCGACGAGATTTTCGCAAGTTTCTGCCTTGGGAAGTAAGGCGCCGAAGGGGTGTTTCACGTGAAACATACGACATTCGATGTGATTGTTGTGGGTGGTGGCCACGCTGGCGCCGATGCTGCGCTGGCATCTGCCCGGATCGGTGCGCGCACGGCGCTGGTGACGCTGCGCGCGGGCGATCTTGGGGTTATGTCCTGCAACCCGGCAATCGGTGGGCTTGGCAAAGGCCATCTGGTGCGCGAAGTCGATGCGCTGGATGGAGCCATGGGGCGTGTGGCGGATTATGCTGCGATCCAGTATCGTCTGCTCAATCGAAGCAAAGGCCCAGCGGTGCAGGGCCCGCGAGCTCAGGCTGACCGGAAACTCTATCGCGCTGCCATGGCGAAGGAGATCGCTCAGGCAGAAGGTCTGGAGCTGATAGAAGGCGAGGCGGTTGAGCTGCTCATGTCGGGCGAGGCTGTCTCCGGCCTGCGACTTGCCGATGGTACAGATCTGAGCGCCGGTGCTGTCATCTTGACCACGGGCACATTTCTGCGCGGAACCATCCATATTGGCGATCAAAAAAGCGCTGGAGGCCGGATGGGCGATAAGCCCTCGGTTCGGCTAGCCGAGCAAATCTCTGGTTTCTCCTTGCCGCTTGGCCGCCTGAAAACCGGTACGCCGCCACGGCTCGACGGGAAAACGATTAACTGGGATATTCTGGATGAACAGCCGGGCGACGAGACGCCTGAGGTGTTTTCCTTCCTGCACAAGTCGCCCTTTGTACGTCAGGTTTCCTGCGGGATCACCCATACCAACCCGCAGACGCATGAGATCATCCAGGAGAATCTGGAAAAATCGGCGATGTATGGCGGGCATGTCGATGGGGTTGGCCCGCGCTACTGCCCGTCAATCGAAGACAAGATCGTGCGCTTTGCAGATAAAACCTCTCATCAGGTGTTTCTGGAGCCGGAAGGGCTGGATGACGACACGGTTTATCCCAATGGTATTTCAACCTCTCTGCCGCTGGAAGTGCAGGAACGCTATGTGCGGTCCATGCGCGGTCTGGAAGAGGTGCGTATTCTTCAGCCGGGTTATGCGATTGAGTACGACTATGTCGATCCGCGCGCCCTGCGTCTGACGCTGGAATTGCGTGATGTGCCAGGGCTGTTCCTTGCCGGGCAGATCAACGGAACGACGGGATATGAGGAAGCCGCAGCACAAGGTGTTGTGGCTGGCTTCAATGCTGCCCGCAAATCTATGGAGCAAGACGAGGTGCTGTTCAGCCGCATGAGCTCCTATATCGGGGTGATGCTGGATGATTTGACCTCGAAAGGTGTTTCGGAGCCCTACCGGATGTTCACCTCTCGCGCCGAATTCCGGCTGGCCCTGCGCGCTGATAACGCAGATCAGCGTCTTACACCCTTGGCGACGGAGCTCGGGGCGGTGTCCGATCAACGCCGCGAGGCATTCCTTGCGCGGATGGAGGCAATGAACTCGGCAAAAGCGGCGTTGGAAGCGCGTCAGTTTACACCAAAAGAGGCGCGCGCGGTTGGCGCGCAGGTAAGCGAAGATGGCAAGCGGCGCAGTGGGTACGAATTGCTCTCGCTCCCCGGTGTGCGGTTTGATGCAATTGCCGAGGCGGATGAGGGGCTTGCAAGTACAGCGGAGGATATCCGTGCTCAAATCGCCAGGGATGCGCTCTATGCCAACTACCTTCAGCGTCAGCAGCGAGAAGTCGAAGCGCTGCGTCGGGATGAAGGACAACGGATTCCGCCCGAGTTTGACTATGAATCCCTTGATGGGCTGACATCTGAATTGAAGCAAAAGCTAAATCAGGCGCGACCGGAAACCATTGCGCAGGCAGCGCGCATTGAAGGTATCACACCTGCGGCTCTGACCCTGGTACTGGCCAAGCTGCGCCAATCTCGCCGGCAGAAATCCGCATGAGTGGTCGCGCGCGCTTTCTGTCTGAGGTCGATGTTTCACGTGAAACATTGGAGCG
>JARRIY010000036.1:0-19006 GCA_037379985.1 Maritimibacter sp.
TGAAAAGCCGCCAGCCGCTCTCGGTCTGGCGCGAAAAAGGATGGATCTACGGGCCGGACCCGCGCGGCTGGTTCCAGTGGTATTGCCGCTATTATCTGGGCCGTCGCCTGCCAAAGATCGACGATATCCAGATCAAGCGCTGGCGGGGATTTTCCCGCCATGCCGGACAGATTCGGGCCAATTGCATGGCGGGCGACCTCGCCTGCCGCCCACGCCAACGTCAGGCCCTGTTGCAATGGGCCTATGACCCGATGATCTGAGCCCGTTGCATCGGTGCCGTCAGGCCCCGCGTACCGTATCAATCATCAGCTGCACGTTTTCCGGATCGGCATCGGGCGTGATGCCATGGCCGAGGTTGAAGATATGCGGGCCGTTCTTGAACGCCTCCACAACCTTGCGGGTCTCGCGCACCAGCTCATCGCCGCCGGTGACCATATGCTTCGGGTCAAGGTTGCCCTGCACACAGCCATCCACCTGCACATTGGCCGCCGCCCATTCCGGGCTGACGGAATTGTCCACCGCCACGCAATCCACGCCGGTGGCCTTGGCAAAGCCGATATAATGTTCGCCCGCCTCACGCGGGAAAGCGATCACCGGCAGGCCGGGATGACGGGCTTTCAGCTCTGCGGTGATGCGTTTCGTGGGTTCCAGCGCGTAGCGGATGAAGTCCTCGCCCTTCAGCGACCCGGCCCAGCTATCAAACAGCTTCACGCATTCCGCCCCGGCTTTCACCTGCTCCGACAGGTATTCGATCGTCGCTTCGGTTAGCAGGTCGATGATCTTGCCGAACAGCACCGGATTTTCATCCTTGAGCTTATGCGCAGGCCCCTGATCCGGCGTGCCGCGCCCGGCGATCATATAGGTGGCCACCGTCCACGGCGCGCCTGCAAAGCCAATAAACGCAGTCTCGTCCGGCAGCTCGCGCGCCAGAATGCGGGTGGTTTCATAGATCGGCGCCAGTTTGTCATGGATCGCCGCCACCGGTTTCAGCGCGTCAAAATCCGCATCCTGGGTAATCGTCGACAGCCGCGGCCCTTCACCGGTGACAAACCACAGATCCGCCCCCAGTGCCTGTGGCAGCAGCAGAATATCGGCAAACAGGATCGCCGCATCAAACCCATAACGGCGGATCGGCTGCAGGGTCACCTCGGCGGCAAGCTCCGGCGTGTAGCAGAGCGAGAGGAAATCACCCGCCTTGGCCCGGGTCTCGCGATATTCCGGCAGATAGCGCCCAGCCTGGCGCATCATCCAGATCGGCGGCACAGGAAGAGTCTCGCCCGCGAGGGCCCGCAGCAGAAGCTTGGTCATGTCGATCCTTTCGTTGTTGAAGCTGGTTCCCAAGGAAGCGACGAGATGTCAAGCGATGGGGCGTGGACAGGCCCATTTGCCGCGTTTAAACGAATGCCATGAGTATTAATCTGCCCAGCCCCGCTTCGCCCCTAAAAATCGGCACCCGTGGTTCGCCGCTTGCGCTCGCGCAGGCCTATGAAACCCGGCGGCGGCTGATGGAAGCGTTTGATCTGCCGGAAGCGGCGTTTGAAGTGATTGTGGTGCATACCACTGGCGATGATTCCGTGCTGATCGCGGCGGACCGCCCACTGAAAGAGATCGGCAACAAAGGCCTGTTCACCAAGGAAATCGAAGAGCAGATGCTGGCGGGTCAAATCGACATCGCCGTGCATTCCTCGAAAGACTTGCCGGTGGAGCAGCCCGAAGGGCTGGTGGTCGATTGCTTCCTGCCGCGCGAGAACACCGCCGATGCTTTCGTGTCGCTGAAATACAAAAGCCTTGCCGAACTGCCCGAGGGCGCCGTGGTGGGCAGCTCGTCGCTGCGTCGCCGGGCGCAACTGCTGGCCCGCCGCCCTGACCTGAACGTGGTGGATTTTCGCGGCAACGTGCAGACAAGGCTGAAAAAACTGGGCGATGGCGTGGCCGATGCCACTTTCCTCGCCATGGCCGGGCTGAACCGGATGAACATGACCAATGTGCCCGCCACCGCGATTGCGCCGGAAGACATGCTGCCCGCCGTGGCGCAGGGTGCGATTGGCATTGAGCGGCGCGTAGATGATGCCACCACCGCCCATATGCTCGCCGCGATCCATCACGGCGAAACCGGGCTGCGGCTGGCGGCAGAACGCGCCTTTCTCGCGCGGCTCGATGGCTCCTGCCAAACCCCGATTGCGGCGCTGGCAACCATCGAAGGCGAAACGCTGCGCCTGCGCGGCGAGATCCTGCGCCCCGACGGCTCGCAGAGCTTCACAGATGATGTGACCGGGGCAATTGAAGACGGCGAAGACATTGGCCGCGCCATGGCCGAAAAGCTGCTGGCAGACGCCGGCCCCGGCTTCTTCGACCACCTGTAAGCACCCTCTCCTCCGCCCTATCGGGCGAGGCGGGCAAGCGGAATGGCGAACTCCTTGATGATCAGCACATTGCCATCCATCTCGGTGGTCCCCGGAAGCGTGTCTTCCAGCCCGTCGAGCGTCGCCAATACCTGAGCCAACTCCACGCCCTGCTCATCGGCCACCGCGCCCAGATCAACGCGGAAATCGCAGAGCAGTTTTTCGATGATCCGCCCGCGCAGCAGGTCATCACCGGCAAAGACATGCCCCTTGGCAATCGGCAGCTCGCCCGCGCGCACCCGTTCCTGATATTTCCCGGTCGCCGGTTCGTTCTGCGCATAGCCCTGCGGATAACGAGCGATGGACGAGGCCCCAAGGCCGATCAGCGCGGTGGACTTATCCTCGGTATAGCCCTGGAAGTTGCGATGCATCGTGCCCGCTTTCCAGGCTTTCGCCAGCCCGTCTTCGGGTTTGGCAAAATGGTCGATGCCGATGGCTTCAAACCCGTCACCGATAAACAGATCATGGGCGAGGTTATAAAGTGCGAACCGCTCATCCGGGCTGGGTAGCGCCTCGGTCGGGATAAGCTGCTGGCGTTTCGACATCCACGGCACATGGGCATAGCCAAACAGCGCGATGCGATCCGGGCCGAGCGAAATGACCTTTTCAACCGAATCCGTCATCCGCGCCTCGGTCTGATGCGGCAGACCGTAAAGCAGATCGACATTCAGCGAACGAATGCCGCGCTCGCGCAGCCCGTCCACCGCCTCGCGGGTGATCTCATAGCTTTGCGGACGGCCAATGACCTCCTGGATCATCGGGTCGAAATCCTGCACCCCGATCGAGGCGCGATTGAGCCCGGCCGCGGCCAGCGCATCAAGCCGGGGCCCATCCACTTCGGTCGGATCGATCTCGACCGAGAATTGCGCGCCCTCGGCCAGCGGCGCCATATCAAAGATCGCTCCGGCCAGATCGGTGATCATCGCCGGTTCCAGCAGGGTTGGCGTGCCACCGCCCCAATGCAGATGCTCCAGCGTCACCCCTTCCGGCAGGCGCGCTTTGACCAGCTCGATCTCCTGTTTCAGGGTCTCGACATAGGCCGCCACGGGTTCTGCGGTGGCCGTGCCCTGGGTGCGGCAGGCGCAAAACCAGCACAGGCGCCGGCAAAACGGCACATGGACATAAAGCGAAACCGAGCTGCCAGCCGGTATGTCACCCAGCCAATTGGAAATTTCTTCCCCGCCCACACCGTTTTTCAGATGCGGAGCGGTAGGATAGCTCGTATAGCGAGGCACCCGGGCGTCAAAGAGTCCGAGTTTACGAAGTTGCGTGAGTGTCTGCATTCGATTAGGCTCTATATGAATATGTGCGCGCGACTTTGATCAGGATCAAACCGGAGTTTCCGGCATGAAGATGAAGATGGACAAGGCTATAGCCGATACCAAGGAGTGCTGGAACTGCCCGATTAAGCATCGGGCGGTTTGTGCGCGATGTGAACCGGAAGAGCTGACGCATCTGGAAGAAATTAAGTATTACCGAACCTATGAAGCGGGCCAGCCCGTGATCTGGGCCGGTGATCACATGGAATTTGTGGCTTCGGTCGTGACCGGCATCGCAAGCCTCAGCCAGACCATGGAAGACGGCCGCACCCAGATGGTTGGCTTGCTGCTTCCCTCCGATTTTATCGGCCGTCCGGGGCGCGAATCTGCCCCTTTTGACGTGGTCGCCGTATCGGATCTGACGGTGTGCTGTTTCCGCAAGAAACCCTTTGAGGAAATGATGGTCGCCACCCCGCATATCGGGTCGCGGCTGTTGGAAATGACCCTCGATGAGCTTGATTCTGCACGGGAATGGATGCTTTTGCTGGGCCGTAAGACCGCTCGCGAAAAGATCGCCAGCCTGCTTGCGATCATTGCACGGCGCGACGCTTCGCTGAAACGCCACACCCCGAAAGACGGGATGAGCTTTGATCTGCCGCTGACCCGTGAAGCCATGGCCGATTATCTGGGCCTGACGCTGGAAACCGTCAGCCGTCAGATTTCCGCGCTGAAAAAAGGTGGCGTGATCGAGCTGGATGGCAAACGCCGCGTTGTGATCCCCTCGCTTGAGGCGCTGAACGACGAAACCGGCGACGATCACGAAGACGATCTGATCCACTGATCCACGCGACCCCGGCGGGCGATGGCCCGCCGCAAAGCCCCAAACAGCCCCGGAATACTCACGTAAATGTGACCTGATACGCCGCCCGCCCCTGTGCCGGCCGGCTTGGTTTTGTGCCGGGCGACTCAGCCTTCGCCGCTCACCCGCTCGATATAGGCGCGCAGCTCTTCGGCCTCGGTGCGGGCATCCCGCAGACCGTCCATCGCAGCCCGCAGCTCGGCCTCGGTCTGATGCAGCTGATTCGACATTTCCGCCTCACGCTGCTGCAGATAGGTGATCGCCTGATCGCGGGTCTCTTCCGCCTCATGCAGAGATTGCGCCATGCGGTCGATCTCGCTCATATCCGCGCTGGCGATCCGCGCGAAACGATGCATGAGCCAATGCGCAATCCAGCCCAGCGCGAAAGCGACAAACAGGATAATCGCGGTGACGATGATGAACTCGGTTCTGTTCATTTAGCTCTCCTTGCCCGCTATTCGCTGGGGCGGGGTTTGGGGCGTTTGCCCGCAAGATCGGGATCAACCACCACCGGGTCAGGCAGCGCATCTGCTTCGCTTTCGGGTGCGGGCTCTTCAGCCTCCGCTGCCGCAGCCTCGCCTTCAGGGGCAGCTTCGCCCTCTGCCACAGCCGCTTCTTCCGGTGCGGCCTCGCCTTCGGGGGCAGCCTCGTCAGCCTCAACTTCAGGGCGGCTCGGGGGCGGAGTAGTCACGGCATCGGCGCTTTCGCCCGCAGCCGCTTCCCCTTCCGGGGCCGCCGTATCACCGGCTTCATCTGACGCGGCGGATTCCTCTTCCGAGCTCCCCCCTACCAGCTTGAATTCAATACGCCGGTTGGCTTCGCGCCCTTCCTCAGTGCCGTTATCGGCAATCGGATTTTCCTCGCCATAGCCGTGGGCAGAGATATTGCTGGTCAGCACCCGGCGGGCCAGAAGCGCGGTCAGAACCGCTTCGGCGCGGCGTTGGCTCAGCGCCTTGTTCATCTCTTCGCGGCCCTGACTATCGGTATAACCACCGATTTCCATCGCCACATCCGGGCAGCCCTTCAGGATCTCGGCAATCTTGTCGACGGTTTTGGACGAAGCCAATTCGATATTCGACGAGCCGGGGGCAAAATTGATCTTCTGCTCCGACATCGCAGCCTCGATATTGGCCACGCATTCTTCCGGGCTGGGCAGAGCCGCCGCCGGATCCAGCGCCTCGACATAGTTCACATGCACATGAAATTCCTGCGCTTCGCCGAGTTTTTCCGACAGCACCCGCGAAATCTCAGCCGAGGCATCCTCGTGTCCGGTTGCACCGCTGATATCGACCAGATCGGGCTGCACCAGTGCAGTGCCATTGGCGAGCTGGCTGAGCGCCTCAATCGAGGCCAGCATACGCACCGACCAATCCAGCGGCAGCTCGGGGTCCAGCCGCATGGCAGGGTAAACCTTATCCACCCCGAAATGCGCCTTGGCAAAGCTCTCGACGATGGCGCGATCCTGCTCGGTCGCCACGCGCCCGCGCAATTGCACCATGCCTTCGGGGCTCAGCGTCGCGGTAAATTCCGGCGGGCCGGCATTGGCATCATTCACCACCGGCTCAGGCTTCACCGCATGCAGCGAAAACACCTCGGGCAAATCGGCACCCAGCTCACCGATGACCCGATCATAAAGCTCCTGCGGCGTGTCGACATCGGCAATCAGCGAAATATCGGCATCCGAGAAGGTCAGCGAGCCTTTGCCAAGCTCTGCCAGCCCCTGAATGCCACGCACAGCCGCATCAGCCCAATCCGGCGAGGGCACGCCCAGCGCGATGGTACAGGTCGGATCGCCCGCCACCCCGGCCTCGGCCCCGGCAGCAACAATCCGGTCGCGGCCTTGCTCGGTATGGGCGGTGCAGGCATCAAAGCGCGCCCCGTCATCGTCGATCAGAAAACGCAGAGTAAAGGGCGTGATCACCGGACGCGGCGCGGTGATATCCAGCACCAGCTTCATCCCGCCCGGCACATTCGATTTCAGCGCCTTTTCCCAGCTGGCTTTCTGCTCGGCAGAGTCCGAGATGGCAACAATCGCAACCCGGTCGGCACTGATCGAGATTTTAGACCGCGGCAGCAATTTCAGCGCGCGCAGAGCGTAATCCAGCGCATCCTGCCAGTTTTCCGGCTCTGGATAATCGGCGGTCTGCAGCAGGTCGGTCACATCGCCCGCGCCGGGCAGCTCTGCCACTTTCGCCGACAGCGCATCGCGATCGGACACTGCCGGGATCAGCCCGATCATCGAGATACCGGCCTCGTTGCGCAGCATCTCAATGGTAAAGCGCGGCGGGGTGATTTCACGCGGCGGCTTCACTTCCATATGGTCGATCACGCGTCCGCTATCCACCACATGCCCGGCCGCTGACAGCGCCTTGAATCGCGTGGGTTCGTCCGGCGCAGTGCCGGTCAGAAGCACCTGCAACCCGTTGGTTTCAACCTCCGCCCATTCGGCACCTTCCAGAAACAGTGTTCTTTCAACCGCGTTCCGGGTTACGGTCTCGACCGTCACCAATGCCGCCATGGAACCGACCAACGCCAATAGCGCCGCGGCAATGAATACAGCTGAAATCAGCACAGCCGGGCTGCTCGTGGCGGTCAGGGCTTTGGGAAAGCGCATCGGGCGTCGGGTTTCTGTTATCAATTATTCTGGTTGCCCTGTCATAGGGCGCGATGGGCCTGCTTGCAATCAGAGCATCGCCGCGACGGCGAGAAACAGCACAGGGATCAGCCCGGCATCGCGATTGGAGCGGAAAAGCTTCAGGCAAACTCTGTGGTCTTCGGTGTCGAGCTGGCTAAGCTGCCAGGCCATATGCCAGCCCATGAACCATGCCCCGCCCAGCGCCACGGTAAGCGCCAGAAATGACCGGTCCGGCGCAAAAGCCTGAATGATCGCAAGGGTCATCAGCAGTACCGTGACCATCAGAAATCCGCGCAGCCAGGGCACGGTATTTTCGCCAAACAGCCGGGCGGTGGATTTCACCCCGATCAGCGCGTCGTCTTCCTTATCCTGATGGGCATAGATGGTGTCGTAAAACAACGTCCAGCTCATGCCCGCCAGATAAAGCGCTACGGCGGGCCAACCCAGATGCCCGGTATGGGCGGTATAGACCAAAAGCGCGCCCCAGTTGAACGCGATGCCCAGAAACACCTGCGGCCACCAGGTGAAGCGTTTGGCGAAAGGATAGATCGCCACCGGCAGCAGCGAGATCACCCCCAGCAGGATCGCCGCCGGGTGGAATGTCAGCAAGATCAGCAGTGACACCAGCACCTGCGCCATCAGCCAGACCAGCGCCTGTTTCACACTGACTTGGCCTGACGGGATCGGACGGCTTTTGGTGCGTTCAACCGCGCCATCAAAATCGCGGTCGGTGATATCGTTCCAAGTGCAGCCCGCCCCGCGCATCAGGAACGCCCCAATGGCGACAGCGACGGCGATCCAAAGATCAACCCAGCCCACAGATCCGGTTTCCCCGATCCCCAGCAGCAGCCCCCACCAGCAGGGCAGCAGCAAAAGCCAGGTGCCAATCGGACGATCCGCGCGCGACAGGCGCAAGTATGGGCGGCTCCAGCCAGGTGCCAGGCGATCAACCCAGTTGCCCGCAACGGCGTCGGCCACCTGCCCCGCTGCGCCATCGGGCATTTCTGCCTCTGGCGTCTTTTGTTCCGCCGCCATATCGTGCCCCCATGTTGACCCGAGAGAAAATCCGCCTCTATGTAGCCGCGCCTTTGGGGGCGGGGCAATCCATTGATCTGAACCGGGATCAGGCTCATTACCTGTTTGGGGTGATGCGGCTGGGTCTGGGCGCGCGTTTGGCCTTGTTTGATGGGCAAAACGGCGAATGGAGCGCCGAGGTGACCGAGGCAGGCAAGCGCGGCGGTACACTGACCATCCTCGGGCAGGCCTCGCCGCAGCTCAACCCGCCGGACCTCTGGCTGATCTTTGCCCCGATCAAAAAGGCGCGCACCGATTTCATCGTTGAAAAGGCGACGGAAATGGGCGCAGCCCGCATTCAGCCGGTGCTGACCGAATTCACCAATGCCGAGCGCGTGCGGGTGGACAGGCTGCAAGCCCATGCGGTGGAAGCCGCCGAGCAATGCGGCGGCACCTTTGTGCCTCAGGTCGCTGAGCCGGTGAAGCTCGACAAGCTGCTGGCGGACTGGCCGGATGACCGCCAGATCATGTTCTGCGACGAAGCGCTGGTCGGCGCGGGCGAAACGCTGGGCGCGGCGGGCAAGGGCAAATGGGCGATCCTGATCGGCCCCGAAGGCGGGTTTTCGCCCGCCGAACGCAAAAAGCTCCACGCGATGGAGAATGCCCATGCGGTCAGCCTCGGCCCACGCATCCTGCGCGCCGATACCGCTGCGGTGGCGGCGCTGACCCTCTGGCAGACAGCACTCGGGGATTGGTGATGCTGCGCGCGGCGATGCCCGGAGACGAACCCGCGATAGAGGCATTTCTGGCAAGGCACGCGGAAACCAGCATGTTTCTGCGCGGCAATCTCGCGGACCACGGGCTTTCCGGCGGTGACGATCCGCGTGCGACGAGCTACTGGCTACATGAACAAGCCGGGCAGATTGCAGCTGTGTTCGGCATCTCCAAGGCTGGCTTTGCCATGGGCCAAGCCCCCGGGGCCGGGCCGGAGCTGTGGCGGGAATTTCGGCAGATGCTGACCTGCCGCAAGCTGGCCGGGCTCACCGGCGAGGCGGCGCAGATCGACACCGCCAGGCAAGGGCTGGGCCTCGAAACCGCCGAGTTCACGCAAGACGAGGCCGAACCGCTCTACCGTCTCAGCCTTGAAGACCTGATCATCCCCGATACGCCGGGCCATTTGCGCGCCCCGGGTGAGGCGGATCGGGCGCTGCTAACCAAATGGCACGCCGCCTATGTGGAAGAGCTGCGGATGAGCACGCCCGCACAGCGCGATGCCGAAGCTGCCCAGCGCACCGAGCGCTCCATCACCAGCGGCGCAACACGGCTGCTTGTGGGCGACAACGGCACCCCGCTCGCCATGACCGCCTTCAACGCACGCCTGCCCGATATGGTTCAGATCGGGGCGGTTTATACCCCACCCGAACAGCGCGGGCTGGGCCTTGCCCGCCGGGTTGTGGCGATGCATCTGGCCGAAGCGCGGGCGGATGGTGTGGAAACCGCGATCCTTTTTGCCTCCGGCCCCGCCGCCTGCCGGGCTTATGAAGCCATCGGCTTTCAGCTCATCGGCTCCTATCACTTGTCGATCCTAGAGAACCCGCTGGTTCTGTCCTGAATTACATCGGGATTTACGAAGGAAATCGCGCGGCCTAGCCTTTGCCTATGGACCAGTCAGATTTCGCCTCCCGTTTCGAATCGCTCTATCGCGAGACCTATCTGCGCGCGGTGCGTCGGATCACCGACAAGCGCGCTCGGCTCTCGCCCGAGACCTCCGGCTTGCTCATGCATCTCACCGCCACCGGGCCGGTAACCCTCACCGAACTGGCGCGCCATACCAACCGGGCGCAATCGACGATGAGTGAGATGGTGGCGGGGCTAACCCGCAAAGGCCTGTTAGAGGTCGATCCCGACCCCGATGATGGGCGGCGGCATCTGATCTGGCTGAGCGCTGAGGGGCAAACCGCCCTGACCGAAGCGCTAAACGTGCTCGACCCGGCAATGCTAGCGCGCGGCGCCGAGGGGCTGAGCGCGGAGGAGCGCGAGACATTCATAGAGCTATGGACCCGCATGATGCGCGGGTTTTCACAGAAGGACACAAGCCATGACTGACAAATGCCAGAGCTGCGGCATGCCGATTGAACAGGGCATCTATTGCGAGCATTGCACCGATGAAAACGGGCAATTGCAGGATTTCGACACGCGGTTTGAACGGATGATTTCCTGGGCCTTGCGCCGGGGCGGGTCGCGCGACGAGGCCGAGCAGAAAACACTCGACTACATGGCCACCATGCCCGCCTGGGCAAATCACCCGGAACTCGCCAAACGCCGCGCAAGCTGAAGCGGTTGGCATCGCTCCGCCACCCCGCTAGGCTCGCGTGATGTGAGAAAACCGGAGGCGGGTGTGGCATTCATTCGGGCAGAGGCAGCCGAAACCCTGAAACGCTGGCGCGAACCGCTGGTGGCTGCAGCCGTGGTGGCGCTTGGCCTCTGGTGGGGGCTGACCTCACTTGGGGTGATTAAATGGATTGGCTGGGTGCTGGCGGCGGGAAGTGCTGGCCTGCTATATGCCGCGATCCAGCGGGCCCGGTTTCGCGGCGGCCACGGCGGGCTTGGTGTGGTCGAGGTCGATGAACGCCAGATCGCCTATCTGGCCCCGGTCGGCGGCGGCATCCTGTCGCTCGATGCGCTTAGTGAAATCAATATCGGCCCGGATCGCGCCGGGCTGCCGGTCTGGCATCTGCGCGCCGGCATGGAGCTGCTCAGCATTCCGGCTTCGGCCACTGGCACCGAAGCGCTGTTTGACGTGCTCACCGCCCTGCCGGGGGCCAATATCGAAGCGGCAATCCGCGCCAGCAAAGCCCCGCCACATGACAAGCAGGTGATCTGGGCGCGCCGCCCTGCTGCCCTGCATTGACACGCCCGCCCGATTGCCGCACCAAAGCATCTCGTAAATTGCAGACCCTGGAGGCCCGACATGTCTATTCCTCAATCCGGCGGTGGGCCGATCGAGCATCCCGACCAGCTTGCAGAATATCTCGAAAGCGGCTGCAAACCCAAGCATGACTGGCGCATTGGCACCGAGCACGAGAAATTCGGCTATTGCAAAGATACGCTGAAGCCGCTGCCCTATGACGGGCCGCGCTCGATCAAGGCGATGCTTGAGGGCCTGCGCGATGCCTATGGTTGGAACCCGGTCTACGAGGATAATCATATTATCGGGCTGGAGCTGAAAGGCGCCAATATCAGCCTTGAGCCGGGCGGGCAGCTGGAGCTGTCCGGCGCGCCGCTGGCGACCATCCACCAGACCTGCGACGAGGTGAACGAGCACCTGCGTGAGGTAAAAGACGTAGCCGACCGGATCGGCGCGGGCTTCATCGGCCTCGGCGCTGCCCCCGACTGGAGCCATGAAGATATGCCGGTCATGCCGAAAGGCCGCTACAAGCTGATGACCGATTACATGGACAAGGTCGGCACCCACGGCAAACAGATGATGTACCGCACCTGCACCGTGCAGGTGAATCTCGATTTTGCTTCCGAAGCCGATATGGTGAAAAAGTTCCGCGTCGGGCTGGCTTTGCAGCCGGTCGCCACGGCGCTTTTCGCCAATTCGCCCTTCTTTGACGGCAAGCCCAATGGGCACAAAAGCTGGCGTTCGCGGATCTGGCGCGATCTCGACGCCTCGCGCACCGGCATGCTGCCTTTCGTGTTTGAAGAGGGGATGGGCTTCCAGCGCTATGTGGATTACGCGCTCGATGTGCCGATGTATTTCGTCTATCGCGACGGCAAATATATCGACGCGCGCGGGCAATCGTTCCGCGACTTCATGCAAGGCAAACTGCCCGCCATGCCCGGCGAAGTGCCGACCTTCAGCGATTGGGCCGATCACCTGACCACGCTGTTCCCCGAAGTGCGGATCAAGAAATTCATGGAAATGCGCGGCGCCGATGGTGGCCCGTGGCGGCGGATCTGCGCCCTGCCCGCCTTCTGGGTCGGGCTGCTCTATGATCAGCAGGCGCTGGATGCGGCCTGGGATCTGGTCAAGGGCTGGGATGCCGAGATGCGTGAAGAGCTGCGGGTCGCGGCAAGCGTATCCGGGCTGGAAGGTCAGGCGCGCGGGCTGAACCTGCGGGTGCTGGCGGAATCCGTGCTGGACATCTCCCGCGGCGGTCTGCGCCGTCGGGCCAAACCCGGCTTTGGCGGCATGGTGCCGGATGAGCGCCATTTCCTGACCGCGCTGGAAGACACCGTGGAAGACGGCATGACTCCCGCCGACGAGCTTCTGGCGCAGTATTACGGCGATTGGGATGGCGATCTGAGCCGGATCTACGGCGAGTACAGCTACTGATCCTCAAGACCCAGCCCGAAAAAAGCGCCGGAGCCACACAAGGCCCCGGCGCATTTTTTATTCTTCTGATGAAGTCGATCAGCGCCCGACGCTAGGGATCGAGCTGGAGGTCAGGCCTTCGCCACTGTCGCCGCTGCCGCTCGGATCAAGCGGATCGGGGCCGTAGGAGTTGGCGCCACGGGTACCTTCCAGAATGAACCAAACCAGCAGGACAATCGAGCCGACAATCGGCACCAGAAACAGCCAATACCACCAGCCCGATTTATCGCGGTCATGCAGGCGGCGCACGGTGACCGAGATGCTGGGCAGCAGGGTAGCCAGAAGGAAGAGGCTGGAAAGGACCGGCATGTCGGTATAGCCCGAAACGCGGCCCACGCCGGTTTCAACCGTGCCGAACAGCGCGATATCGACCCAGCTGAGCACCAGGTTCGTCACCATGACGAACAGCCCCCACCACCAGAATTCCGACCGCGCAGCACGGCCCGAGAAGGTGACGTATTTTGAAAAGTTGTTTTTTATGGCTTGTCCGAAAGTCATGGGTCTGTCCCTCCTGAACCCGTTACGCGGAATTGCTGTGCCGGTTTTCATTTTTATCAATCCCGGCTGCGACGCTGATAAGCGGATGCGGCGCGAAATGCGCGGGGAAAACCGACTATTTCTTCCCGATCTTCGGCTCTTCGCCTTTCAAAAGCCGGGCGATATTGGCGTGGTGACGCTGGAAGATCAGCGCGCCGAGCAATAGCGCGACCAGAAACACGTCGCCCCGGCCCAGAACCAGCGCCCAGATCGGGGTGAGCGCGGCGGCGGAAAGCCCGGCAAGCGAGGAAATTCTGAACAGGCCCGCCACCACCAGCCAGGTGGCCCCGGCGGCAAGCCCCAGCGGCAGGCTCAGCGCAAACATCGTGCCCAACCAGGTTGCCACGCCCTTGCCGCCCTTGAAGCCGATAAAGATCGGGAACAGATGGCCCAGATAGGCCCCAAGCCCGGCAATCTGCGCCGCGTCTTCCCCCAGCAGCGCACGCGCCACCAGCACCGCAAACGCGCCTTTGCCGACATCGCCGAGAAGCGTCAGAAAGGCCGCGAGCTTATTGCCCGTGCGCAGCACATTGGTCGCGCCGATATTGCCCGAGCCGATCTGGCGAATGTCGCCCAGCCCAAAGATCCGCGCAAAGACCAACCCGAAGGGCACCGAGCCCAGCAGATAGCCAAGCACGGCAGTCAGGGCGAGCAGCGGCAGCGATGTGGTGATCTCGGGCATATCAGGCTCCAAACACGCGCGCGCCGCCGACCCAGGTGCCCAGCACCTTGCCCTGCATCCTGGCTTCGTCAAACGGGGTATTTTTCGATTTCGATTTCAGCTCAAACCGGTTCATCACGAAAGGCGCATCGGGGTCGAACAGCACCAGATCGGCAGGCGCCCCTTCGGCCAGCGTGCCACCGGCAAGGCCGAGACGCCGCGCCGGGTTAAGCGACAGCGCGCGCCACAGAGTCGGCAGGTCCATCGCGCCCGCATGAACCAGACGCATCGCGGCAGGCAGCAGGGTTTCCAGCGCCACTGCACCAGAGGCGGCTTCTTCAAAGGGCAGGCGTTTGCTCTCTTCATCCTGCGGCGTGTGCATAGACGAGATGATGTCGATCAGCCCAGAGGCCACGGCCTCAACCATCGCCAGCCGGTCGCTTTCCGAGCGCAGCGGCGGCTTCAGTATGAAGAAGGTGCGATAATCGCCCACATCCAGCTCGTTCAGCGTCAGATGGTGGATATTCACCCCGGCGGTTACATCGAGCCCGGTCGCCTTGGCGCGTTCCAGCACCGGCAGAGCCAGCGCGGTTGACAGATTATCAGCGTGGTAGCGTCCCCCGGTCATCTCGACCAGCGCCATGTCGCGCTCCAGCCCCATCCGCTCGGCCATCGGCGACACCGCAGGCAAGCCGCGCAGCGAGGCGAATTTGCCCGAGGTCGCCGCCGCCCCGGCCGACAGCACCGGGTCTTGCGGATGCGCCATCACCAGCGCGCCCATCTGGCGGGCATAGGTCAGCGCGCGGGAAAACACTTTCGGGTTCTCGACCACATGATCGCAATCGGTGAAGGCCACCGCCCCGGCATCCATGAGAAAGCCGATCTCGACCATCTCGCCGCCCGCACGCCCCTTGGTCAGCGCCGCCATAGACTGGATGCGCACCGGGGTAATCTCGCGCGCCCGGCGGGTGACAAATTCCAGCGTTTCCGGCGTATCGACCGCTGGCAGCGTATCGGGGCGCATGACCATCGTGGTCACCCCACCCGCCGCCGCCGCCGCACCCGCGGTGCGGAAACTTTCCTTGTGCCGCTCGCCCGGCTCACCGATCTTCACGCCGATATCGACGATCCCCGGCGCCAGACATTTGCCACCGCAATCGATGATCTCGCCCTGCTCCGGCAGATCGCGCCCGGCAATCACGCCCTCCGCAACCGTCAGCGATCCGATAGCCTCGGTCCCCGTTTCCGGGTCGATAATGCGGGCATTGGTGAATGTGGTGGTCATGATCCCCCCTCGATCTGGCGCATGAGCATGTCGCGCGCGGCGGGCGCGTCGTCAAGACGGTCAAAGCGCAGGCTGTCGGCCCCACTGGTGATGATCAGCCTGTCGCCAATGATCTCAGCGCCCATATCGGCGGCAAGTGGCAATTCGGCAGCATAGCGCCCGGAAAGGGTCAGCGCCCGGCGGTCAGTGATCCCATAGCTGGTGCGCGCATCGCGGGCGCGGGCCTGCCTTGTGGCAAGCACGGTCACCCGCAGGGCGACAAAGGCCAGAAAGGCCGCTGTGGCGACGATCAGATAAGCGGCAAGGGTCCAGACCGGCAGATGACCTTTGAACAGCGCCAGAGCCACTGCCCCCGCAAACAGCACGAGCGAAGCAAGGCTCAGAACCGCACCGGTGATTTTTGCCTGCGCGCTGGATTTACGCCCCGGCTTCGGATGACCCTGCCAGACAAGTTCTTCGCCCTCCGCAAGCTCAGCAGCGATATCCGGACGATGGCTCATGCGCCCCCCTCCTTGGCTTTTTGTTGCAGCTCATAGATCAGGCTCAGCACATGATCGCCCTCGGCAATGCGTTCAAACCCGACCGGCACCAGGTAGGCCCCGTTCTGCCCGCTGCGCTCTTCCGAGCCGAAATAGATCGAGGCCAGCGCCCCCGGCTGATACTCCACCACCGTATCGGCGCTGATCGGATAGCTTTTCAGCCGCCGCCCGAGGATCGGCAGATCGGTGGCGATAAAGCCGCGCTGGTCGGTCAGCGTGTACCAGGAGCGTCGACGGCGAAAGGTTGCCCAAAACACCGCGCTTAGAATGATGCCGGACCCGATGAGGAAAAACGGCAGACCGAACAGCCAGAACGGCCCCGGTTCCTGCGCGGCCATGACCATCCAGAAACCTGCAAAGCTTGCAAAGAACATGCCGAATAGCGCCAGGCCGCCATTGCCGACGGCCATCTGAAAACCCGGATCGGGGCGGCCCTGCCACAGCACCTGTTCGCCGGGGGAAAGGATCCCTTCCCAGCCTGACAGGTTTTCTGTCGCCTCTGCGCTCACCATCCCCTCCTCGTCACTCAAATACGCCGCCCACCTCAGGCGCGGCGCGTTTTGATCGTCTCTACCACGGCTTTCGGGTCGGCCTGATATTTCAGCATGTATTTGTCGCCGTGGGCGAGATCAAACGCCGGTCGGTCAGGGTCCAGGTCATGCCGATCTGTTCCGAGGCCACGTAGAACCCGCGCACCGCCACCGCAGCAACCGCGCCGATAATGCCGACCCAGGAATTCGGATCGCCCATCGCCATCAGCACGCCGACGGCCAGAACCGAGCCAATCGCAGCGAGCATCAGATGCTCTTTCACATAGGTCGTGCGGTCGCCGGTAAAGCGCGCGAGGATGCTTTCGCCCTCATTCAACAGAACATCAGACATAGGTTCCCTCCGGGGCGTTTTGGTCGGTTTTCAGATTGCGGGCCAACAGGTCCATGGCGGCCATGCGCACCGCCACGCCCATCTCCACCTGTTCCTGGATCACCGAGCGGTTGATGTCGTCCGCGATCACCCCGTCGATCTCGACCCCGCGATTCATCGGGCCCGGATGCATGACGATGGCGTCGGGTTTGGCATGGGCGAGCTTTTCGGCATCTAGCCCCCAGCGGTGATAGTATTCGCGCTCCGAGGGGATGAAGCCGCCATCCATCCGCTCTTTCTGAAGCCGCAGCATCATCACCACATCGGCGCCCTCAAGCCCCTCGCGCATGTCGTCATAGACCTCGACGCCGAACTCGCCGATCTGACTCGGCATCAGCGTCGGCGGGCCCACAAGGCGCACGCGGTTTTCCATCTTGCCGAGCAGGATGAGGTTCGAGCGCGCCACGCGGCTATGGGCAATATCGCCGCAAATCGCGATGGTCAGCCGGTGAAGCCGCCCCTTTTCGCGCCGGATCGTCAGCGCATCCAAGAGCGCCTGCGTCGGATGCTCATGCTTGCCGTCGCCCGCGTTCAGCACCGCGCAATTCACCTTTTCCGCCAGCAGGTTCACCGCGCCGGAATGCGGGTGGCGCACCACCAGCAGATCGGGATGCATGGCGTTCAGCGTCAGCGCCGTATCAATCAGGGTTTCGCCCTTTTTGATCGAGCTGGCCTGCATCGCCATATTCATCACATCAGCCCCGAGCCGCTTGCCCGCCAGTTCGAAACTGGCCTGAGTGCGGGTGGAGTTTTCAAAGAACATGTTGATCTGCGTCAGCCCCGCCAGCGCATCCGAGCGCTTGACCGGTTGGCGGTTCAGCTCAGCGTATTTGTCGGCAAGATCGAGAATAGTGGTAATCTCCTCCGGGCGGAGGGGTTCGATCCCGAGCAGGTGGCGGTGGCGGAAGGTCATGAGCAGCGCTCCGGCTTGGTATTTAGCCTGCTTATAGAAAGCCCACCGCTGCGGGGCAATACGGCAGCCGCCGCCAATCCTCATGGATTGCACAATGTCGCAGCCGCGTTAGGCTGCAAAAAAACGCGCGTGGATTTGAGTATGAACCTGATTTTCGACATCGACGGCACGCTGGTGCAAAGCTACGGCTTTGATACGATCTGCTATGCGCAGGCGCTGCAGGATGTGCTGGGCAAGGTCCGGCTGCGCCCAGATTGGGGCGATTATGCCGATGTGACGGATCGTGGCATTTTTCAGGGGATTTGCGCGGATAACGGGCTTGGGCCGCTGGATGAAACGCCGCTAAAGACCCGCTTTACCGCTCTGGTCGCGGATCATCTGGCGCGCGATCCCGGCGCCTGTCTGGCCACGCCCGGTGCACCTGCCTTGATGGCCGATCTGACCGCGCAGCCCGGTATCAATATTGGCATCGCCACCGGTGGTTGGGGCGCCACCGCCCGCGCCAAGCTGACCCATGCTGGTGTGCCCTTTGACCCTACCTGTGTGTTTTCAACCGATCATGCCACCGCCCGAACCGAGATCATGCTTGCCTGCCATCACGCCATCGCCCAGCCTGACGCCCCGACGATCTATATCGGCGATGGCACATGGGATATGGCCGCCACCGCCGATCTTGGCTGGAATTTCATTGGCATCGGGCCCCGGCTGATGGGGCAATGCGACTATTGGCTGCCCGATTTCACCGGCACCGGCTTCACCGAGCTTGTGCACAAAATCAGCGGTTTCAGCTAGGCACGGCTTGCCGTCGAACCATGGATCCTGCCGGTCGGCTTCAGAACCGCCAGGTAAGTTGCGCAGAGACGGCGTGATCGACGGAACTGCCGGAAAACTCGCCGGAATAAGAGAGCGAAAGTGTCGCGCCCGGGGCCAGATCAACGCCAATCCCGGCACCGACGAGCAGAGCATCCTGCGCCAGCGGTGCGCCGGTCACGCTGAAAGCGCCGCCACCGGCAAAACTGTTGCTGGCACTGGGGGTGGTGGCAAAGGCATGGCGCCAGCCGATCATCCCATCAAGCGTGGCCTTGCCGCCATCACCCAGCACAAACTCATGCTGGGCGCGCAGGCCCAGCGTGGTGATCAGCGCATCATGCGAGCCCGCCGCAGAGGAAAGAGCCGCCGCCCCGCCAGTTTCGGTGAAAGCCTCAGAACTGCTATGCACATAGGCGGCCCGGGCAAAGGGCGTGAGCGTGGTGCCGCCAAGATCGAAATCGTAAGAAACTTCGCCGAATAGCTGCGTAGTATAGGCCGCATAGCTGGCGGAAAGGCTGTCGGAAAAGCCGTTCAGGCTCACTTGACGCTCTGAGCTGATCTGATGCCGGGTGATGTCGGCGCCAAAGGCAAAGGTCAGCCCGTCAAAGCGGGTGCTGCCATAGAGGCCCACGCCAATATCGGTGCTGCGGATGGTGGTGGAGCGGTCGGGGATGCTCAGCCGGGTTTGCCCAATATGCACCGCAGCCCCAAGGCTGAAATCCTCTACCCGGCGATCATATCCAGCCACCAGACCATTAGTGGCGAGATTGGCCGATGCCTCGTTATCGGA
>JARRIY010000037.1:0-14349 GCA_037379985.1 Maritimibacter sp.
CGCTCAGGAGGTGGAGCTTGCCCCGCGCGAGATCGCCGAGCTACGCCGTTATGATCAGGGCAAACGGCTGGTCAACGGCCCTTGGTGCCCGGTCTGGGACGTGTAGAGAGGGCACCAGAACCGCCCCGCTGCCCGTAGGGTGCGCCCTCAGGCGCACCACTGCCGTTGGTAATGGCGATGATCCGGGTCAGCGTTTCCGTCGCTTTTACCCTGCTGACGTTCATCTTTCACAGATCTGGTGCGCCTGAAGGCGCACTCTACGGCATGAGCTACCGCACCGGCTCCAACCGCGCGCCGGAGAGGCTGCAATCGCGCCGTGTATCGGCGCCGCACACGCGCGGCTCCAGATCGCGGGTGAGGCAGATCCGCGCCTCCTGAATATAGCCCTGATCGCAGGTGATGGTGATCATGTCGGGGGTCAGGTCTGGATTGGCGGCCAGAAAGGCGTCTTCCACCACCGAGGCAGGCAGGCGCACCGCATGATCGAGCTTGCGCAGCACCTCGGGGCGCTCAACTCGCCCATAAGCCTCGCGCACCAATGCGTAGTAATCCTGCGCCGGTATCCCGGAGCAGATTCCGTGCTTCTTCCACTGATACCAGGCCGCGCCACCGTCGCCGAACAGATCCGCCTGCGCTGCCGTCATCTGCCGCGAGGGCGCACGGGTGGATGTCTTGCAATAGCTCGGCCAGCCCGCCTCATATTGCGGCCAAAGCCCATGCACGACCCAACCTGCATCGCCTTCGCATTGCGCCGCCTCGCGCGCATCGCCGGTCAGGGTGCACCAGTTCGGCGACCAGCTCAGCGCCAGCACGTAATAGTCAAAATCCCCGGCACGCTCGCCCTCGGCCAGCGCGGGCCGGGCCAGAAGCAGCAGGAGGATGAGCAGATAGCGCATTTTCTTACCTTACCTTTTGTCGCCGAATAGTCGCGCGCGGGGCCCGGGTTGCGGCAAACAGCACGCCCCAATCCCCCATACGCATTTCCACTTCCCTCTCAGGCTTTGGCGCATTATATACGGAGCAAGTTTCCCCACAACGGTAACCCAGCCCGCAACGGGCGCCCCTTTCCGGGGAACGGGACCGGCGTATCTAAGGAGTGCCAAATGGACAACAAACCGATCATGGCGAAAGCCACCGCGGTCTGGCTGGTGGACAACACGACGATCACCTTCAAACAGGTGGCGGATTTCTGCGGGCTGCACGAGTTGGAAGTGCAGGGCATTGCCGATGGCGATGTGGCGACTGGTGTGAAAGGCTTCGATCCGGTTGCCAATAACCAGCTCACCCAGGAAGAGATCGAGAAAGCCGAAGCCAATCCGCTGCACAAGCTGAAGCTGAAGTTTAATCCCGCCGCCGTGGGCGAAGAAAAACGCCGTGGCCCGCGCTACACGCCGCTGTCGAAGCGTCAGGACCGTCCGAATTCGATCCTCTGGCTGGTGAAGTTCCATCCCGAGCTGTCCGATGGTCAGATCGCCAAGCTGGTCGGCACCACCAAGCCCACCATCCAGTCGATCCGCGAGCGCACCCACTGGAACATTCAGGCGATGGAACCGATCGATCCGGTCGCGCTGGGCCTGTGCAAACAGACCGAGCTGGATGCCGCTGTGCAGAAAGCTGCTGCCAAGAAAGCCGCTGAAGGCGAAGCGATGTCGGATGACGAGCGCCGCAAACTGCTCTCGACCGAGCAGAGCCTGGCGATGGACGCCGAGCCGAAAATCCCCACCGCCATCGAGGGGCTGGAAAGCTTTACCCTTTCCGGCGCGCCGGAAGAGAAAGAAAAGCAATACGACGCCGAGAGCTTGTTTAACCTGCCCGACGACAAGGACGACGACGAGGAATAAGCCTCTCCCGTACAAGATTGCAAAAACCCCGGCCCCCGCGCCGGGGTTTTTTGTGCCGGTTGCGGCGATTGGCCGGGTGGTTGCGCGCCCTGCATCACGAAAGGCTGAGGGTAGCTCTTGGGAGGAGTCTTCATGCTTCGTCTGGCTTTCGTTCTGACCCTTTTCACCACCCCTGCCTTTGCCTGGTCGCCCTGCGACGATCTGTGGTTCGCCCGCAACCAGATCTTTGCCCGGGCGGGATATTGCTTTGCCTCGCCGCTCGGTCAGGCGGTGTTTGGCAATGACGGCTGCATTGGCAAAGACGTGACGTTGGAGCCGGGCGGGGCAGAGGCGGTGGTTTTTGCGCGTGAGGGCGAAGCCATGCTTGAGTGCAAGATCGACACCAGCCGCACCCAGCTCGACATTCCGCAACTCGCGCTGCGCCTGCGGCTCGAGGCGGTACCGGTACTCGACGCCATATCGGCCAGCGGCTGCCTTGATTGGCAGGGGCCAACCCTGCCATTGCGGCTTGGCCCG
Source organism: Maritimibacter sp. (assembly GCA_037379985.1). GTDB lineage: Bacteria > Pseudomonadota > Alphaproteobacteria > Rhodobacterales > Rhodobacteraceae > Sinisalibacter. The sequence continues at coordinate 2,358 of JARRIY010000037.1, forward strand.
CGTTCGGGGGCTGAGGTTATTGCCGAGGTCGAGCGCGGCGATGACATCGTCTGGGAGTATAACTTCTTCGGTGTCCCCAACGGTTGGAGCTTCCTCAGCCTCTACCGCGACAGCACCCAGATCGGCTTTGGCTGGAGCGACGCGGTGATTGACGAAACGCTCTGCGGCCATACCGCTGGCTAGCTATTTCAGCTCCACCTGCACCCGCGCGGCTTCGCCGCTGGCGTCGATCACGGCAAGCTGCACATGGCCCGGGGCCAGCGATAGCGCCGGCCTGCGCGATGGGGTGGCGGTGATGATGGGCGCGCCATTAGCGAGCAGGGTAAAGGGCGGGGTGCCGCCTTCGATGCGCAGCACCAGCGGCTGGCCTGTGAGTTCCACCGCCGCGCCATCCGGGGGGAAGGCGATTTCGGGTGCATTCTCGGCAGCAAAGACCGCGCCGCGCGGGTGAAATTCTTGCAAGGGGGCGGGCAGGGCAGCGGTACTGGCGATCAGCGTGCCGGGCGGCGGCGGGCCGAGCGGTTCGAGCTGCGGCGTCACCCGCGAGAAGGCTTCAAACAGCACCGGCGCGGCGACATCGGCACCAAAGGCCCCGGGCACCGGCGTGCCATCGGGCCGCCCCATCCAGACCGTCACCACGTATCGCCCGTCATAGCCCACCGCCCAGGCATCGCGATGCCCGTAAGAGGTGCCGGTTTTATAGGCCAGCCTTTCGCGCGGCGCATTGGGCGGCGGCGGCATACCAGCAAGGATATGGCCCACCTGCCAGGCGGCTTCCGGCGAGGTGATGCGCTGCGGGTCGCGTGCGGCTTCACCGGGGCGCAGTTTCAGCGCCACGGCCTGTCCGCCTTCGGCCAGCCCCATATAAAGCGTGGTCAGGTCTTCCGGCGTGATCCCCAGCCCGCCCAGCACAATCGCCAGCCCCGGCGCGGCATTGCCGGGCAGCACCGGATCGGTGCCCGCGCGTTTCAAACCCGCCATCACCCGGGCCGGACCAATGGCATCGGCCAGCGCCACGGCGGGGATATTCAGCGAATATTGCAGCGCCTTTTCCACCGTCACCGGGCCGCGAAACCGCCCGTCGAAATTCTGCGGTGCGTAGCTGCCAAAGCGCATCGGCTTGTCGTCGATCATGGTTTGCGGGTTCGCCAGCCCTTCGTCAAAGGCCAGCGCATAGACCAGCGGTTTCAGGGTCGAACCGGGCGAGCGCAGGGCCGTGGTCATATCGACAAAGCCCTGTTTGGTGTCATTGTCATAGCCCGCCGAGCCGACACTGGCGATTAGCTCGCCGCTTTTGTGATCGGCCACCAGAATGGCCACCGACAGCGCGCCGCCGCCATGATCGCGCACCGCAGTGGCCGCCAGCGCTTCCAGCCGGGCCTGCAAATCGCCGTCAATGGTGGTGAGGATCTGCCCCAGCCCCGGCGTTTCGCGCCGCAGGCGGTCGGCCAGATGCGCGGCAAGCTGTGGCATGTCGCGCCGGGCGCGGGGCAGGGGCTCGCGCTGGGCTGCCTCAGCGGTGTCGGCGCTGATCACCCCGTCGCGCTGCATGCGCGCCAGCACCCGATTGCGCGCGGCTTCGGCTGATACCGGATGGCGGTCGGGCCGCCGCGTTTCGGGCGATTGCGGCAGGGCGACCAGCAGGGCTGCCTCAGCCGGGGTCAGCCGCGCCGGTTCCTTGCCGAACCAGCTGCGCGTGGCTGCGCGAATGCCTTCGGTATTGCCGCCATAGGGCGCGCGGTTGAGATAGAGAGCGAGGATTTCGTGCTTGCTCAAGCGCCGCTCCAGCGCCAGCGCCAGACGGATCTGCCGGATCTTGCCGGTAAGCGTGCCGGTCGGCCCGTCTTCGATCAGCCGTGCCACCTGCATGGTCAGGGTCGAAGCGCCGGAGACAATGCGCCCGTTCAAGGCGTCCTGCCCCGCCGCCCGGATCAGCGCCCGCAGGTCGATCCCGTGATGGTAGTCAAACCGCTTGTCCTCATAGGCGATGAGCATCCGGGTAAAGAGCGGATCGACCGCCTCGGGCGCAACCTCCAGCCGCCAGCGCCCGTCCGCCACGGTATAGGCGCGCAGCAGATTGCCATACCGGTCGAGGACCTCTGGCGAAGTCTCCACCTGAAGCGTGGGCAGGGGCGTGGTGTCGATCCAGTGATCGGCGGCGTCGCGCCCCACCGCCCCGGCAAAAAGCAGCGCCGCCGCCGCAAACACCCACCGCGCTCGCATCAGGCAAATCTCGGCGTGCTAAGGGGATCGCAAATCAGGTTGCCTGCCCGCAGGACGGAAGCCACATATCCAGACGTTTTAAGCAGAACAGAGCCTAGCCCCCAACCCCTCGCACGTCGCTGGACGGGCGATGCCCGACCCTCCCCCCGGGAGGGCGTTTGGAAATACAAAAACCTAGAAGCTTCTATGTCACAGCCTGTTTGTTCCATCACTCCGCCGTCACCACCACGCGGCCTGCCTCGCCATGGGCGCGCATGGTTGGGCGGTACATGTCTTCCACCGAGGCCGCCGGGTGGCGGAAGCTGCCGGGGGTGACGGCCCGCACGATATAGGCCAGACGGATCGTGTCTTTCGATCCCCAGTTCACCGCCGCCAGGAAACGATCCTGCCGGAACTCGGTAGTCTCGGTGCGGGTGGTCACATCCAGCCAGTCCAGCGCCCGGATATCGCCCGCGCGCAGCAGGTTGGGATTGTCGATCTCAAACCCGGCAGGCAGTGGATCATTGATCATCAGCCGCGCCCTTGTACTCGTCCAGGGCGTAACGCTGATCAGGGTGACAAGCCGCGTGCCCTGCGCCACCTCGGCAATATCCACCGGATCGCCTTCCATGGTGAAATAGCGCCGCTGGATATTGTAGCCATTGCCCTCGGCCGCTGGCGGAACATCCGGCACGCCATAGCTGGTGATGGTCAGATCCATCGCCGCATCTCCGCCATTCTCGATCACATGCGGGGCGGCCAGCGCACCGGCATTGGCAAAGCTCAGCATCGGATCGGTCAGGGCGTTGCCATCCAGCTTCAGCCCGGCCTCGGCGGTTTCCCCGATCAGGGCCCGTGCCGCCAGCAGCGACCATGTGGCCTCCTGCGTTGACAGATAGCTGCCGGATCGCGCGAGCTGCGACAGGATCGCGGTGCGATCCACCGCATTGCTGCCCGCTTCTGCGGCCAGCGCCAGGATCCCGGCAGCATCGCGCAGGTCGGTGCCATAATCATCGCGCCAGCCCTGCTGCTTGCCCGCTTCGTCAGCAAGCTGCCGCGACGCCTGCGCAAACATCCGGTCGGCCCGTTGCTGATCGCCATAAGCCGCCAGTGCCCCACCGATCTGGGCCGATCCCAGCGGCGTGGTGAAGGCCTCCGGTTTCACGTCGGCATAATAGCGCAGATCGCCCATCGCCGCCGCGCCTTCGCGGGCCAGCACATAAAGCGCATAGGCCAGATCACCGCCGCCCTTTTCGAAATCCGGATAGTAATTCACCTGATTGCGTAGATTATCCATGGCCGAGCGGAACGCGGTATCGGGCACCTGATAGCCTTCTGCCCGCGCCCGGCTGAGGAAATCCGTCACATAGGCATCAAGCCACAGATCGCCAGAATCCGGACGCCACAGCCCGAAGCTGCCCGAGGCCGCCTGATTGGCCAGCACGCCGGTGATGGTTTTCGCAATTCGGTCGGTCACATCCTCCGGCCCGGCGATCCCCATCGCCTGCGCCAGCCCGCCAAGGTAAAGCAGCGGCAGCGCCCGGCTGGTCTGCTGTTCGGTGCATCCATAGGGGTAACGGTCAAGCATCGTGATCAGCCCGGCAGCATCGATCCGCGCCAGCGGTCCGGCGGTCAGGCTGACATGCGGCGCCGACAGCCCGGCGACCAGATCATCGGTCAGGGTAAAGCTTTCGCCGGGGGCGAGGCTTAGCCGCGTGGTTGTGCTCACCTCCGGGTCGAGCAGCTCGACCGGCAAGTTCAGGGTTTTGGTCAGCTCGGTGCCATCCGGCGTCGCCAGCAGCAGTTTGACCTGATGCAGCCCGACATCCGGCGCGGTGATTGGCACCGAAAGCCGTGCAGTTTCGCCATCGCCCAGCATCACGCTGGTTTCATAGCGCCCATCGGTGATCGCATCGGAACTGGCCGAGATCTGCACCTCGCCGGTTGGTCCGGTGGCATGGGTCAGCTCCAGCAGCATCCGCGCGTCATCGCCCGGGGCCAGGAAGCGGGGCAGGGTGGCTGTCATCACCACCGGATCGCGCACCAGCACATCCTCGCTGGCATTGCCCAGCCCGGTTTTCGACCAGACCACCGCCATCAGCCGCACCGTGCCGTTGAACTCGGGCAGGTCGAACTGCGCCACGGTTTTGCCATCCACCACGGTAATCGGCCCGGAGAACTGCGCCATCAACTCTTCGGTCGGGGGCGGGGCCTGCATCCGCATGCCCGCCATGGCATCGCCACCCGAGCGCAGCGCCCCCATCTCGCCGGAGCGGCCATCAATCAGCCGCCCGTAAAGATCGCGGATGCCCATGCCCAGCCGCCGCTGACCGAAATAATGGTCAGACGGGTCGGGGGATTGGAACGAGGTGAGGTTCAAGATGCCCACATCCACCGCGGCGATGGTGGCATAGGCGGTTTCGCCCTCCACGATCCCATCGACATTCAGCACCACCTCCAGCGGCCCACGCGGGGCAGCTTCGGCGGCGACATCAAAGCGTGCCGTAAGCTGATGCGGGCCGGGATCGACCGCAGCATAGGACAGGCCAAGCGCCCGGGTCGGGGTATGGCCTTCGAGCCCATCCAGCGGCTGGATCAGGGTTGCGGTCACATAAGCGCCTGCACCCCAGTCTTCAGTCACCGGCAGGGTCACGGTATTTTCCCCTGCCACGGCATTGACCGTGATCATGTCGATCAGCCGGTTCGACATCACCGAAATCAGCGCCTTACCTGCGGTGCGCGGCACAAAACGCAGGGTCGCCGTGTCGCCCGGCGTATAGCTTTCCGCATCCAGAGAAACCTCGAGCATATCGGGGGTCGAGATCGTATCGGCGGGCACATACCAGCCTGCGTAGAAATCCACCGATGAGCTGAGCGTGCCGCCGGTTTCGGTGACGACCAGCTCATAGCGGCCCCAATCGACCTGCGCGGCAACCGGGGCAGGGCTTTCGCCCAGATGCGCCGTGCCGGTGGAAACGCGTTCACGGGTGGTGACCGGATCCCAGTTCCAACTGCCGTCAATCCGGTACCACTGATAGCGGGTGCGCACCCGGTTCAGCTCCCATGTCACATCCATATTCCGGGCTTTCAGATCCGGGGTCAGGGCGATCAGGCTGAAGGTGGCTTCGCTGTTTTCCCGAACATCGTCTTCAAAACCCGGTTTGATCCCGATCATCGGGCCGGAGGGCAGAATATCAGCCGTCAGGCTACGCTCGACCGGGCGGCCAGAGCCTTCTTTCACCCGTACCGTTGCCCGCGCCGTCAGCGGCACGCCTGTGGCTTTGACGCTCGGCAGCTCGGGCAGGATCGCGGCATGGCCGCTATCGTCGGTTGTCGCGCTGGGCCGCTCGCCCCATTGCACCGGCCTCTGATCGTCATAACGGCCAAAGCGATAGCCCGGCCAAGCCGCGACCTCGCGCGCCTGTTGCAGCCGCAGATCGCCCTCTACTGCCAGCCCGGCCCCGGGGGCGCCGAATAGGTAGCGGGCATCGAGATTGAGCATCGGCACCGCATCAGGCGAGATCGGTGCATCACCGGCCCAGGACATATCGAAATCAATCCGCTCCGGCAGGAAATCTTCGACCAGGAAAGTGGTCGAGGCCAGCGCCGGGGCATCGGGATCGGCAAACAGATCCAGCCGCCAGGTGCCGCGCGGCGCAGTAGCCGCCAGCGGCAGGGCAAACACATGCCCGCCTGCACCTTCGCCTTGCGACAGCTTGCGGGAATATTCCACCCCGTCAGGGCGCGACAGCACGGCGGTGACGGGCAGGCCGGCAATCGCCTCGGCCTTGCCATCGCGGGCCAGCGCTGTGGCATGGACCACCTCGCCCGCACGATAGGCGCCGCGATCGGTGGACAGGAACATATCAATCGGTGGCGCAGCGGGATGGCCTTCAACGCCGCGATCCGACAGATCGAAGGCCGGGCCGCTGAGCGACAGGAAGGTCATGTCGTCGCCATTCATCACCACCTCCATCGTAGGGGCGGCGCTGCCTGTGCCCGCGCTCATCCCGGCGCTGAAATGGGCGTAGCCATCGGCATCGCTGACCACTTCGCCCAGCACTTCGTTGACGGTCGAGACAAGCTGAACCTTGGCCCCTGAGATTGGCGCGGCATCTGACAGCGCGCGCAGCACCACATGCACCCCATCGGCGCCGTCAAAGGTGGTCATCCCGATATTGGAGACCACAAACCATTGCGTGGCCGGGGGCACCTCGTAGGGATCGGTGCCGGGGATCGACGCTTGCAGCGTGTAAAGCCCCGGGGGCTGACCGGCCAGCGCCTCGCCGATTGGCAGGCGGGTTGTCACATCGCGGTTCAGCTCGCTTTTCAGATCGGCCTCGCCGCTCCAGAACGGCGTGGCAAAAGAGGTTTCGAACCAGTCTTCGCTCCAGAAATCGAGCGTTTCGCCAAACAGGCCCTCCTGATAAAGCTGCACCAGATTGCGGTCCGAAACCCGCGAAAGTGACAGCTCCACCGTTTCGGCATTCACCACCACCAGCGGCAGCCCGGCATCAGGCGCAGCGGGCAGCACATAGGCGCGGCCCGGGAAATGCACCGATGGCGAACGGTCAGGCACATATTGGGTAAGCTGCACCGGCTTTTCCAACGCCTCGCCCGAGGCGGCAGGCAGCCCGGCCCGCAGGGTGAAGCTGTAGCGCTGACCATGCTCAACCCCGGAAATGCAAAGCTGCTGCCCGGAGGCGGTAACCGCCAGCCCCGACGTGGGCGATTGCAGGAAAGGCGCGTAATCCACCCCGGCAGCGGCCAGATTTTCGGAAAACACCGCGCAGATACGCGGCTCGGCGGAGTCAGATTCAACATTGGTTTCGGTGATGCGGAAGCCATATAGCCCGATCAGCCGGTCAAGCGCCTGCTCGGTCTCGCCGCGCGGCTGAATGCTCTGCGCCAGACGCAGCGCCGAAATCGCATCGCGTCCGCGATCCCGCCCTTCCAGCGCGACGGCCATTTCCGTCAGGCTATTGACCTGCGTCCCGGGCTGGTCGGCCCGCAGATAGGCAGATATGGCGGCATTCTGGGCCTGCGCATAGCGTTGGCGCGCATCGGAGGTATCGCTGGTGTTCAAGGCCTGCGCATTGCTGAGCCGGGCAAAATCAACCCAATCCGCTGCGGCATCGGTGAGTGTGGTTTTGCGCGCCATGCTCTGCATCGCCCGCGACAGCACGGCATTGGCTTCGGCTTCGCGTGCGGCGGTGTCGAGCACGGCAATATCATCGCCCCCGGCCATGTATTGATAGGGTAGATCATGGGCCAGACCTGCGGCATATGACAGATCAGATGGCTTGAGAAAATCAAGCGTGGCGGCACGGGTTTCGGCAGCGTCACGCAGGGGCTGGGGAATGGGCCGGATTTCAGCCGAAAATGCTCCGACATAGGCCTCAACGCTGTCGACATGATCCTTAAGAAAACAGGCAGCGGCCCGGGAATTATAGGTAAAGGCGCGGCAATCAGAGCGGCCAATACAGGCAGATTCGCAGCCATTCAGGCTGATATCGCGGACCGATTGCACATCGCCGCCGGGAAAATCTGCATCGCGGTAGACAATAACACGTTGTTCCGGAAGCAGAGTTTCGGCGCGCGCCAGACCCGTAAAAATTGAAATAAATGAAAGAATTAACAAGATTAGCCGCATCACAATGCCTCCCGGATACTCGTGATATGCTCGCAGTTTGCATGGCTTGGCGCAACGAGTCTTGGGGAAATTCATCTTTGTTAAGACCCTGTTCACCTTGTTTGGCGCAGAATGCCGCAAAGGCAGAAAGCCCTCTGACAGACGGAGACCGGGATGACCGCAGAACACCTGCTTACCCAAGAACGGCGTGCACGCATGGCGGCGGAACGGCTGCTGGCGCAGAAAGAGAAAGAATTGTCTCAGGCCAACCGGCAGCTTTCGAGCCACGCGATTGCGCTGTCGGAAGATCTTGTCGAGACCCGGGAAAAGGTCGAGGTCGCCGCCGTTGAGAAAAGCCAGTTTCTGGCCGATCTGGAGCGCGCCAATAGCGAGATTGATATTGCCAAGCGGCGGCTGTGGAACTCGATCCAGTCAATCGAAGACGGGTTTGCCGTTTATGATGCCGATAGCCGTCTGATCATCGCCAATGCCGCCTATCTGGCCCCGTTTGACGGGCTCGAAAGCGTGGTGCCCGGCGCGCATTATCAGGATGTGATCGAGGCTGCCCTCTATGAAGGTGTGATCGATATCGAAGGCCAGTCGCCCACCGAATGGCGCGACGCGATGCTGGCGCGCTGGTTCTCTCCGGCGCCAGAGCCGCGGGTGCTTCGGCTGTGGGATGGCACCTGGATCCGGCTGGTCGATCAGCGTGCCCCCGGTGGCGATACCGTGTCGCTGGGTCTGAACATCACCGATGCGATGCGCCGAGAGGCCGCTCTGAACCGTGCCCGGGAACGGGCCGAAGCTGCCAACCGCGCCAAGTCTGCCTTCCTGGCCAATATGAGCCACGAAATCCGCACGCCGATGAACGGTGTTGTGGGTATGGCCGATCTGCTGGCCGACAGCACGCTGGACGAAGAGCAGATGATCTATGTCGATACGATCCGCTCGTCTGGTAATGCGCTTTTGTCGATCATCAATGATGTGCTGGACTACTCCAAGATCGAAGCCAACAAGCTTTCCCTGCATCCCGAGCCGTTTGATCTGGAACGCACGATCCTTGACGTTTTGCAGCTTCTGGAACCCTCGATCCGCGAGAAGAAGCTGAAAATCATGCTCGATTACGACATGTTCCTGCCGACCCGCTATGTGGGCGATCCGGTGCGGATGCGTCAGATTCTGACCAATCTGATGGGCAATGCGGTGAAATTCACCAGTTCCGGCCATGTGCTGGTGCGGGTTGTCGGCCTGCCCGATGGCGCCCGCGCCCAGCATCGCATTCACATCACTGTAGAAGACACTGGCATCGGCATCCCGAATGATAAGCTGAAAGCGATCTTCGGCGAGTTCAATCAGGTCGAAGACGAACGTAACCGGGCCTATGAGGGCACCGGGCTGGGGCTGGCGATTACCAAACAGCTGGTCGAGCTGATGAATGGCGAGCTGTGGGTCGAAAGCGAAGAAGGCGTTGGGTCGGTCTTTGGTATGCAGGTGACGCTGCCGGTGGCGGATCAGGGCGAAACGCCTGTCATGCCGAGCTGGGTCAAGCGCGCGCTCTTGGTGATGGATGATGATCTTGGCCGCGATATTCTGGAAAAACGTCTGGTGGCCCTTGGGCTGAGAGTTGACAGCACCTCGCGCGCGGCGTCGGTGGATCCGAAACGCGCGGCGGATGCCGATGTGATCTTCGTCGATCATCGTATGGCCGACATGGGCGCCGCGTCCTTTATTGCGGTGCTGCGTTCGGCAGGCGTGGCGGTGCCGGTTATCCTGGTTGCACCGACCACTGCCGGGCGGACGGGCAAGATTGCCGGAGCGTCGGCGGTGCTGGTGAAACCGATCTCGCGCCCGGATCTGATCGACGTGATGACGGCGCTTGAGCAGGAAACTGCGCAGGGCGAGGGGGCGGAAATCGAAGCCGAAGCCACTGAGGTGGTGCCGGAGCTGGACGTGACTGCTCCGGACATGCCGGAGCTGGGTGAGATCGCAGCGGAACTGCCGCAGAGTGACGATGCTGCGCTGATCGCGCCCGTGGATGTGGCGGCTGAACCTGTCGAGCAGGCAGAGCCGGAAATCATGCCCCAGCCGCAGGCTGAAATCATGCCTGCGCCGCAGGCTGAGATTGCACCGCAAGCTGAGCTGGCCCCGCAGCCCGAAGCTGCTGCTCCGGCTGAGGTTGAAACCACGACCCAGAGCGCTTCGATCTGGATCGAAGAACTGCCTGTCGCTCCCGCGATGCCGCAAGAGCTCGCCGTGGAAGACGCCCCGCAAGCCGCTGCCGTTGAGGCGCCGGTTGCAGAACCGATGGCTGAGCTTGAAGCCGCCGCACCGACCCCGGACATGCCTGCCGCGCTTCCGGTGGATGATCTGGCTGCCGAAGCCCCCGCGCCGATGGCGGACGATCTTGCCAACCCGGATATGGCCGAGCTGCCCGCCGCGCCGATGGCTGACATCCCTGCTGATCTGCCGGTCGATGCCGCGCCGGAACTGCCGGTGATGGAAACCGCTGCGCCGGAGCTGCCGCAGGAAACCGTGGATATGGAAGCGCCGACCTCGCCCGCCGTGATGGAGCCGCAGGTTGAAGCCGAAGCCCCGCAGGCCCCGATGACGGCTGAGCCGATTGCCGCTTTGCCTGAGATGGATCTGGCTGCGCCCGAAGCCTCCGAAGCCATTGATACGCCGGTCGTAAATATGCCCGACCCCGCACCTTCGCTGGCCGATGCACTGGCTGAGGTCACGCAAGCCCCCGCCGAGCTGCCCGAAGCCCCGCAAGCGGCTGCCCCGGTGGTTCCGGATGCTCCGGCGATGCCGAGTGTTGATAATGTCGTGCAAATGCAGGCTTTCGCAGCCCCGCGCGCGGCGGAAACGGCTGCTCCGGTTGAAGCTCCGGCCCCGCAGGCTGAAGAGATTGCGCCGCAAGCCGTGCAACCCGCCGCTCCAGTGCAAGCGCAAGCCTCGGTCGCACCGGTTGTTGAGCCTGCCCCGCAAGCCGCCCCCGCCGCACCGCAAGCTGAAACCACCGCCCCGAGCGCTCCGGCGCAAAGCCCGGTGATTGAGCCTGCCGCGCCTGTTGCCGCGACCCCGGATGTGCCGACCCCTGCCGAGCCCGCCGCTCCGGCCCAGCGTCAGATGCGCGTGCTGGCCGCAGAAGATAACCGCACCAACCGGCTGATCTTTTCGAAATTGGTGAAAGCCTGCGATATCGATCTGCAGTTTGCCACCGATGGCAGCGAAGCCGTCGCGGCCTATGAAGAACAGATGCCGGATCTGATCTTCATGGATATCTCCATGCCGGGCGTCGATGGCACCGAAGCCACCCGCCGCATTCGCGCGATTGAAGCCGAACGCGGGCTGCCGCGGGCGCGTATCGTTGCCCTCACCGCCCATGCGATGGAAGGCGATGCGGAAAAAATCCTGCGTCATGGGCTGGATCGTCACCTGACCAAGCCGCTGAAAAAAGCTGAGATTTTTGCCGAACTGGAAGGCGCGAAACCGGCAGACGCCCTGCCGCCGCTGCCGCAGGAATAATCCCAGGCCTTGCCCAAACGGGCAGGCTCAGGCGCTGCGCAGAAAGACCGGCTTATCCGGCTCGCTCATCTCGGGCTGGTAGCGATAGCCGCCGCTGTCGAATTCCAGCAGCGCTTCCGGGTCGGTCAACCGGTTCTGGATGATGTACCGCGCCATCGCGCCGCGTGCGCGTTTGGCCCAGAGCGACATGACCTTTGGCCCGTTCGGCCCGTCTTCCAGAAATGTCGGGGTGATCACCCGCAGCGTCAGCGCGTCGCGATTGGCGGCGGTGAAATATTCCACCGAGGCGCAGTTGACCAGCACATCCGTGCCCAGCTCGGCCGCTTCTTCATTCAGGCGAAGCGCAATCCGGTCCCCCCAGAATTCATAGAGGCTTTTCCCGCGCGGATTTTGCAACCGCGTGCCCATTTCCAACCGGTGCGGGGCGATCACATCACGCGGGCGAAGCAGTCCGTAAAGCCCTGATAACATGCGAAAATGCCTCTGGGCATAGGCCATTTCATCAGCGTCGAGCGAGCCTGCATCCAGCCCGGTATAGGTATCGCCGGAAAACAGCTCGATTGCCTGTTTCTCGCCCTTGCCGCTGCCATATTCGGCAAAGCGGCCCGCATTCAGCGCCCCGAGTTTTGC
>JARRIY010000037.1:14384-28238 GCA_037379985.1 Maritimibacter sp.
TCGTCGATGAAAACCGGCGTGCTGCCATCCGTGGCACGCGGCGGGGTTTCATCCAGGCGTTTGGCGGGGGAAACGACAATCAGCATTCAGACCTCAGCGAGAATTTCCAGAAAAGCGGGGCCGAACCGTTCGGCCTTGGCCTCGCTCATGCCCTGAACACGGGCGAGCGCGGCCATATCATGCGGTGGGCGTTCGGCGATGTGGCGCAAGGTGGCGGGGGAGAGCGAGATCAGCTTGCCGGTGCCGTCTTCGCCCCGGGCCAGCTCCAGCGCGGCTTCCTGCAAGCGGTCATAAAGCGTGCCCGAGGCGCGCCCGGCCAAACGGCGGCGCGCCGGGTGCATCTCTTCCACCGCCCCCGCGATCACCTCCAGAAAGGCCTGCCCATAGGTTTCGAGCTTTTTCGCGCCAACGCCGGAAATCCCTGCCATCGCATCCAGCGTTGCCGGACGGGTCTCGGCCATTTCGATCAAGGTCTTGTCTGTGAACACCACATAGGCGGGCACATGTTGGGCTTCGGCCAGCGCGCGGCGTTTGGCTTTCAGGGCCGAAAGCAGCGGCGCATCCTCGTCGGAGACCAGCGCTTTCACCGCCGGGCGGCGCTTGCCCTTGCTGAGCGTGTCCTTGCGCAGGATCACATTTGCCTCGCCGCGCAGCACCGGATGGGCCTTGTCCGTCACCCGGAGCGCGCCATGGCGGACCGGGTCGGGGCGGACGAAATCCAGCCCCATGATCTGGCGAAACAGCGCCTGCCATTCGCGCCGCGACATATCCTGCCCCACCGCCCAGGTCGGCAGGTTTTCATGGCCGCGGGCGCGGGTTTTCTCGGTGCTGTTGCCGGTCAGGATATCAATCAGATGTCCCGCGCCGAAATATTCCTCGGTGCGCAGCGCGGCCGAGAGCGCCTTCATCACCGGCACGGTGCCATCGAAGGTCTCGGGCGGTGTGTCGCAGCAATCGCAATTGCCGCAGGCCGTGGCCTCTTCGCCGAAATAGCCCAGCAGCGTTTGGCGGCGGCAGCCCGGGGTCTCGGCCAGCCCCAATAGCGCATTCAGCCGCCCATGATCGGCCCCGCGCCGCTCTTCCGGGGCGAGCCCTTCGTCAATCTGTGCCCGGCGCAGGCGAATATCGTCAGGGCCAAATAGCGTCAGCGTTTCCGCAGGCGCTCCATCACGGCCAGCTCGGCCAATTTCCTGATAATAGGCTTCAATGGATTTCGGCAGATCGGCATGGGCGACCCAGCGAATATCGGGCTTATCCACCCCCATGCCAAAGGCGACGGTGGCGACCACGATCAGCCCGTCTTCGGTGGAAAACCGTTCCTCGACATGCCGCCGGGTATCAGCCTCCATGCCGCCATGATAGGCCACGGCGCTATGCCCGGCTTCGCGCAAGGCCTGCGCCAGCGTTTCGGTCTTGGCGCGGGTGGCGGTGTAGACGATGCCGGATTGGCCTTTGCGCGCGGCGGCGAAATTCAGGATCTGGCTGCGGGGGCTGTCTTTCACCGCGAAAGCCAGATGGATATTGGGCCGGTCGAAGCCCCGCAGAAAGCTGCGCGGCGCCTGCCCATCAAACAGTTTTTCGACAATCTCGTCGCGGGTCTCGGCATCTGCCGTGGCGGTGAAGGCGGCCAGCGGTACGTTCAGCGCCCGGCGCAGATCGCCGATCCGCAGATAATCCGGGCGGAAATCATGGCCCCACTGGCTGACACAATGCGCCTCGTCCACGGCAATCAGGCTGATGCCCGCACGGCGCAGTAAATCGCGGGTGCCGGTCGAGGCCAAGCGTTCCGGCGCCATATAGAGCAGTTTCAGCCGCCCTTCGGCGAGGGCATCAAACACCGCATTGGTTTCTTCCTCGGTATTGCCCGAGGTCAGTGCCCCGGCCTCAACCCCGGCGGCGCGCAGCCCACGTACCTGATCGCGCATCAGGGCAATCAGCGGCGAGATCACTACGGTCACCCCATCGCGCATCAGCGCAGGAAGTTGAAAACACAAAGATTTCCCGCCACCCGTGGGCATGATCGCCAGGGTGTTTTCGCCTGCGGTCACAGCTTCCACGATCTCTTCCTGCCCGGGGCGGAAAGCGTCGAAGCCGAAAACGGATTTCAGAAAGTCAGGCGCAGATTGCATGGGGAATGGGGCAGCTCATTTCGTTGCCGCCACACTCCCATGCCCCAAATCCGGGGGCAACCCCGATCAGCGATACATCAACGCAAAGGTGTAATTCGCCAGAAGCGAGCGCAGGGCGAACAGCACCAGGATCACCACCAGCGGTGCCAGATCAAGCCCGCCCATATCGGGCAGGAAGCGGCGGATCGGGCGATACATCGGCTCGGTCAACCGGTTGAGCACATACCAAAGCTGCGAGACCAGCGGCTGACGCAGGTTCAGCACCTGAAAATTGATCAGCCACGAGGCGATCACATGGGCGATCACGATGAACCAGACCACGCTGATCACGAAGCCCAGCACCTGAAAGAGCGTGAGAATAAACGGGGAGATCATGATATGTCCTTCGCTGTTCGCGCTCCACCTAAGCTGTGGACGAGGTTTTCGCAAGTCTGACGCCCGGTTGTGGTTGACGATCCGGCAAGCGCTGGGCAGGGAAAATGCATGACCCGGGATGATGGAGGCGCGCATGTATCCTTTCGGACGGATGTTGAAAGAGCTGGTGGTGCATGCACGCGCCGAAAGCCTTGATTTCGACGGCACCCATGTGAGTTCGCATATCTGCTGGCCGTGGGATCTCGATTTCATGATGGAGCTCAATAATGGCCGCACGCTGACCCTGTTTGACCTTGGCCGCATCCCGCTGGCCAAACGCGCCGGGCTTCTGGCGGCGGTCAGGAAAAATGGCTGGGGGCTGACGGTGGCAGGATCCTCGGTGCGCTATCGGCGGCGGGTCCGGATGTTTGACCGGGTCGAGATGCGCTCGCGCTCCATCGGCCATGATGCACGGTTTATCTATCTGGAACAAAGCATGTGGAAGCGCGGCGAATGCACCACCCATCTGCTGTTGCGACTGGCGGTAACAAGCAAAGCCGGGATCGTGCCGCCGGAGCAGGTGATGGTGGCGCTGGGCCATGAGCCGCGCCCCGATGAGCTGCCCGATTGGGTGAAAGCCTGGTCCGACGCCGAAGGTCAGCGACCATGGCCGCCCGTGGCCTGATGTAGTTGCTGCTTGCCCTTGGCGTGTATTTCGGCGTCTCTCGCCCGCAACATACAGGGGGGAGTGCTGGGGATGGCGCGCGAAATTTCTGCAAAGAAAAAGATTTGGGGCTGGATGTGGTTCGATTGGGCCAGCCAGCCTTATAACACGCTGCTGCTCACCTTCATCTTTGGCCCTTATGTGAAGTCGGTGATGGAAGACGGCGCGCAGGCGCAGGCCGCCTGGGGGCTGGGCGTTGGTCTGGCGGGCATCGTGATTGCCATTCTCGCCCCGATCCTTGGCGCGATTGCCGATAATAGCGGCAACCGGCTGCGCTGGATCTGGCTGTTTTCGCTGCTTTATGTGATCGGCGGCTTCGGGATCTGGTTCTCCTCGCCGGAAGATTTCCATCTTGTAAGGGTGATGGTGTTTTTCGGCATCGGGTTGATCGGCATGGAATTCGCCACGATCTTTACCAACTCGATGATGCCCGATCTGGGCGAGCATGATGACATGGGCCGGATTTCCGGCAATGGCTGGGCCTGGGGCTATGTCGGCGGCTTGCTGGCGCTGGTGGTTATGCTGCTGCTGTTTGCGGAAAACGCTGACGGGATCACCCTGCTGGGCAAAGCGCCGATGCTGGGGCTGGACCCGGCCACGCGCGAAGGCACGCGCTTTGTCGGCCCGCTTTCCTCGCTTTGGTATATCGTCTTTATGGTGCCCTTCTTCTTTTGGGTGCGCGACCCCAAGCATAACCGGCCCGATCCAAAGCTGGTGAAACATGCGCTGAGTGATCTTTGGCAAACGATCAAGGGCCTGCCGAAAAAGAAAAGCCTGTTTGCCTTTCTGATCTCGTCGATGATCTATCGCGACGGGCTGAACGGGCTTTACACTTTCGCTGGGATCTATGCCGCCGGGGTGTTGGGCTGGAGCGTGACGCAATCGGGGATTTTCGGCATCATCGCGATTATCGCCGGGGCGATTTTTGCCTGGCTGGGCGGTAAGGCGGATGCTCGTTTTGGGCCGAAACCGGTGATCACCATGTCGATCAGTGCGCTTGTGGTGCTGTCGATTGCGATCCTGACCATCACCCCGACATCGCTGTTCGGCATGACGCTGGCAGAAAGCTCGCCCCTGCCGACCATCGCCTTCGATATTGTCGGGGCGCTGCTGGGCGCTGCCGGTGGATCGCTGCAGGCCGCCAGCCGCACGATGATGGTGCGTCAGGGTAACCCGGAGCGGATGACCGAAGCCTTTGGCCTTTATGCGCTGGCGGGCAAGGCCACCAGTTTGATCGCGCCGATCACCATCGGGCTTGTCACTGCCTGGACCGGCAGCCAGCAGCTGGGCATTTCGCCGCTGGTCGGGCTCTTTCTTATCGGTCTCATTCTGCTAATCTGGGTGAAACCGGATGGTGAGAAGGTATGAGTGATGCGGAAATTCCCCCTGTTGCCACTAGCCTGCGTGGCCCTGCTGGCATCCTGCACAAGCGGCGGGGGGGATAGCAGCGGCTTGCCGCGCGCCCGAGCCAGTGCGGTGTTTTCCACCTCCAACGAACCAGCTAAACAGCTTTTCGCCCCCATCGCCAGCGCCTCCGCGCAACGTCCGGAAAGCTTTGGCTCCTATGCCAAGGGCTGCGTCGCCGGGGCGGCGCAATTGCCGGAAAGCGGGCCGACATGGCAGGCAATGCGCCTCAGCCGTAACCGCAACTGGGGCCATCCCGAGCTGGTGTCATTCATCAAACGCCTATCGGTCAAAGCCGCCGCGCTGCCGGGCTGGGCCGGGCTTTATGTGGGCGATATGAGCCAGCCACGCGGTGGGCCGATGTTTTCCAGCCATGCCAGTCACCAGACCGGGCTGGATGTGGATTTCTGGTTGCTGCCGCCGGAGCGGCTGAACCTGAGCGCCGATGAACGCGAAAACCTGTCAGCCATCTCGCTCGCCCGCAGCAAGGGCGCTTATGTGAACAATAGCTGGACGACGCAGCATATGGCGCTGCTGAAAGCCGCCGCCTCTGACCCTGCCGTGGCCCGGATTTTCATCTTTGCAGGCGCCAAGGTGCAGATGTGCAAGGACGCCACCGGCGACCGGAGCTGGCTCAACAAGGTGCGGCCCTGGTATGGGCATCAGGATCATATCCATGTGCGGCTGGCCTGCCCGGCGGGCGATCCGGCCTGTGTGGATCAGGCCCCGCCGCCGCCCGGCGATGGTTGCGCGGATGCCGAGGAGTGGGTGAATAATATCCTGAACCCGCCACCGCCGCCGCCACCGGACCCGAATGCCAAGCCCACGCCGCCGCGCGGCCCTCTGACTCTGGAAGACCTGCCCGCCCAATGCGCCTCTGTGCTTGCCTCGCATTAATCGCCACGCTGATCGCACCGCCGGTTTTGGCGCAGGAGGCCGTGTTTACCTCCAGCCTGAGCTGGTCGATTGACGATCCGGCTTTTGGCGGCTGGTCGGGGCTGGAGATTGGCGCGTATGGACTTGATTTCGCTGCGATTTCTGATCATGGCGCCATCATCAACGGGCAAATTCAGCGCGATGGTACGGGCAAGATCACCGGCATTCGGGTCACGCCGGTGCGGCCCCTGACCAATCAGAAGGGCGGCACGCTGGGGCAAAACCGCTCTGATGCCGAAGGTCTGGCGATGCTACCCGGCGGGCAAATCTTTGTGTCGTTCGAGCGCAAACACCGGGTGATGTCCTACTCCGATATGCGCGCCGCGCAGGCCACGGCCTTACCCGCGGATAAGGCTTTCAAAGGCTTTCCGCCGAATTCCGGGCTTGAGGCGCTGGCGGTGGACGCGGCGGGGCGGCTTTATGCGGTGCCGGAGTTTTGGGACGCGCATCGCGGCAGTACCCCGGTCTATCGTTTCGCGGGCGGGGATTGGCAGATCGCCGGGCAGATCCCCCGCCGCGATGATATGGTGCCGGTGGGGGCGGATTTCGGACCTGACGGCAAGCTCTATCTGCTGGAGCGCAAGCTTGTTGGCGTGTTCGGCTTTGCCTCGCGGGTGCGGCGCTTTGATATGACACCGCAAGGGACCCGCAATGAACAGGTGTTGTTTGAAAGCGATCCCGGCGAGCATGACAATCTGGAAGGGCTGGGCGTCTGGCGCGATCCGGCAGGTCGCATTCACCTCACCATGATCTCCGACGACAATTTCCAGTTCTTCCAGAAAACCGAATTCGTCGAATACCTGGTTGCCAACTGACTTGACGTGAGCCCGGCGCAGGCGTAGACGCCGCCCGTCCTCATCAGAGGGCCAAGTCTCCGCAACCTTGATAAAACGGACCAGATATGACCCGTATTCTTCCTGGCGTAATCGCCATGGCCGCCGTCGTGGTGGCCTCCAACATCCTCGTGCAATTCCTCGTGGGCGACTGGCTCACCTGGGGCGCCTTCACCTACCCGATTGCCTTTCTTGTCACCGATGTGATGAACCGCGTCTATGGCTCGGAGTCAGCCCGCAAAGTGGTGCTGGCCGGTTTCGTCGTCGGCGTGGTCTGCTCGCTCATCGGCAGCCAGATCGAGCTTCAGGGCGACGGCTACACCTATGCCGCTGTGCCGCTGCGGGTGGCCGTGGGCTCCGGCATCGCCTTCCTCACCGCGCAATTGCTCGACGTGGCGGTATTCAACCGCTTCCGCGAGGGCCGCTGGTGGCGCGCACCGCTGGTCTCGACCCTTGTGGGCTCGGCCACCGATACCGCGCTGTTCTTCACCATCGCCTTTTCCGCCTCGATCACCCTGTTCGGGGCCAATGCTGATGGCGCGATCAACTGGGCTTGGGAGAGCGTGCCGTTCATGGGCGCTGGCCCCCTCGTGCCGCTCTGGGTCAGCCTGGCCTTTGCCGACTGGCTGGTTAAACTTTCGCTCGCTTTGGTGGCACTTGTGCCCTTCAAAGTGCTTGTCACGAAACTTTCACCACAAGTTGCGTGATTTTTGTTGACCCACACCAAATCTGTGGCACCTTCTGAGTATCGCAACATTCAGAAAGGAGGTGTCCATGTCTAGAGATGCAACGGAGCGGGGTGCTGGGACAAAGTAGTCGCACCTTGCCGGGGCAGCCCCCGGCACGGATAGCGGGCTGATCTGGCGCTTGCCTAACCGGCCTCACCTCCTACTTCTCGAAGGGTCACCCCATGGGTGGCCCTTTTCGATTTTAGGCTTGTGTTTTCAGGCCGAATTTAAGTGTGAACCAAGCTTATGCTTTCGCCCGATGGGTACCATCGGGCAGCGCACGACCGCCCCGACGGTCGAGTGCTACACACTCGTCCGCGGTCGTGCGCAGCCCTCCGATTTCAGAGGGAACACCGTTTCGGTCGGCGGCCTGCTGCGTTAAAGTGCCGGCATGATCCGGATTACCGACGATATTATCCTGCAGGACTGGGAGCTGAGCGAGAGCTTTACCCGCAGCTCCGGCCCCGGCGGGCAGAATGTAAACAAGGTGGCCACGGCGGTGGAGCTGCGCTTTGAAGCTGCGCGCAGCCCGGCGCTGGCTCCGGCGGTAAAATCCCGTCTGAAACGGCTTGCCGGGCGGAAATGGACCCTCGATGGCGCGATCATCCTGCGGGTTGAGGACACCAGAAGCCAGGCCCGCAACCGCGAGATCGCCGAAGAGCGGCTGGCCGAGATGATCCGCAAAGCTCTGGTGGCGCCAAAACGCCGGGTGGCGACGAAGCCGACGCTGGGCAGCAAGCGGCGGCGGCTGGAGGGCAAGAAGAAACGCGGCGAGGTGAAGGCGCTGCGCGGGAAGGTCGAGGAGTAGAGGGGAAGGCCGTCTTTCTGACCTCGGCGCATCCCGGCAGGCAGCGTGCCGCGCGCAACGTACCTGTTTGTGATAAGGTGGGGCGAGTCAATGCGGGCGGAGGGCGTGTCGGGCAGGTGTTGAAAGAAAACAGACTGTGCCAAAATCGCCCATATACGCCACCATCTCTTTGCGCTATAGGCTCGCCTCTTGCGCTGCCCCGCGCCCGTCCGGCACCCATGTGCCCCCATAATGGAACTCTCATCCGATGATCTCTCCCCTGTCCGAAGCGCTCGCCGAGCGTGGTTATGACCAGCTTACCCCTGTCCAAGAGGCGGTGATCGCACCGGAGCTTGCAGGCTCTGACCTGTTGGTTTCGGCACAGACCGGATCGGGGAAAACCGTTGGCTTTGGTTTGGCGATTGCGCCGACGCTGCTGGGCGATGATCTGGCATTTGGCCATGCAGCGGCTCCGATGGCGCTGATCGTGGCCCCGACGCGGGAACTGGCCTTTCAGGTCAAGCATGAGCTGACCTGGCTTTATAGCAAGACCGGCGCGATGACGGCCTCTTGCGTGGGCGGCATGGATGTGCGTCAGGAACGGCGCGCGCTGGAACGCGGGGCGCATATTGTTGTCGGCACACCGGGGCGGCTGCGCGACCATATCGAACGCGGTTCGCTTGATCTGAGCGAGATCAAGGCGGTGGTGCTGGACGAAGCCGATGAAATGCTCGATCTGGGCTTCCGCGAAGATCTTGAATTTATCCTCGGTGCCGCGCCCGACAGCCGCCGCACGTTGCTGTTTTCGGCCACCGTGCCGCCGATGATCGCCAAGCTTGCCCAGCAATTCCAACGCGATGCGCAGCGGATCAACACGGTAAGCACCGGTCAGCAGCATGCCGATATTTCCTATCAGGCGCTACGTGTGGCCGCGCCCGACAGCGAACATGCGATCTTTAACCTCCTGCGCTTTTATCACGATGAAGGCGCGATCATCTTTGCCAATACCCGCGCTGAGGTGAACCACCTGACCACCCGTCTGGCCAATCGCGGCTTTGCCACCGTCAGCCTGTCGGGCGAGCTGAGCCAGACCGAACGCAGCCACGCGCTGCAGGCGATGCGTGACGGACGGGCGCGGATCTGTGTGGCTACCGATGTGGCGGCGCGCGGGATCGACCTGCCGAACCTCAATCTGGTGATCCATGCCGATCTGCCGAAAAACACCGAAAGCCTGCTGCACCGCTCGGGCCGTACCGGCCGGGCCGGGCGCAAGGGGATCTCGGCGCTGATCGTGCCGCCGCGCGAGCTGAAACGCGCCGAGCGGCTGCTGAAATGGGCCAAGATCAACGCAGAATGGACCATTCCGCCCTCGGCTGAGGATATTCGTGGGCAGGACGAGGCGCGGCTGCTGAACGATCCGGCCTGGGACGAAGAGCTGACCGACGAGCAACGCAGCTTTGCCGAAAAACTGCTGGCCAGCCGCAGTCCGGAAACCATCGCGGCGGCTTATTTGCGGTTGTATCAACAGCGCAATGCGGCGCCGGAAGAGCTGTTGCCGCCGGATACGAAGCCGGAAAAACGTCAGACGCGCGATTTCGGGCCGAGCCGTTGGGTGGCGCTGTCGGTCGGGCGCGATGATCGCGCCGAAGCGCGCTGGCTGCTGCCGCTTTTGTGCCGTGCGGGCAATCTGGACAAAACCGCCATTGGCGCGATCCGGGTGCAGGAAGATGAAACACTGGTCGAGCTGTCAGAGCCGAGTGTTGCCGGGTTCATGGCCGCGCTGGGCGAAGGCTCGGTGCTGGAAGACGGCATCACCGTGCGCCCGGTCGAGGGTGCGCCCGCGCGCCGTGGCATGCGCCCGGATGATGGCGGCAAATCCGGACCGCGTCCGGGAGGCAAGAAACCCTATAAGCCGCGCGGCGATGGCGACAGGCCCTATGGCGACAAGCCGCGTGGGGATCGGCCGCGGAGTGATAAGCCGCGTGGGGACAAGCCCTATCGCAAATCCAAACCGGACGAGTATGACGGGCGGAACGCTGGCTTTAGCAAGCCCGCGCCGAAACCGGAGCGCAAAGCTGATGCCGCGCCGGATCACGGCGAGGGCAAGCGCGAGGACAAAAAGCCCCGGCATAAGGCCGCACCGGAGCGCCGCGAAAAGCCCAAGGGTGATTTTGGCGGGCCGGAAAAAAAGGGTGGATATAAGGGCAAGTCTGACGGTAAGCCCGGCTCCAAATTCGGCGGCAAGCCGCGCGATAAGGGCGAGGGCCGCAAATCTGAAGGCGGCAAGAACTGGGACAAGCCGAAAGGCAAGCCCGCTGGCAAACCGGCCGCTGATGCCCGCGATCTGTCGAAACGCTTCACCCCGCCCGGCAAGCCCGGTGGCAAACCTGCCGGAAAACCTGGCGGTAAGCCGCGCAAACCCGGTGGCGGTGGTCGTGGCGAAGGCGGCAATGCCGTACCCCGGCGCGGCAAACGCTAAGACGCGATAGAGCCGCTGAAAAGCATCGCCCGAATAGCACCGTAAGGCGCCGGGCGAGCGCCTGCCCGTCCCCCGGGTAGGCGTTGCTGTTTCGCAGGTCCCTTTCGATCTTAGACGTTCTGCGTTTCGACGATATTGCCAGAGCGCCCTCCCGTGGGGAGGGTCGGGCGCCGCCCGGTCGTTGCCGACCGAGCCGAGCTTTCGCTATCAGCCAGACCGCAGAGCATATTGCCCGAGCAACACGCTCGCCAGCACCACGCCCATGCCGATGGACTGAACCGGGCTGAGGGTTTCGTGCAGAAACACCCATCCCAGCGCCGTTGCGCTCAAGGGGCTGAGCAGGCCCAGAATGGAAATCGCCGAGGGCTGGATCCGCTGGATGCCGCGCAGCCAGATCAGATAGGTCAGCGCGGCACCGATCAGGCCCAGATAGGCAAGGCCCAGCACATTTTCCCCGCTGAAACTCAGCCCGCCTGATGCGGTCAGCAGCGCCACGGGCACAAGCAGCAGCCCGCCCGCTGTGAGCTGCCACGCGGTGAAGGTCAGGGTGGAAACCGGCGGGTGCCATTTCCGGCTGAGAACCGTGCCCAGCGCCATCGAGGCTGACCCGGCGATCCCGGCGGTAACGCCCCAGCCATCCAGCGCGGCCTCCGGGGTCAGAACCAAAAGCGCCACGCCCGCGCCCCCCGCCGCCACCGCGACCAGCGATAGCGGCCTGATCGGGGCGTCGAGCAACAGCCGCGAGGCGAAAATCACGATGAAGGGCTGAAGCGCCCCCATCACCGCCGCCACCCCGCCGGGCAATCTGTAGGCCGCGAAAAACAGCAGGGTCCAGAACACCGAGAAATTGAGCGCGCCCAGAACGGCCATTTTCCAGATCCACGCCCCGCGCGGCATCTGCCGGACAAAGAGCAGCAAAATAAGGCCCGCAGGCAAGGCGCGCAGCATCGCGACGGTGAGCGGATCGAGGTTTGGCAGGAACTGCGTGGCGACAATATAGCTGCTGCCCCAGATCAGGGGGGCCACGGCGGTGAGGATCAGATCGAGGTTGCGGGTCATGGGGGCTCCAATTTATCTTGATGTCGAGATAACTGGTTTTATCTTGACGTCAAGATAATTTTCCGCTTTGTATATCCCATGTTCGATATTGAAGAGATCAGGGCGCAATGGGCGCGGCAGCGGCCGGATATCGACACTGGACCGATGGCGCTGATCGGGCGGCTGGCACGGCTTTCGGCGCTGTATCGCGAAGAGATGAGCAGGTCTTTCGCCCGGCACGGGCTGACTGCCGCGAGCTTTGACCCGCTGGCCACGCTATTGCGATCCGGCCCGCCCTATGCGCTGTCGCCCAATCAATTGCTGGCCACGATGATGGTGACCTCGGGCACGATGACCCACCGGATCGACCAGCTCGTGAAAGACGGGTTTGTGGCGCGCATTCCCAACCCGCAGGACAAGCGCAGTGTGCTGGTGCAGCTCACCGAGCGGGGGCGGCAAGTGGTTGATGCGGCCGTGACCGACCATGTGCAGGTGCAAGCGCGGCTGGTGGCCGGGTTCTCAGAAGAGGAACAAGCTGAGCTGGCCCGATTGCTCGATCTGGGGTTGCAAAGCCTGCAAACGGACTAGCGCGCGCTGATCGTCAACGAGCGGGGCGCGCGCCGATAGTGGTGCAACCCGGGTTACAGCCCAATCGCCCCATAGGCTCCGGCGATCCGGTCAATCGCCAGCGCATAGGCGGCGCGGCGCAGATCCTGGGCGGGGTTTGCCGGATCGTTCCAGCGGTGCGACAGCTCGCGATAGGTCGCGTGCATCATGTCTTCCAGCCCCGAGCGCACCAGCTCGATCTCGCTCGCCCCATGCACATAGCGGCTTCGCTTTCTGCCGGAAAGCTCTGCCCGGTCATCTTTTCCAGCGAGCGGGCAAGGGTGCGGTGACCCTTTTCGTTATAGCGACGCTCCATTAGTCCAAAGGGGATATGGGTGAGGTTTTTCACCCATTCGAAATAGCTCACCACCACGCCGCCGGCATTGGTGAACAGATCGGGCAGGATGACGATGCCGCGCTCGGTCAGGATCTTGTCGGCCTCATAGGTGGTCGGGCCGTTGGCGGCCTCGACGATCAGTTTCGCGCCGATGGTGGCGGCATTGCCGCTATTGATGGTCCGTTCCATCGCCGCCGGGATCAGGATATCGCAGGGATCAGATAGCGCCGCCGAGCCATCCGGGCTGAAGCTGCCGCCCGCAAACCCGGCGACACCGCCGGTTTCTGCCAGATGCGCTTTCAGCGCGTCGATATCGAGCCCGTCGGGATTGCGGATCGCCCCGTCATGCTCGATCACCGCGACGATCCGGCAGCCATCCTCCTGGCTGAGGAATTTCGCCGCGTGATAGCCGACATTGCCCAGCCCCTGCACGATCACCGAACGCCCGGCCAGATCATTCCCGGCAAACCCGGCCTTGGCGGAGTCCTGAGGCGTGCCGAAAAACACCTGCACCGCATATTGCACGCCGCGCCCGGTCGCCTCGCTGCGCCCGTCAATGCCATAGCCGCCCAGCGGTTTGCCGGTGACGCAGGCCATGGAATTGATGTCTTCGGGTTTCAGCCGCCGGTATTCATCGGCGATCCACATCATGGTTTTCTCGTTCGTGCCCATATCAGGGGCGGGCACATTGGCCCCGGAATTCAGAAAGCCGTGCCGGATCAGCTCCTGCGCAAAGCGGCGGGTGATATGTTCCAGCTCATGTTCATCCCATTCGCGGGGATCCAGCATCACCGCGCCTTTCGAGCCGCCAAAGGGCAGACCCAGCAGCGCGCATTTATAGGTCATCAGCGCCGCCAGCGCTTCGACCTCCTGTTGATCGGCATGGGGCGAATAGCGGATGCCGCCCTTGGCCGGGTTGTGATGGGTCGAATGCACTGCGCGCCAGCCGGTAAAGGTATACATCCGCCCGCGCAGCCGCACGCCGAACCGGGTGACAAAGGTGGAATTGCAAACCCGGATTTTCTCGGCCACGCCATCGGGCAGGTTCAGCAGCCCGGCGGCCTCGTCAAACATGGATTCGACATCTGACAGAAACGTATTCATCCTCATCTCCCATCCTCAGCACCGACCGGCGGGTGTGATGCTGTCCTGATGAGACACTAGGCTGAATTTGTTCAGGGAAAGTGAACCAAAGCCCTGCGTCGCCACCTAATAAAACAAACGCGGCACCCCGGGGGATGCCGCGTGTCTTACGCGTAGCACAAAGCCTTGGCTCAGTCTTTGCCCAGCTCTTTTGCATGCAGCCAATCGGCGTGTTTCGGGGCCTTCTTGGTTTTTGACCAGTCTTCCAGCATGTCCCATTTCACCGAGTCGAGTCGCGCCAGTAGCGCTTCTTCCTCGGGATCGGGGCAGGCCAGTTCGATCCGGTGGCCGTTCGGGTCGAAGAAATAGATCGAATGGAAGATCGAGTGGTCGGTCACGCCGAGCACGTCGACGCC
>JARRIY010000038.1:0-13822 GCA_037379985.1 Maritimibacter sp.
CCCGGCGCGAGGTGGTAGAATTTCGACAGATCCGCCACCACATCGGCGCAGGAATGGATGAGCTCGGACAGATGCGCATCCTGCCGCACCACACCATTCACCGCGAGATGAATGCGCTGCGGGCCAATCTCGCCCAGTTCTTCGGCCTTGGTCATTTCGGCAAACACCGCTGAACCTTCCACATCCTTGCCCAGATCCCAGGGCCGCTGCTTCAGCTTTGCCGCGTGCTGCACATCGCGCCGGGTCATGTCGAGCGCGCAGCCATAGGCATAGATTGCCGCCTCGGCCTCAGCAGGCGTGGCCCGGAACAGAGGTGCGCCGATTGCCAGCGCCAGCTCCATTTCATAATGGAAATCAGCCGTTTCCGGCGGATAGGGCAGCACCGCTCCGCTGGCGATCAGGTGCTGTGAGTTCTTGGTGAAATAAAACGGCGCCTCGCGATCGACCTCCACCCCCATTTCGGCGGCATGGGCCGCATAGTTGCGCCCGACGCAGAAGATGCGCGCCACCGGGTAGCGCGCCGCTCCGCCCCGCACCGGGATAGATTGGGTTTCCGCTGGCTGAAAAAGGTAGTCGGTCATGGCGGCAATCCTTGCTTGGGGCGAACGCTAGTGGCGGTTATCTAAGCTCAACGCCCTTTCCCCGCAGCAAAAATCTGCTCGCGGGACCGGTCGAAGTTCCTCGTCAGCCCGTCCTTCACCGCCCCTAGGTAAAGCTTGAGAAACGCCCGGCCTGCGCCTTTGTGGTGGCGGAGTTTCAGCCCCCATTTCAGCAGGAAGAACGGGATCAGCGGCCAGAACAGGCGCCCGGCCAGACGGCGATAGAGCAGGATCTGGTTGCGGTGATAATAATAGGTTTTCCAGAGCGGTGTGAGGCGGCGGGCGCTGCCATCGGCCAGCGAGCTGCAATCATGCTCAAAGCGAATCTCGGGTAGAAACCCCAGGCGCAGCCCGGCCTCGGTCAGATCCAGCGTGTAGTGCACATCGTCGGAATAAAGAAACAGGCGCGGATCGGGGCCACCAACCTGCGCAAGCGCCGCGCGCGACAGGAAAAGGCCGACAAAACTGGACCAGTCCACGGGCTGCGGCGGGGCCGAAAACGCCGCTTCCCCCAGATGTGCACCCTCGCGTCCGGTGAGCAGAAAGCGCGCGAGCGTGGGCAGGCTGCGAAACGGGTTTCGCGCCGGGCGGTTGATCTCGCAAACCCGCCCGTCCGGGTAATAGACCGCCGCCGCCACCGCCTGCCAATCCGACAGATCGGCCTGGTGAAACGCCGCCAAGGCCCCGGGCGCCGGACGGGCATCGTCATCCATCACCACCAGCCAATCGGGGTCGAACCGGGCCACGGCTTCCCGCAGGCCCAGAGCAAAGCCCCCGGCCCCACCCAGATTGGCGCTGCTCGCCACGACCTGCAGATCCGGCCCGGCCTGATCGGCCAGATAGGCCCGGGTCTCTTCCCCGGATGCATTATCGACCACCAGAATCGCCTGTAACGCATCCGGGCAATCCCGGCACAATTCCGTGATCGTGTGGCGCAGCTGATCTGGCCGGTTATGGGTCACAACCACGGCCACCAATCGCCGCTTACCCGCTTTGCCAGAAGCCTTTTTCACCTGCTTCGCCCCCATATTTTCTATCGGATCAGGCCGCGTTTCCGACAGGAAGTCAAACTGACCAGATGCCCTCGCCCCGGATATCGAGTTTACAAGCCAAATTACATATGTTCTGTTTGCGACACATAGGCCTGTTTTGGCGTCGTTTTCTTGCGCGTATGGTCGTGAGAAATCACCCATCCATGTAGGACATGGCCAAAAAAAGAAGCCAGTAACGTAAGTAACCCAACAGATCAGGGGGATCTAATGAAACTTAATAAACTCAGCATGCTGGGCGCCCTTAGCCTTGGCATCTCGGCTCTTGCCACCACCGCCATGGCGGATGAATGCGGCAAAGTCACCATTGCCGACATGAACTGGGCCTCGGCCAACCTGATGGCCAATGTCGATGCCATCATCCTCAAAGAAGGCTATGGCTGCGATGTCGAGCTGATACCCGGCGCGACCGAAACCACCTTTGCTTCGATGAAAGAAAAAGGGCAGCCCGACGTGGCCGGCGAGCTCTGGATCAACGCCGTGCGCAACCCGCTGGAAGCCGCCTATGCCGAAGGCAGCCTGCACCGCCTGGTCGACGGCCCGATCGAAGGCACCGGCGAAGGCTGGTGGCTGTCGCGTGACTTTGCTGATGCGCATCCGGAAATCACCACCGTTGAGCAAATGATCGAGCATCCGGAACTGGTGCCGTTCAACGAAGACCCGTCGAAAGGCGCCTTCATGGGCTGCCCCTCGGGCTGGGGTTGCCAGCTGAACAACCAAAACCTGTTCAAGGCCTACGACATGGAAGCCAAGGGCTGGACGCTGGTCGATCCGGGCTCGGCTGCCGGTCTTGACGGTGCCATCGCCAAAGCCAGCGAACGCAGTGAGCCGTGGTTCGGCTATTACTGGTCGCCGACCTCGATGATCGGCAAATATAACCTGAAGTTCCTGCCCTTCGAAGCCGAATATGCTGGCGACGACAACTGGAACAACTGCATCACCAAACCGGAAGGCGAATGCCTCAATCCGAAGAAAACGTCCTGGATCAAGTCGGAAGTAAACACCGTCGTGACCGACCGCTTCTTCAAAGCTGGCGGCCCGGCCATCGACTTCCTCAGCGCGCGGGTCTACCCGGCGACCGTGATGGGCGAAATGCTCGTCTACATGGACGAAGAGCAAGCCACTGGTGAAGATGCCGCCTGGCACTTCCTGGAAAGCTACGACACCTGGGAAGCCTGGGTGAGCCCGGAAGTGGCTGAAAAAGTCAAATCCGCGCTCTGATTGCGGATGACCACTGAACGGGGGGCATTGCCCCCCGTTTTCCTTACAGCCCCGTCCGGACTGCCGCCCGGCGGAGCGACAAATAAAATAAGGCAATAGGGGGATAAGAATGCTCGAATTCCTGACAGAGTTTCCCGAAATGGGCCGTGTGCCGCTTCGGGATTTCAAAAAAGGCATCGATACTGCCTTTCTGGACTTTTCACGCGCCACCGGCGCCGGGCTGGAAGCCTTCTTTCACCCGCTCTTGATGTTCATGGTCTGGTTTCAGGATCTGTTGCTCTGGATCCCGTGGCCGCTGATGATCGGTATTCTCGGCGGCATTGCCTGGCTGGGCTCGCGCAGCTGGAAAATCACTCTGGGCACCGTCGTGGCCTTCCTGGTGATCGGCCGTTTCGGCATGTGGGAAGACACGATGTCGACGCTGGCCATCGTATCTGTTGCCACGCTGGTCTGTATTGCCGTCGGCATTCCGGTGGGCATCATCATGGCGCGGTCTAACCGGATGCAGGCCATCATCACGCCGCTGCTCGACATCATGCAGACCATCCCCGCTTTTGTTTATCTGATCCCGGTTGTGATGCTGCTGGGGATCGGCAAAGTGCCGGGGCTGATCGCTGTGTGTATCTATGCCGCGCCGCCGATTGTGCGCCTGACCAATCTCGGGATTCGTCTGGTGGATGCCGATGTGCTGGAAGCCGCCGATGCCTTTGGTGCCAGCGGGCGTCAGAAGCTGTTTGGCGTGCAGGTGCCGCTGGCCCTGCCCAACATCTTTGCCGGTGTGAACCAGACCATCATGATGGCGTTGGCTATGGTCGTTGTAGCCTCGATGATCGGGGTGCAGGGGCTTGGCGTGCCGGTGCTGCAGGCGATCTCCAACCAATATCTGGCGCTTGGTATGATGAACGGTCTCGCAATCGTTGCCCTCGCCATCTACTTCGACCGTGTGTCGCAAGCCTATGGCAAGCGGCTGCAAAGCTACCGGGGGCAAGGGCATGGCTGATCCCAAAATCCAGATCAAAAATCTCTATAAGATTTTCGGTAAAAACCCGCAAAAAGTTCTGCCGATGGTCCGCGATCAGGGCGTCAGCAAAGACGATCTGCTGGAGCAAACCAACCATGTGCTGGGCGTCAACAACGTGTCTCTCGACATCATGCCCAAGCAGATTCAGGTGGTGATGGGGCTGTCAGGATCAGGGAAATCCACCCTGATCCGCCACATCAACCGGCTGATCGATCCGACGGGTGGCGAGCTGCTGATCGACGGGGAAGACGTGCTGGGCATGGACCAGACCCAGCTGCGCGATCTTCGGCGCCACAAGATGTCGATGGTGTTCCAGAAGTTCGCCCTGCTGCCGCATCGTACGGTGATCGAGAATGTCGGCTATGGGCTGGAAATTCAGGGTGTGTCGGAAGACGAAGCCGCCAAGCGCAGCCTGCACTGGATCGAGCGCGTCGGGCTGACCGGGTATGAAAACCACTATCCCGGCCAGTTGTCGGGCGGCATGCAACAGCGTGTGGGCCTGGCCCGCGGGCTGGCGACCGATGCTGATATCCTATTGATGGACGAAGCTTTTTCGGCGCTTGACCCGCTGATCCGCTACGACATGCAGTCGATCCTTCTGGAGCTGCAAGAAGAGCTGCACAAGACCATCGTGTTTATCACCCACGATCTGGACGAAGCCCTGCGGCTTGGCGATGACATCGCCATTCTGCGCGATGGCGCCAAGATCCAGCAGGGCGACGCACAGGACATCGTGCTGAAACCGGCGGATGATTACATCCGGGATTTCATCAAGGATATCAACCGCGCCAAGGTGATCCGCCTGCGCGCTCTGGCGCGTCCGCTGGAAGGCTCCGCGCCGGAGAATCTGCCCGCCCTACCCGCCGCGACGGTGCTGGAAGACGCGATGCTGGCCATGGCCGAAGCCCCCGGGCAAATGGTGATGGTGGAACGCGCCGACGGTACCCCGCTGGGCTCGGCTTCGCTGACCGATGCGATCCAGGCACTCCACGGCTAACGACATTTATCATGTCGAAAACACTGTCCCGGGCACGCGTTGCCCGGGATTTTTTATTTAACCTTTCACGCATAACGTGAATTGCCGGAACCCGGTCTGACATGCTATAAACGCTGTGGACACAGACGCGCGTATGTCATGTGGTTGTAACCAGTTTGGGGCAGGTTGCCCTGTGTTGAGGCAGTAGCTTCACTTCGTCAGGTAGAAGTTGAGTAACGATGGCAAGTCCGAACCCAATGCGAGCAGATGCGGATCTGCATGGGAGGACAAGATGAACGAAGGTGTTGTCTTTATCGGTGATCACCTGAATGCCGTAGGCTTCCGCAATGCTGGCATCCATTGCTATGTACCAGAAGCATCACGATTGACTGAACGGGTTTTGGCGGAACGTCACCGCTGCCGTATTCTGGCAATCTCAGAAGCCGCATTCCACGAACTACCCGAATATCTGGCCCGCGAGCTGTGCGACAGCCTGCATCCGCAACTGGCCATAGTTCCGGACGCAAGCACGGTTATGGAAGACGAAGATATTCGCGAAAAGATCGACCTGTCGCTTGCACGGGCGCGAGCCTATGCGGAAACGCTGCCACCAGAGCAGCTCTACGCCTGAACACGGCAATGTGATGGAAGGTCGGCCTGATAGATCCGTTTGGCAGGTGACAGGAGAGTGAGGTTTGTACTTCCCCCTCGCAGCATAGATCTTCCCGTGTCCTGTACGCCTACCCCACCGTCCCCCTGCCCTTCTTAGAAAGCATGTCATCTGAATTCTGGATGAGAAATTTCTGCATCCCTCTCGGGGTGGGAAAAATGAACGGATCTGGAATCCCCGAAACCACGCGCCATGTGTGGGATTTTCGTAGGATGCAGAAAATACGCATAGGTATTTGATTTAATGGTGCCCCCAGAGAGACTCGAACTCCCGACCCTCTGATTACAAATCAGATGCTCTACCAGCTGAGCTATAGGGGCGCCTGACAGGCATTTACGGGTTCTCGCCCGCACGTTCAAGCATCACTTGCTGGTGCGGGCGAGAACCACAGCGGCCGACCGACCAGCACCAGGACCAAACAGAGTAGACCGCACGATCTGCGCTGCGCCACGCCTCCGGCATCGTCCATCTCCAACCAGGTGGTGAAAATACCTATACCCAAAGGCCGGGAGAGCGCAGGCGCGGTTGTCGGGTATAGGCATGTGTCTTTTGCCAAGCCGTCCAGCCCCTTACCGCAAAACTGGTTTAACTGTCCGGAAAACCATATATGTTAGCCTCGGGTGGAAGACAGGGAGCGCAGGTCAGAATGCACGGCACGCGAATATCGCTACATCTCGGCGCATTATGCACCGATGATGACCTATTGGTCAGTTCGCTCCGGTGGAATACCAGTGCTTTGTCCGAAATTGGGATCGAGATTCCCAAGCCCAATCGCTATCGTCCGTTGCTTCGGCAGATTTTTGAGCGGCTCGACGGACGGGCGGCCAATCAGGACACCCAGGATGTTCTGTTCGAGCAACTGACCAACGAAGAAGAGCTGGAACGTCTTTATCTCTCCCATCCGTTTCTACTGGCCAATCACCCCGGGGCGTTTTGCAACGGGATGCTTTATCCGAATGCCGGAGAACGCTCCGCCGCGCTCAGGAATCTGTTCCCCGATAACCCGGTGGACTTCGTGATTTCGGTGCGCGATCCGGCCACCTGGATCCCGGCCCTGTTCAGCCATCAGAATCCAGAGCTGACATTCGAGGAATTTGTCGACAAGCTCGACCCCGAGCATCTGCTCTGGTCGGATGTGATCCGTGATATTCGTGAAACCAATCCGGATATACCGATCACGGTCTGGTGTAACGAAGATTCGCCGTTGATCTGGCCAGAATTGATGCGTGAGGTTCTGGGACTCGACCAGAAGTTTGAGTTGCGGGGTAGTTACCGGGTGCTCCAGAAGATCATGCATAAAGAAGGCATCAAGCGGCTGCGTAGTTATCTGGGAACTCATCCGCCGGTGAACGAAATTCAGCGTCGTCGGATCGTCGCTGCCTTTTTGGACAAATACGCCCTGACGGATGAGATCGAGGAAGAATACGATCTGCCGGGCTGGACGCCGGAGCTGATCGATCAGCTGAGCGCTATCTATGACGATGACATGATGGAGATCGCGCGCATTCCCGGCGTCAACTTGATCACGCCCTGATCTGCCCACCCGCGCTCTGCGCTGCCGCAGGTGGCGACAGGCAAGCCTTGGCCCAATGGGTTCGGCTTGCCCGTCGGCATAGCGCCGGGATTACATCCCCAGCGCTTCTTTGTACATTTCAAGCACCGCCTCTTCCTCGGCGATGTCGTTCTGATCGCGTTTGCGCAGCGCGATGACCTTACGCATCACCTTGGTGTCATAGCCGCGCCCTTTGGCCTCGGCCATCACCTCTTTCTGCTGATCGGCGATATCTTTCTTTTCCATCTCCAGCCGTTCGAAGCGTTCGATGAACTGGCGCAGCTCGTCGGCGGTCACGCGGTAGCTGTCAGGTTTGCTGCTGTCGTCGGAAATGTCCATTTCTGTCCTCCGGGTTGGGTTACGCCTTGCTATCCGCCCCGCCCCGCCGCTTCAAGAGGCAGGCACGGTCATGGGCGGAATGGGGGCAAAGAAGGCCGGACTTGTCAGGCGGCGCAGCACAGGCTACCTCCCGGGGCAAGCGAGAGAGGACCCGCCATGGAATATCTGATCATCATCGGCACCATCATTTCGGCTTTCGGCCTGGTCGGGCTGGTCCTGTCAGCCATGAAGGTGATCAAAGCCCGACGCGCCGGGCTGGCCGATGACGCGCTGAAAGCGGTGGTGCAAAAATCAATGGTGCTGAATATGGGCGCGCTAGCGCTGTCTGCGATCGGGCTGATGATGGTAGTGGTCGGCGTGATTCTCGCCTGAGGATCGGCCCGCGAACCGACCCCCATCCGATACACTCCCCTATCGAACAGATCTTCCGGGTAAGACCTTTCTGAAAGATCTTACCAAGTGTTTTCAGAAAACACTTGGCTGCGAGAAGAGCAAAGCACGGTCTAGGACGAAACACGCCCCGATTCAGTGGTTCAGATCACCAAATTTGCGCCCGTCACGGATCAGCGCATCGAAAATCGCGGCGGGCTGCCAGAGCGGGGCATCGCCCTCAGCGGCCCAATCCTTGAGCTGTGCGCGCACCACATCCAGCCCGGCCTGATCAGCCGCCTCCATCGGGCCACCCTCCCAGCGCGGGAAACCAAAGCCGATCAGCATCGCGGCATCAATATCGGCCGGGAGTCTGGCACCGCCGCTATCGGTCAGCTTGGCCCCGGCATTGGACATGGCCAGCACAAGCCGCAGCTGAATCTCATCCGTGCTCACATCACGCGGGGTGGTCCCGGCATCTTTGCGCAGCTGCGCGGCCAGGGCCGTAGCCTCGCCCGCAGGCGTTTCGCCACCCGGCGTAGAATCGTAGCGATAAAAGCCCAGCCCCGAGGCTTCGCCCTTGCCGCTTTTCTCAAGCAGCCGGGTGATCAACGCACTCTTCTGCCCTGAAGGACCAAGGGCAGACCAGGCCAGCGCCAGATCAAGCCCGATGGAATCGCAAATCCGGTAGGGCCCGCGCTCAAAGCCAAATTTCACCATCTCAGCGTCAATAACCGCTGGCGTCGCCCCGGCCAGAACCAAGCCCTCGGCCGCCTCAAGCATGGCGGCAAAGACCGGCAGCACCATGCCCGGCGCGCCCGGTCCGGGCAGGATCAGCGTGCGTCCGAGTGCACGGACAAAGCGCGCGGCCGCTGGGGCCAGATCTTCGGCCGCCCGGGGCGGGCGCAGCACTTCCACCAACCGATTGCGGTCGGCGGGCGCAAAGAAACGTAGCCCGAACAGATCCTGCGGACGCCCATAGGCTTCGGCGAGCAGGTCGAGATCAATCGAATCCGTACAGCTGGCGACCATCATGCCCTCGGGCAGCACGCTGCCAAGATCGGCAAAAAGCTGACGCTTGATCTCCAGATCTTCATTCACGGCTTCCAGCACCAGATGCACGCCGGAAAGATCACTCATCCGGCTGCCGACGATCAGCCGGTTCAACCGCCGGTCGCGCTCGGTTTCGCTAAGCCAGCCCTCGACCACCTCTTCGGCATAGGTTTGGGAAATCGCCTTGGCGACAGTGCTCGCGGTTTCGTCATCGCGTTCAATCAGCACCACCGCCACGCCGGAATTCAGACAGGCTTTGGCGATCTGACGCCCCATCCGGCCGCCGCCAACCAGCCCGACACGGCCGATGGTATTGCGCGCAACATTGCCCAGATCACCGCGCCGCACCGTGCGCCGCTCGGCCTGAAAACTGTGCCGCAGCGCCCGGGCCTGATTGCCATCCACAAGCTCTTCATAGGCGGCGGTTTCCATCGTCAGCCCGACCTCAAACGGCATGAGCAGCGCGGCCTCGACCAGATCGACCAGCCGGTGCACCGCCTCGCGCGGATCGTCGGCCAGCGCGCCCCGGCGCTGTTTCACCTCAGCCAGATAGTCTTTCGGAGCGTGCAGCCCATCCTGCACATCGCAACTGCGGCGCAGGGGCTCGCCCTGTGCCACGGAATGCTTTGCCATCTCGACCGCCGCGCCGATCACATCATCTTCGACCACAGCGTCAATCAATGCGATCTGGCGCGCCATGCCCGCGGTGATCGGATGGGCCGAGATCAACAGGCGCAGCGCCGCCTTGGCCCCAACCAAGCGGCACAAACGCTGAGTGCCGCCCGCCGCCGGGGTCACACCGACCTTCAGGTCCGGCAGGCCCAACCGGGCATGGGCTGACACCAGCCGTTTGTGACAGGCCAGTGCCAGTTCAAACCCCGGGCCAACCGCCGCCCCTTGCAGCGCGGCAACCACCAGTTTGGAAGATTTCTCAACCCGGCTGGCCAGATCGCCCACAGTCGGCTGTTCGGCATGTTTGGTATATTCGCTGAGCGCCGCGCCAGAGGAAAAATTACTTCCCTCGGCCGCGATCACCACGGCCTGAACTCCGCTATTAGCTTCGGCCTCATCCAGCGCCGCGATCAGGGCTTTACGCACATCAAGGGTCAGGGAATTTGCCGGTGGGTTGGAAATCTTGAGAATGACGATCCCGTCACGCGTCTCAGACTGCACCACTTCCATCACATCACTCATCGGCTTCAACCATCCCGGCCCACCTGCGTAGGCCACCTCCTGAAATTCCGCGTCGGCTACAGCTTTATGCAGAAAAGGTTTAACTGCAATTTATGATTGCATGATCAGAGCGGCCTAGGTCAACAAAACGCAGAAATTAGTTGAGAGTCCCCCGCCCGGCTTCTGCGAAGCTCATGCAATCGGCATGATCGGAAGCAATTATGCGGTGGACGTGCTGGAAACTATATGCCCTGGCCTTCTTAAAATGAAGCGGCCACGACCGAAGCGGGCCCTTTAAGTCCGCAGCAAGATCCCGGTATGGCAATCTCAAGAAACCTTATCGGCACATACGCGGCAGAACGGGGTATAGGGCACGACGTCCAGCCGTTCTTCGGGGATTTCATCGCCGCAGGTGACGCAGTAGCCGAACTCGTCTTCGTCCATCCGCGCCAAAGCCGCCTTGATCCGGGTGATCTCGGTCTTGCCGGATACGCCCATGCTTTCCAGCACCTCGTCGCCCTCACGTTCGGTCGCGAGCTCCTCCCAGTCGCGCGACTGGTGGCTGTCGAGGGTTTCATCAATCTCGTGCAGGCGAGCGGTTAGCTCAACCAGACGCGCTTCGAGTATGGCGCGATACTTCGCGATGTCGACCATCTGTAGACTCCCGGAATTCAGCGCATCGTGCCCATGGGAAAAGCGAATGCGCCTTGATACAAATCAACCTTCGCCCGTCAGAATGCCCTGCTTAGCTGCCCAGACTGGCCAGATCGGGCAATTCGCCCAGATCCGGCATGCCGCCGGAAGCGTCGCCGCCCAGACTGCCAAGATCACCAAGATCGCCGAGCCCGTTGCCAGCACCACCGAGATCGCCAAGGCTGCCCAGATCGCCCAGGTCTGCTCCACCCGTGCCACCTAGATCGCCAAGATCACCCAGGCTTCCGAGGTCGGCAACGGGATCGGCGCCGCCAAGTTCGCCAAGCCCACCAAGATCGCCCAGACCGCCAGCATCGCCGCCCATGCTGCCAAGATCCGCGAGCCCGTCACCAGAGGGCAGATCACCGCCCAGCGCGGCCAGATCGCCAAGACCACCGGCAGGCGCATCGAGCATCGCAGGCATATCGGCAGACATGTCCATCACATCCGACATCCCGCCAGCCATCGCACCAGACATCGCAGCGGGCGGCGCAGCAGCCATATCATCGCCGCAAAGGCGCACAGCCCGGAAGCCGCCAACCTGCCCCAGTCGCCCCTTGCCAACGACCGTGCCATCAGTGCCTTCCACGGTAATCTCTGACAAAGCCTCTCGCGGAACCGGGATCAGCGTGCCAATGGTAAATTCCGCCACCTCTGCCACCGTCAACTCGCGCCGCAGCAGCGTGGTGGACAGGGTCACCTCGGCATCCATGACCTGTTGTTGCAATGCGCCAGTGAAGGCGGCATCCTCTGCCGAACTATCATGTTTCACCCCCGGCGGATCAAAGGGCATCAGAATCTGCACCACCCCTGATTTTGCCCCCAGCGCGAAATCCACCGAGAATTCAAACCGCCGATAGGGCATGTTTTCCAGCGTCATGGTGATCGCGCGGGTATCGGCCAGCGCCATGGCATAGCGATAGCCGGTGATGGCAGGAGCGACTTCTAGCTCAGCCTCAGCCGCGTTCACCTCAATCAGCTCCAGCATCTTGTCGATGAAATCGGCACACATCACGGCATCGGTGCGGGTTGGGGCGCGGGCTTCGGCTGCGCGCTCAATCACCCGACCTGTGGTCTGAATCTCGATCAGCGCGGCAATGCTTTGCGCATCAAGGATGACCATGCCAAAGCGCCCCTCAGGCCCTTCGATCAGCCCCAGCAAACAGGGATCGGGCAGTGCCTCGATAAATGGGTCAAGGGTGATCCGGGTTTCTTCGACATTGCCGACCTGGGCCACCAGCTCTGCCATATCCTGCGCCGCATGGGCCACAGCTGTGCGGATGGCGACAGCCGAGGTGACTGCACCTATCTCAGGCGGGGGTCTGTCCGCCCCGGCTTTTCGCCGCATTACACTGGGCTGCGCCTCTGCATTCATCTTTCGCGCCATCCGGATTTTCCGTCTCCCCAGATGTCGCAGCACAAGGTTTACAAAAGGTTGAAATCGGTGAGATTTCCCGGCCTATCCGTGGTTTTTCGGCAGCGGCAACTGCACCCGGAAGGCCGCGCCCCCCTGCCCCGGCAAATAGGTGATCGAGCCACCTAGCCGATGCATGATCTCGCGGCAGATTGCCAACCCCAGCCCGGCGCTGCCCGCCTTTTGCTGATCGCTAAGACGCGAGAACTTCTCGAATATCACGCTCTGATCGCCCGCCGGGATGCCGGTGCCATTGTCAGAGAGGTCAACCATCAACTGACCCTGACGCCGTGTTGCCCGGATCACCAGCACCGGGTTTTCGGCATCGCAATATTTGCGGGCATTGGTGATGAGATTGATAAAGACCTGCGCCAGACGGTCGGGATCGGTATCGATTTCCAGCTCTTCACGGGCCCGCTCGCGGCGGATCTCCATCCCCGGCCCAGCCGCCGTTTCATCGTCCGCGCCATTACCAGCCCCTGCCACGGCGCGATCCAGCACATCGCGCAGCCGTACGCGCTGTTGTTTCAGCGTCACCTGCCCGGCCTCAAGCACCGAGAG
This sequence comes from Maritimibacter sp., assembly GCA_037379985.1. Lineage (GTDB taxonomy): Bacteria > Pseudomonadota > Alphaproteobacteria > Rhodobacterales > Rhodobacteraceae > Sinisalibacter. Next base: position 12,691 of record JARRIY010000038.1, read on the forward strand.
ATCAAGCAGATCGTCGAGCAGGCGCGTCAGCCGGATCGCCTCATCCTGAATGATCCCGGCATAGCGTTGCTGCGCGTCCAGATCGGGCTGACCTTCGCGCAAGATTTCGGAAAACGAGCGGATCGAGGTCATCGGCGTGCGCAGCTCATGGCTGATCTGGCTGAGAAAGGCATCCTTTTGCACCGAAAGCTGGGTAAGCTTTTCATTGGCTTCCGAAAGCTGCCTTGCGGTGCGGGTCAGCTCTTCCGATTTCGCTTCAAGCTGCGAGGAATATTCAAGAATTTGCTGTGCTTCATCGGCCACCGCCATCAGGTCTTCAACCGAAACAGCGGCATCGCCAACGATCTGCCCGATCATCGCATGAGCCGTGGCCGCGCCGACCGAACCCGCCAGCTCGCGCTCCAGACGCACCAGAAAGGCGGGCGTGGTGTCGGGCAGGTAGCCGGACTTGCCCTGCGACACCGCTTCTGATCGAAACAGCGCCTGCGCCTCGGTCGCGCCCATGATCCGCTGCGCCATGATCATCAGGTCTTCCGCCTCGGCCGCGCCATGCGCCCAGCCCCGCTCCGAGCGGGAATGTTCAAACACATTGACGAACTGCGCGCCTTGCAGCCGTTCCAGCGGGGTCGGAAAAGAGGCCAGCGAGAACAGGAAGAAAAACAGCGTATTCAGCGCCATGGACCAGATGATGGCATGCACCACCGGGTCGATCCCGGAGATGCCGAACAGCGCCTGCGGGCGCAGCCAGCTTAACCCAAACGGGCCATTGGCCATGAGATCGGCGGAAAACACGTCGGGCCCGAATGAAGGCAGAAACAGCGCATAGGCCCAGATGGTGAATCCGACCAACAGCCCCGCTGCTGCGCCAAAACGGGTCGCCCCACGCCAGAACAGCCCGCCCAGCATCGCGGGCAGCACCTGCGCCACACCGACGAAAGAGATCAGACCGATTGCCGCCAGTGCGGTGCCACCGCCGGAAACGCGGAAATAGAGATAGCCCAGCCCCAGCACCACACCGATGGACACCCGGCGCGCATTCAGCACAACATGGCGCACATCGCCCGAAACCGAGGCGCCTTGTTGCTGGACCGAAAGCCATATCGGCATGACGATATGGTTCGACATCATGGTC
>JARRIY010000039.1:0-14162 GCA_037379985.1 Maritimibacter sp.
TATCTGCACGCGTATATGCGCCTTATGAACACTGCGAACTCAGATACGGGCCTGGCCTTTATGAAATGGCATGGGGCGGGGAATGACTTCGTGATCATCGATTCCCGGGGGCGGGAGCCGGTGACCGATGCGCGACTCGCCAAAGCGCTGGGCGACCGGCATTGCGGTGTGGGGTTTGATCAGCTTGCCGAGCTTCGCAGCTCGGATGTGGCCGATATCGATCTGGATTTCTGGAACAGCGATGGCTCGCGGGCCGGGGCTTGCGGAAATGCGACCCGCTGCGTGGCGCGCTATTTGTTTGATGAAGGTGGGCGTGATGCCCTGACCATTCGCACCGAGCGTGGCATTCTTCAGGCCCGGCTGATCGGGGATGAGGTCCACGTGAATATGGGCGAGCCGCAGCGCGACTGGCGCGAGGTGCCGCTGGCGCGCGAGGTGGATACGGATCATCTGCCGCTGACCGGCGATCCGGTGGCGGTGGGCATGGGCAATCCGCATGCGGTGTTTTTTGTCGACGATGCCGAGGCTGCCGATGTGGCCGGGCGCGGCGCCGAGGTGGAGCATGATCCGCTGTTTCCCGAGCGCACCAATGTGGAATTTGCCGAAGTGCGCAGCCGCGATGAGATTCGCATGCGGGTCTGGGAGCGGGGCGCGGGCATCACTCTGGCTTGTGGCTCCGGTGCTTGCGCAACGGCGGTGGCGGCGGTGAGCCGTGGCCTGACCGACCGCAAGCTGCGGATGCAGGTCGATGGCGGTTGGCTGATGCTCGACTGGCGCGAGGATGGGGTCTGGATGACTGGCCCGACCGCACATGTGTTTTCCGCAACCCTGGCCCAAGATTTTCTGGACCGTCTCTGATGACTGCGAAACCACCCATTTTCGCGACGCTTGGCTGTCGCCTGAATGCCTATGAAACCGAGGCGATGAAGGCTCTGGCCGAGGCGCATGGCGTCGAGGGTGCCGTGGTGGTGAATACCTGCGCGGTGACAGCGGAAGCGGTGCGCAAGGCCCGGCAGGAAATCCGGCGTCTGCGCCGGGAAAACCCTGAGGCCAAGCTGATCGTCACCGGCTGCGCGGCGCAGACCGATCCGGAAAGCTTTGCCGCGATGGGCGAAGTCGATGCGGTGATCGGCAATGCTGAGAAGATGAGCACGACCACCTGGGCGGGGCTGATGGCGAGCTCCGAAAAGGTACAGGTGGATGACATCATGTCGGTCACCGAAACCGCCGGGCATCTGATCGACGGCTTTGGCACCCGTAGCCGCGCCTATGTGCAGGTGCAGAACGGCTGCGATCACCGCTGCACCTTCTGCATTATCCCCTATGGCCGGGGCAATTCGCGCTCGGTCCCGGCAGGGGTTGTGGTCGATCAGATCAAGCGGCTGGTGGGCGCGGGGTATAATGAGGTGGTGCTGACCGGCGTCGACCTTACAAGCTGGGGCGCCGATCTGCCGGGTACGCCGCGTCTGGGCGATCTGGTGATGCGTATCCTGAAGCTGGTGCCGGATCTGGCGCGGCTCAGGATCAGCTCGATCGATTCGATCGAAGCGGATGAGAACCTGATGCAGGCGATTGCTACTGAGCCGCGTCTGATGCCGCATTTGCATCTGAGCCTGCAGCATGGCGACAACCTGATTCTGAAACGGATGAAGCGCCGCCATAGCCGCGAAGACGCCATCGCCTTCACCGAAGAGGCACGGCGGCTCCGGCCCGGCATCACCTTCGGCGCTGACATTATCGCAGGCTTCCCGACCGAGACCGAGGCGCATTTTGAAAATTCGTTGAAGCTGGTGCAGGACTGCGGGCTGACCTGGCTGCATGTTTTCCCCTATTCGCCGCGCGAGGGCACGCCTGCGGCCCGGATGCCCCAGGTGCATGGCACGGCGATTAAAGAGCGGGCGGCGCGGCTGCGGGCGGCTGGCGCGGCGCGGGTGCAGCAGCATCTGGGCGCACAGGTGGGCCAGCAGCATGCGGTGCTGATGGAAAATCCGCGCATGGGGCGCACCGAGCATTTTGCAGAAGTGGTGTTTGCCAGTGATCAGCCTGAGGGCCAGATCGTGCAGGCGCTGATTGCAGCACATGATGAGACGCAACTTATCAGCGAATCATAGACGGCGGCGTCCGGCTCTGCTTTTCTGTTCATAAGCTCTTCTCGTGTAAGGATATTCCAATGCACCCGAATCCTGTTTTTCGGGGCCGCCCGGCCTCGGCCAATCTGGATTTCGCGCGTCAGCGCAGTTTCGGCCAACTCTCAGTGAACGGGTCCTTTGGCCCATTTGCCGCCCATGTTCCTTTCGTGCTTAGCGATGATGGGCGTGAAGCCGTGTTGCATCTGACCCGCTCAAACCCGATCACACGACTGATGGATCAGTCATTGCCCGCCTTGCTGTCGGTCTCTGGTCCCGATGCTTATGTCTCGCCCGATTGGTATGGGTTGCCCGATCAGGCCCCAACCTGGAATTATGTCGCCGTGCATATGCGTGGCGCGCTGGAGCGTCTGCCTGACGATCAGCTCGAATCTGTTCTCGACCGGTTGTCGGAGAGTTTTGAAACCCGGCTTGCGCCGAAAACACCCTGGACGGCGAGCAAGATGGAGCCCGAGCTGCGGGCGCGGCTGATGCGGTCGATTGTGCCGATGCGGCTGGTGGTGGAAGATGTGGACGGCACCTGGAAACTTGCCCAGAACAAGCCCGATGAGGGCCGTCTGGGCGTGGCAGATGCGCTAAAGGACGGTTTCGGGCATGAAGTGGCAGAGTTGTCGGCGTTGATGCGCCAGCTTCCCGAGGATCCCCCTGAAGAGATGGACAGCGAGCAGCAAGCTTCCTAGGCTTTCGTTGAGGAGGATGATCCGATGCCTTTACCCCTTGCCCCTATTGCGGCTGCGACGCTCAGGATTGGGCTGCGCTATGGCGCGGTTGCCCTGGCAGGTTATGCGATGGCCCGTTCGGTCGAGCGTGGTCGCCGCGATCAGCGGGCCGAAGACGCGCTGGATGATGTGCAAGAGGGCGTGACCTTGCGCTACGAACCCGGTCAAACCAACACCACCGGGCGGCTGAAACGCATTTTACGCCTAGGCGATGCGGGGCCGGGCGTCGAGATTGATGCAAGCCTGCTGGGTCGGCTCAGGCTGCGAAAGGTTTGATATGTTGCAATTGCTTTATTCGCCAACCTCGCCCTTTGTACGCAAAGTGCGGGTGGTTTTGCATGAGACTGGCCAGCAGGATGATGTTGCGCTGATCGGCACCGCGACAACACCGCTGGAGCCAGCACCGCAGGCTTCGGCGGCACATGCGCTGAAAAAAATCCCAGCCCTGATCCGCCCGGATGGTTGCACGCTTTATGATAGCCGGGTGATTACCCGATATTTTGATGATCGTGCCGGGGGCGGGCTGTACCCTGACAGCCACCTTTGGGAAACGCTGACGCTTGAGGCCACCGGCGACGGAATCATGGATGCCGCTGTGCTGATGGCCTATGAGACCCGAATGCGTCCGGAAGACAAACGCGATCTGGTTTGGCTCGATGCGCAATGGGGCAAGATTGAAAACGCGCTTGATGCCTTGTCGGAACGCTGGATGAGCCATCTGTCAGGCCCGCTCGATGCCGGGCTGATTTCGGTCGGTTGCGCGCTTGGGTATCTGGATCTGCGCCATGATGACCGGGGCTGGCGCAAAGGGCGCGGGGCGCTGGATGACTGGTTTGCGGTGTTTAGCGAGCGCGAAAGCATGAAGGCCACCCAGCCGGGTTAGGCCAATATCGGGTTTTTTCCCTAAATCTGACAGAATGTCGCAGGCAGTAGCCTGAGGAGTGGGTTTTTGCGCCCGAGAATTTTACATTCAAAAGTAAGAATATAAAGCAATTCCAACGGCGCCGGGGATTTGCTCCATCCGGAGCGCGCACGGCATCGGATCGGCTGAATTGTGAACGCCAGCTAGGTAATTCAAGGCCTGGAGTGCGATTGTCTGCTGGACTGGTGGATTTTCGCACGTTAAACAGCCGCGCAATGGGCTGCGGGAAACTGTGGTCTGAGGTCTGTCGGCCGCGCGGCGGCCAAAGAAGGGAGAAGATCTCGTGTCACACGCAGACGATCAACAGGGATCCCGCCGGGATTTCCTCTACTACGCCACCGGCGGTGCCGCTGCTGTGGCGACGGGCGCCGCAGTTTGGCCGCTGATTAACCAGATGAATCCCTCGGCTGACGTGAAGGCGCAAGCCTCGATCCGCGTCGATGTGTCCGACATCGAAGAAGGCACGCAGCTGACGGTCAAATGGCGCGGCAAGCCGGTTTTCATTCGTCACCGTACTGATGAAGAAATCGCGTTTGCCAAAGAAGTGCCGCTGGACGATCTTGTCGACCGCAATGCGCGTAACGACAATATCGCCGCCGATGCGGAAGCCACCGATGATAACCGCACCCTGGATGCCGATGAAAAATGGCTGGTGGTGATGGGTGTCTGCACCCATCTGGGCTGTGTGCCGCTGGGCGATGGCGCTGGCGACTACCACGGCTGGTACTGCCCCTGCCACGGCTCGCATTACGATGCCGCCGCACGCATTCGCAAAGGCCCGGCACCGCGCAACCTGCCGGTTCCGATCGCCGCATTCGTCGACGATACGACGATCAAGCTGGGTTAAGGGAGGAAAGCATGTCCGGTATCCCGCACGATCACTACGAGCCGAAATCGCGGTTCGAAAACTGGCTTCACGAACGTCTTCCGGTCGTGGGCCTTGCCTATAACACGCTGATGATCCCGACCCCGAAAAATCTTAACTGGTGGTGGATCTGGGGCATCGTTCTGGCCTTTGTTCTGGTGCTGCAAATCGTCACCGGCATCATTCTGGTGATGCATTACACGCCGAACACCCAACTGGCCTTCGCCTCGATCGAGCATATCATGCGCGATGTGAATGGCGGCTATATGCTGCGCTACATGCACGCCAATGGCGCGTCGCTGTTCTTCCTAGCGGTTTATATCCACATTTTCCGTGGCCTCTTCTACGGCTCCTACAAAGCGCCGCGCGAAGTGACCTGGATCATCGGCATGCTGATCTATCTGCTGATGATGGCGACCGGCTTCCTCGGCTATGTGCTTCCCTGGGGGCAAATGTCGTTCTGGGGCGCAACCGTTATCACCGGCCTGTTTGGCGCGATCCCCTTCATCGGTGAGTCGATCCAGCAATGGCTGCTGGGCGGACCGGCGGTGGATAACGCCACGCTGAACCGCTTCTTCTCGCTGCACTACCTGCTGCCCTTCGTGATCGCCGCGCTTGTGGCCGTTCACATCTGGGCCTTCCATACCACCGGCAACAACAACCCGACCGGCGTGGAAGTGCGGCGCGGCTCGAAAGCCGAAGTCAAGAAAGATACGCTGCCCTTCTGGCCCTATTTCGTGATCAAAGACCTGTTCGCGCTGGCCGTTGTGCTGCTGATCTTCTTTGCTGTGGTCGGTTTCATGCCGAACTATCTGGGCCACCCGGATAACTACATCGAAGCCAACCCGCTGGCGACGCCTGCGCATATCGTGCCGGAATGGTACTTCCTGCCCTTCTACGCGATCCTGCGTGCCTTCACCGGCGATGTCTGGGTTGTGCAGCTGGTCAGCTTCCTGACCGGTGGCATTGTCGACGCCAAGTTCTTCGGCGTGCTGGCGATGTTCGGTGCGATTGCTGTGATGGCGCTGGCCCCCTGGCTCGACACCTCCAAAACCCGTTCGGGCCAGTACCGTCCGGCGTTCAAATGGTGGTTCCGGTTGCTGGTGATCGACTTTGTGGTTCTGATGTGGGTGGGCGCCCAGGCGACGACGCACCCCTATGACTACATTTCGCTGATCGCGGCGACCTACTGGTTTGCTTATTTCTTCGTGATCCTGCCGGTGCTTGGCTGGACCGAAAAGGCGCAGACCCCGCCGCTGACCATCGAAGAAGACTTCAACCACCACTACCCCGAAGCCTCTGGCTCGGCGGCTGAGTGAGCGCAGAGAAAGGATCAAGAGAGATGATCAGGAAACTCACCCTCACCGCGCTCACCGCGATGTCGCTCGGCTTTGGTGCCGGGGCAGCGCTGGCGAATGAAGGCGGTGGCCATATCGAGGATTACGCCTTCTCGTTTGAAGGCCCCCTTGGTGCCTATGATCAGGCGCAGCTTCAGCGTGGTCTGAAAGTCTATGTCGAGGTTTGCTCGGCCTGCCACGGTCTGCAATATGTGCCGCTGCGCACGCTGTCCGATCCCGGCGGGCTCGGCTACACCGAAGACGAAGTTCGGGCGTTTGCTGCCGAAAACTACGAGGTCTATGATGCCGAGCTTGACGATTATCGTCCGGCGAAACCGGCGGATCATTTCCCGGCAGTTTCCGGCGAAGGCATGGGTCCCGACCTGTCTTTGATGGCGAAAGCCCGGGCGGGCTTCCACGGCCCCTATGGCACTGGTATCAACCAGCTCTTCAAAGGTATCGGCGGGGCGGAATACATTCGTTCTTACCTGCTGAGCTTCACCGGCGAAGAAAGCGAAGTTGCGGGGCAGGTTCTTTATGAGAACAAAGCCTTCTCGACTGGCTGGGTGCGGATGCTGCCGCCGCTGTCGGAAGACCTCGTTGAATATGACGATGGGACCAAAGCGACTGAAGAGCAGATGGCCACCGATGTCGCTGCCTTCCTGATGTGGGCGGCGGAGCCGAAGATGATGGCGCGCAAACATACCGGCGTGCTGGGTGTTGTGCTGCTCGTGCTGCTGTCGACCCTGCTGTATCTCAGCAACAAAAAGCTGTGGTACCCGGTCAAGCATAACGGCCAAGAGGCCAATCTCTGAGTCTGAGCCAATAGAATGATAAGGGCGCCTCTCGGGGCGCCCTTTTTCATTTCGGCTTCTTGGCGCAAACCTGCTGCCTCAGGTTTTCGGCAAAAGGCCCTAGCGCCCAAGATAGTCTCGCAGAGCATCCGGCGGATTGGCAAAGATTTCTTCTGTGGGCCGGGGGGCATGGGCAATGCCACCGGCCACCAGAATCACCTGCTCTGCCAGCACGCGCGCATCCTCCGGCTCATGGCTGACCATCAGCAGCGTGGCCCCCGTCTCGGCGGCCAGATCGCGCACCAGCGCCAGCATTTCGGCCTTCAGCGCCGGGCCAAGCGCGCCGAATGGTTCATCAAGCAGCATCAGCGGTCGATGCCGCAAAAGCGCCCTTGCCAGCGCCACACGGGCCGCCTGACCACCTGACAGCCGCCCGGGCTTGCGATCTCCGAGCCCGGCCAGCCCAACCCGCTCCAGCGCGGCGCTGACCCGGGCGTGATCCTCTTGCGAAAGCTTCAGGTCCGGACGGATGCCCAGCCCGACATTCTGCGCCGCCGTCAGATGCGGGAACAGGTTGTTATCCTGAAAGATCGTCGAGACTGGGCGCGAAGCCGGGGCGGCATTGGTCAGATCGCTTTCGTTCCAGAGCACCCGCCCGGATGTGACCGGCTGAAACCCGGCAATCGCGGCCAGCAGGGTGGATTTGCCCGCGCCCGAGGGGCCAAGCACAGCGACTTGCGCGCCGGTCTCGATCTGCAGATCGGCTTGCAGGCTCCAATCACCCAGCGTGATCATCAGGTGATCAAGTGTCAGCATCTATCCGCCCTCCACGGTCGAACATCCAGAACAAGCCCAGCGAAAGCGCCAGCAGGATCATCGACGCGCTCATCGCCGCATCCATGCGATAGGCGGTCATCAGGCGGTAGAGAAATAGCGGCAGGGTGCCGCCTTCGGGCGTGCCAAAGAGTGTGATCACCCCCAGATCGCCCATGCTCAACGCCGCTGCCAACCCGGCGGTAAAGCCCAGCGGTCTGCGCAGACGTGGCAGCCAAAGGTGCCGAATTCGCGCCAGTCCACGCATGCCCAATTCATCGGCCAACCGGCCAAAATCGGTCTCTATTCCTGATAAAACAGGCAAGATCGCCCGGAGTGCAAAGGGCAGGGCCATGGTCGCATTGACCAGCGCCGTCACCGGCAGGGCAAGGGCTGTTGGATTGGCGATGGGAAAGAGCAGGATATAAAGCCCGGTGCCCATGACCAGCGGCGAGGCGGCGATGGTCAGCGTGCCGATTGCTTCGACCAGATGCGATCGGCGCAGCACGGCAAGCCCGGCAATGGGCAGGGCGAGGGCGATGGTCAGCCCCGCCGTGCCCAGCGAGACGATGAGCGAGCGCAGACTGGCCCCGATGATCGAGACAGGCAGATCAGCCAGCCCCGCCGCCCCCCGGATCGCGATCATCGACAGGGGCGTCAGCAGGAACAGCGCAGCCAGGGCGATAAGTACGGCATCCTGCAAGCGCAGAAGCGGTGTGGCGGCATCCCAGCGCTGAATGGCGCGATCCAGTCCGGTGCCCAGCTCCGCCGGCAGGCTGACCCGCAGTGCCACCAGCGCCGCCCCACCGGCGATCACGACCTGCATGAGCGCCAGCAGCGCCGCCTTGCCCAGATCGAAATCAAACCGGAAGGCCTGATAGATGGCGAGTTCGACCGTTGTCGCCTTCGGCCCGCCGCCAAGCGCCAGCGCCACCGCGAAAGAGGTCAGGCAGATGATAAAGATCACCAGAAATGCGCCGGGCAGCACCTGCCGCAACATCGGTCGTTCCAGCACCCGGGCAATATCGCCCGGACCGAAGCCCAGCGAGGCGGCGAGGCGAAAGCGCTCAGCGGGAATCGACAGCCAGCCTTGCAGGATCAGCCGCGTGGCCAATGGCAGGTTGAAAAACACATGTGCGATGATCACGCCGTGAAAGCCATAGATGGAAACAGGCTCTAATCCAGCGAAAATCAGCAATTGCGATAGGATACCCTTACGCCCGAACACGGCGATCAGCCCAAGAATGGCGACGATCACTGGCAGGATAAAAGGCGCGCCCAACAGGGTGATGAGCAGGTGGCGCCCGGGAAAGCGTCGCCGTGCCAATGCGCGGGCCACCGGGATGGCAAAGCCCACCGATAGCGCGGCCGAAAGGCTGGCCTGAACCAGTGTAAACCGGAGGGCCAGCCAATCGTAGCGCGTGAACGCCCCCACGCCTTCAGAGCGCAGGGCCACCGCCACCAATGTACCGAGGCTGATGACGGCAACCAAAGCGACCGCCACGCGCCCCGGCCAGAGGTTTACTGGGTAAAGGCGTCTTGCCATGCCGCAATCGCCGGTGCGCGACGCTCTGCCGCTTGCGCTTCGTTCAGCCAGATCGCTTTCGACGGGTAGTTAAGCTGGGTAAAGGCTTCGGGCCATTCGCTTTCAGGCAGGGCAGCCGGGTATGACCAGTTGGCGGTCGGGATGATTTGCTGGAACTCTTTCGACAGGATGAAATTCATGAACTCATCCGCCAGCTCCGGCTGATCTGTGCCCGCCAGTTTCGCGGCCAATTCAACGGTCATGTAATGACCCTCGTCAAACAGCGCCGCCGATTTGGTTTCGTCTTCCTCAGCGATGATGTGATAGGCGGGCGAGGTGGTGTAGCTCAGCACCATATCCACTTCGCCATCGGTAAAGAGGCCATAAGCCTCCGACCAGCCTTTGGTGACATTGGTAATTTTCGGCGCAAGCTTCGCCCAGGCGTCTTTCGCGCCTTCGCCAAACACCTGATCGGCCCAAAGCGCCAGCGACAGGCCCGAGATCGAGGCGCGCGGATCCTGAATGGCGATCTTCCAGTCTTCGGTGGAATTCACCAGCTCTTCAAAGCTTTTCGGCGGGTTGGGGATTTTCGTGTTGTCATAAACAAAGGCGACATAGCTCCAGTCAAACGGCAGGAAGGTGTCGTCATCCCACTCAACAGGCAGAGTCAGCGGCGACAGATCCACGCCATGCGGCGCAAACAGCCCGCTTTCACGTGCTTTTTGGGTCATGTCGCTATCAAACCCGATGGCCACATCGGCCTCGGTGTTTCTGCCTTCCAGCAGCAGGCGCGGCAGCAGATCGCCGGTGACGAAATCCAGCTCGCAGCCGCATTTTTCCTCAAAGGCAGCTTTGATCGCCGGGCCCGGACCCCATTCCGAGGCAAAATAGTCGGGCGCGTAGACGCTCAGCGTCTCGGCGCTGAGTGGGGTAGCCGCGAGGCCCGCAAACAGGATGGGAATAAGTTTCATCGGTCGCTCCATTCAAACGATGGGCGAAGAAAAAGCTCGTGCGTCGTGCCGAATACCTTCCCTCCGCCGGTGTTAGCCGGTTCAGGTTCAACGGGTCCGCATATGCGTCTCAGCCAAGTTGGCACCCCGAGGTAAGGCGCAACCTAAGGCTCATGGCTTGCCCGTGCAAGGCGAAACGCCTAGAGGAGAGAGCGAAGGGAGCCCCGGCCATGATGAACAGCTTTGGACATATTTTCCGCGTCACCACCTGGGGCGAAAGCCACGGGCCTGCGCTGGGGGCCACTGTGGATGGCGTGCCGCCCGGCGTGAAGCTTGAGGCCGGGATGCTTCAGCATTGGCTCGATATGCGCAAACCGGGGCAGAACAAATTCACCACCCAGCGGCGCGAACCGGATGCGGTGAAAATCCTTTCGGGTGTCTATGAGGGGATGACCACTGGCACGCCGGTGCAGTTGATGATCGAAAACACCGATCAGCGCTCAAAAGACTATTCCGAGATCGCCGAGAAATTCCGCCCGGGCCATGCCGACATCACTTATTGGATGAAATACGGCATTCGCGATCCGCGTGGTGGCGGGCGTAGCTCGGCGCGCGAAACCGCCGCCCGGGTGGCTGCCGGTGGCGTGGCGCGAGAAGTGCTGAAGGCTCTGGCGCCTCAGATCGAGATCAAAGGCTATATGACCCGCATGGGCGTGCACGAGATCGACCGCGCGCGGTTTGACTGGGATGAGATCGACCGCAACCCGTTCTGGGTGCCCGATGCTGAAGCGGCGAAGACCTGGGAAGACTATCTTGACGGGTTGCGCAAAGCGGGCAGCTCGGTTGGGGCTGTGGTGGAAGTCACGATCAAAGGCGCACCTGCCGGGTTGGGAGCGCCGATTTACGCCAAGTTAGACACTGATTTGGCCGCGGCGATGATGTCGATCAACGCGGTGAAGGGTGTCGAGATTGGCGAAGGCATGGCGGCGGCCATGCTGACCGGCGAAGAAAATGCCGATGAAATCTTTATGGGCGATGACGGTCAGCCGGTGTTCAATTCCAACCACGCGGGCGGCATTCTGGGCGGGATTTCCTCCGGCCAGGATATCGTCGTGCGCTTTGCGGTAAAACCCACCAGCTCGATCCTGACGACCCGCCAAACAGTCACTAAATCAGGCGAAAATGCCGAAATCATCACCAAAGGCCGGCACGATCCCTGTGTCGGGATTCGCGCCGTGCCGGTTGGTGAAGCGATGGCGGCCTGCACGATCCTAGATCACCTGCTGCTGCATCGCGCGCAGGTGGGCGACGGACCGCGCGGCAAGATCGGCTGAGCCAAAAGCCCTGTATTAGAGCCGCATTCGCCGCGCCTGAGCCCCGCCGCGCCTTTGCCGTTCCGGCAGGGTGAGTGGCAAAGCTCTGGGCGGGATCTGCATCGAATCGAGAAGCAGATCGCAGAATACCGCGATAGCGGGTGAATTTTCGGCAAATGGCTCGGCCATGGTATGCGCCCGCATCGCCTCGCGCATGTAATTCGCGCGACCAGGCAGTGCGAGCAACCATTGCAGATAGCCCATCCGGCCCATTTCCGTGGCCCGTTCAGGCGTGGTCGGTCCGGTGTCGAGTTGTGAGATTGTACGTTCCAATAGCATCGCGCCCTCCGCGCAAAGGGCAGAGGCATTGCGGCAACGGCGATATATGCGGGCCTGTCTGGTCCATCTAAATACTCCGTCCCAGGGCACCCCGCCCGGGTTAAAGGTGACCAAGATGCGGGGATCCGCACCTGAGATGGCAGGTCTCCTGACTCGCGGGTCGCTGCGTCCCCGAACCTTCCCGAACCCTTGGGTTCAGTGGTGTTCGTCGGGGTTGCTCGCCGCTTACAGTTGCGGGGGCAGTCACGGAATTAAGCCAAAGCTTGCACCGTGTTCCCTTTTCAGCCAGCCCGTTAGGGCCAGCACCATCACGGGCGACAATTTCAGGAATGAATGCACGAGTCCAGTGTCAATTCATCGGAGCGTTTTGTTTCGTATGAAACCAAGCTATGTCTGTGCAAATGGCGATGAATGCACGGCTTCACCCGAGGCTGGCTTTCGTCGCAACAGAGCGAAAAAGCCTAGGAATAGAGCCACATGTTGATGGTATTCAGTATCACCTTCCCGATCTTTGCCATGGTCGTTCTAGGCTATGTTCTGGTGGCAATGGGTGGATTGAAGCCGGGCGATATGCGGGTTTTCGGGCGCTATGTGATGAATATCGCGCTGCCGGTTCTGGTGTTTCAGTCCGTCGCATCGCGCCCCGCCGCTGAAGTGTTTCAGCCCGGCTATATGGGCGCCTATCTGATCGGTGGGCTGATCACCATCGCGCTCGGTTTTGTCTGGTTTTCCTTTGCCACCGATCCCGGGCGGCGGGGAATTGCGGTGATGGGCACCACCTGCCCAAATTCCGGCTTTATCGGCTATCCGCTGATGCTGCTGCTTTATCCCAATCTGGCAGGCTCGGTGCTGGCGATGAACATGCTGGTGGAAAACGCGGTGTTTATCCCGCTGGCGCTGGTGTTGATCGAGATGGGCAAACCCTCGGGCGAAGCGCATCCTTTGCGCCAGGTCCGCAATGTGCTGATCGGAGTGATCAAACGACCGCTGGTGATCGGCATTATTCTGGGGCTGGTCGCCTCGCTCACCGGCCTCAGCCTGCCCGCACCAGTCATGCGGCTGACCGGACTCGTGGCTGCCTCGGCAGCGGCCCCGGCACTGATCGTCATCGGTGGGTCGCTTGTTGTCCTGCCCGTTCGCGGCAACCGGGCGCTGGCCGGCCAGATTGTGCTGGGCAAGTTGATCGTGATGCCACTGGCAACGGCGCTGGCAGTTCTGGCCATCATGGCGCTTGGGGTGCCTCTGAGTGATGATCTGCGTATTGCGGTGATTCTGGCCGCCGCCATGCCGATGTTCACCATCTACACGGTGTTTTCGCAGGAAGCGGGCCATGAAGGGGTAGCCTCGATCGCGCTGCTCGGGGCAACGGCGGCCTCTTTCCTCACCCTCAATCTATTGCTGGCCGTGCTGATCTAATCTCCGGTCGCGCCTCGCAAGACCTCGAACATCTCACGCAGCAATGCAGCACGCCGCGGGCGAAAGCTTTCGGATAGCATCTCGACCGTGCCCATTCGTGAAGCTTTGAAGCGGCGAAAATCCTGACGCAGGCAGCACCAGGCCATCAGCCAGGATTCCCGGTCGGTATAGACCACCGCCAGCGGCCAGACCTTGCGGCGGGTCTCGGCTTCTTTGAGGTCGGTATAGGTGATCTCTACCGCGCGTTCGGCCCAGGCGGCTTCGCGCAGCAGGTCCAGATGCGGAGGCACATCGGGTTGCGGCTCGAACATATAGGATAGCAGCGCCACATGCCGGGCTTCTTCAGCCTTGGAGGGCGGCAGGCTGCCGGTGATCTTGGCCAGCGCCCGGTCGGCGGCCTCCGACAGCGCCGGATCGCCCATCCAGCTAAGCTGCCCAAGCCCTAGCACCACCGCTTCCAGCTCCAGCCGGTCAAGCATCTGTGGCGGCAAGCTGGGATCCTCAGTCAGGGTGTAGCCGAACCCGGCTTCGCCATCGATGATCGCCCCACCGCCAGGCGCGCCGCTGTAACCGGCGTGGGCAGGCGGCGCAGAGCGTCGAGAAGGCGAAAAAGTCGATCAGAGCGGGCCATTTCATCCTGACGGAAACTGACAGTATGGCCGGAGTATAGCGGGGGCCATCCGATCTCGTCACCAAAAAGGACCACGATGATGCTGACACTTTACCATTCCCACCAAACCCGCTCGTCGCGAATGCTGGCGCTGATCCATGAATTCGGTCTGCAAACCCGCGTGACGCTAAAATATGTCTCTATTCCACGGCAAAATGGCACTGGCGGGCGCGATCCGGCTAACCCGCACCCCGAAGGCAAGGTGCCTGCGCTGACCGATGGCGACACTCTGATCACCGAAAGCGCGGCGATCATGCTCTACCTCTCGGATATGTTTCCCGAGGCGCAGATCGGCCCGGCGGTCGGGGATGCCGGGCGGGGAGAATATCTGACTTGGCTATTCTGGTATCAG
>JARRIY010000040.1:0-20906 GCA_037379985.1 Maritimibacter sp.
ATTCTGCCGATGGTGCCCTTGTCAATTGGGGCTTTGCTGGCATGGTCGCTGACCAGCTCCAGCGCGCACATCAGCCCGTGGCCACCGCGCATATCGCCGATGATGCTGTATTTCTCCTGCAGCGCTTTCAGCCCGGCAAAGAGTTGTGTCCCGCGGGCCGCGGCATTGTCTTTGACGTTCAGGCGCAGGGTTTCTTTCAGGGTGGCGATGGCGGCTGCTGCCCCAACCGGGTGGCCGGAATAGGTATAGCCCGAGCCGATGGCCCCCTTGCCGGATGTGTCGCTTTCAAACACCTCGGCAACCTTGTCGGAGATCATCACGGCCCCGAACGGGAAATAGCCGTTGGTGATGGCCTTGGCTGTGGTCATCATGTCGGGCTGCACACCCCAATGGCGCGAACCGGACCAGTCGCCAGAGCGACCGAAAGCGGTGATCACCTCATCGGCGATCAGCAAGATGCCGTATTTATCGCAGATCGCCCGCACCCCCGGCATGAAGCTTTCATGCGGCACGATCACCCCGCCAGCGCCAAGGATCGGCTCCATGATCATCGCGGCGATGGTCTCGGCCCCCTGGAATTTGATTTCGTCTTCCATCGCGGCCAGGCAGAGCTGCGCCAGCTTTTCCGGGTCGGTTTCATTGAAGGGGTTGCGATAGGTATAGGGCGCCGGGATGTGATAGCAGCCGGGCATCAGCGGCTCATATTGAGTGCGGAAATTGGCGTTGCCATTAACACTCGCGCCCAGCGTATGGGTGCCGTGATAGCCTTTTTTCAGGCTGAGATATTTCACCCGGCCCGCCTCGCCGCGCACCTTGTGGTACTGGCGGGCAAGACGCAAAGCGATCTCGACCGAATCCGAGCCGCCCGAGGTATAGAAGGCGCGCGTCAGCCCATCAGGCGCAAAGAACTCGCGCAGCATCTCGCCCAGTTCGATCACCGCGTCATTGGTGGTGCCCCGGAAAATCGAATAATACGGCAGCTTGTCGAGCTGTGCCGCAATTGCCTCTTTCACCGGCTGGCAGGAAAAGCCGAGATTTACGTTCCACAGCCCGCCAACGGCATCAATGGTGGTGTGGCCATCGACATCGGTGATGCTTACCCCGTCACCGCCGACGATGATGTCGGGCGGATTGGCAATGCTGTCGGCCGGGTGGGCCATCGGATGCCAGATGCTGCGGGCATTGTGTTCTTTCAGGAAATTGGCGTCTTTCATGTCGTCCTCTTCGTCACGATACGGCGTCGGGCTGCGCGGCCTTCCAGGCCTCGGCCAGCGCCGTGGGAATAGTGCCGCCGGTGGCGGTGGTGATCCGGGCCACGCCGCCCGGCAGAAGGTTGCTGATTTCAGTGCGTTTCGCTTCAGTCATCCGGGCAAATGGCACGGCTATTCCAAGCGCGCCGATCACATTGCCATCGGGGCCGAAGACCGGCGCGGCGACCGAGGCGACCTCGTCATCAAATCCCTGATCGTTGACGCCGAATCCGCTGGCCCGCACCGTATCAAGCGCCTGCTCCAGCGCGGCCGCGTCGGTGATGGTATGCGAGGCGAAAGGCGCGAGCGGTCCGGCCAGAACGGCCTTGCGCAGATCTGCTGGCGCGAAGGCCAATACGGCGAGCCCCGAAGACGTAGCATGCAGGGGCAAAACTTCGGCCTCGTCAAAATGCACCTGGGTGCCGTGACGGCCCGGATCCGTGTGCAGCACCGGGGAAAGCTGCTCGCCCTGCAACAGCGAGAAATGCACCAGCTCACCCACCTCATTCGCGAGGTCTGCGACAACGGGCGCGACAAGCGAGCGCATCGGCATTGTGGCCTCGCGCACGGCGGTCAGACGTAGAATCGCTGGCCCCAGCCGGTAGGCGCGGGTCTCGGGATTTTGCTCCAGAAAGCCATTTTCGGCCAGTTCGACGAGGTGACGATGCACCGTAGCCTTGTCGCGGTGGGACAGACGCACAAAATCCCCAAGCCCCAGCGCAGGCCGGGAGCGTGAGAAAAAATTAAGCAATTCAAGCGCTTTTGTGATCGTTCCCATAGCAATCTGATCTGATGAGCCGTCGATTTCAGGTTTTTCAACTCAATTGTTGACGGAGTTTCGTTTCTAATGCAACAATAAATGTTACCAATGGTTCAAATAATGAACCGCGAACAGGGAGAACTGCAATGAAGAAATTCCTCGCCATGTCCGCTGTTGCCGTGGCTGGCATGTTGCCGCTGGCGGCCCATGCCGAATATCCCGAAAAGCCGGTTGAGTTTGTCGTGCCCTTCCCGCCGGGCGATCTGGAAGACGTGCTGACCCGGATGATCGCAGATGAGTTTCAGACCGAATATGGCGTGCCTGCTGCGGTGGTGAATAAACCGGGCGGCGGCGGTGGCCCGTTCCCCGGTGCGGCCGAAGTGGCTGGCGCCCCGGCTGACGGCTACACCGTAGGGTCTTTCGTGATCGACGTGCCGCTGGTCGGCCCCGAGGTGGGCATTCCGGCGCTGAGCCCGAACCCCTTCGATCCGGTTGGCATCTTCCTGACCTATCCGTTCGTGATCGCCGCGTCGAAAGATGCGCCCTATCACTCGATGGAAGAGCTTGCCGTTTACGCGCAGGATCACGGCGTGGCGCTGGGCCATTTTGGCTCGTTCCTGATCCCGACCCAGGTGACCTTCGCGCTGGCGCAAAAGATGGGCTTCCAGTTCGCCAGCGAAGCTGCCTTTGATGCGCTCGATTGCAACACGCTCGCTTCGGGCGATGCCGATGTGATCAACACCACCCTGCAACTGATCCTGCCCTGCCTCGATCAGGTCAATGTGCTGGCCTCAATCGGCGAACAGCGTATCCCGCTCATCCCCGAAACGCCGACCGTGGGCGAGCTCCAGCCTGAGCTCGATCTGCATCTGTGGAACGGCCTTTTCGTGGCGAAAGACACGCCCGAAGACGTGCGCGCCAAGATCGCAGCGGTGGCGGAAAAGGTGATGGCCTCGGATGCCGCGAAAAAGCTGTCGGAGGAAACCGGCGCGCTGATCTACTGGAAAGACGCCGCCGCGTCTGAAGCCCAGATCGAGCATGACGCTCAGGCGCTTGGCACCGTGGCTGGTCTGATCGGTCAGTGATCTTCTCCACTCCGGGCGGTCAGTGCCGCCCGGAGCCTTTCAAAATGCGGAGAACGAGATGAGCCGGATCAGAACGCGTCAGGATCTGTTCAAGCGCTACCGGCGGCCCGGTGATTTTTTCATCGCGTTGCTGTCTTTCCTGTTCGCCATCTTCCTTCTGGTGAACCTGCCGTTTCAGACGCGCTGGGTCGCGGGGACAAAACTCTTTGCCCAACCGGCCTTCTGGCCCGCCGTGGCGATCTTTGCGATGGTTCTGTTCAGCACCATGCACATGATCGGCGCGCTGGTCTCCGAACGCATTCCGGGGCGGTTTCAGGAAGTGCTGCACTGGATCAAGTCGGTGGAATACGCGCTGTGGTTCATGGCCTATGTCGCTCTGGTGCCGCTGCTCGGCTATCTGCCCGCCACCCTGCTGTTCACCGCCACGCTCAGCTACCGGCTGGGCTATCGAAGCTGGCGTTGGATGGCGGTGGCGCTACTGTTCGGCCTTGTTGTTGTGGTGGTGTTTCGTGGCTTCCTGCAGGTCAAATTGCCTGCAGGTGCGCTCTACGAGCTGTTGCCCGCGGGTGGGCTGCGCAGCCTGATGATGACTTATTTCTGACAAGTGCTGGTCGCGCTTTTCATCGGCTCTGTCGGTGGCGTGATCATCGGCGCCATTCCGGGGGTCGGGGCGGCGGTGGCGATTGCCATTCTGCTGCCCGCCACCTTTTCCTTTCCGCCGATTGTCGGGCTGACCATGCTTTTGGGCATCTATGGCTCGTCGATGTATGGCGGCTCGCTGCCTGCGATCCTGATCAACACGCCGGGCACCCCGGTGAACGCGCTGACCACCTATGACGGCTACCCGATGACGAAGCGCGGCGAGGCGCTGAAGGCGCTGGGGCTGGCCTATGGCGCGTCTTTCGTGGGCGGTATCCTGTCGATCATCGCGCTGATCCTGTTGTCGCCGGTTTTGGCGAAAGTCGCCCCGATGTTCGGCTCGCGCGAGATCTTTCTGGCGGCCCTTCTGGGCATCGTTCTGGTGGTGATTGCCCATCGCGGCCAAACCTTTGCCGCAGGCTCGCTCGCCGCCTTCGGCATCTTCATCGGTACGGTGGGGCTGGAGCCGGTGAAATATACCCAGCGTTTCACCTTCGGCTTTGATTTTCTCGCCTCGGGCGTCGATCTGATCGTCGTGGTGCTCGGGCTTTTCGCGGTCAGTCAGGCTTTCGTGCTACTCTCCGAACCCGAACACGCCCCGGAAGATCAGCGCGTTGAAGGCAACATGTTCGGCGCCCTGAAAGGCGTGCTGAAGCACAAGCGCATCGCCGCGGCCGGGTCTGGCTTCGGGGTGCTGATGGGGGTGATCCCCGGCGTGGGCGAGTTTACCGCGCAGTTCCTCACCTACACCTATGCCCAGAAAACTTCGAAGGATCCCGACGCTTTCGGCAAGGGCAGCCCCGAAGGGCTGGTGGCCTCGGAAAGCGCCAACAACGCCGTTCCCGCCGCCGCGATGATCCCGCTTCTGGCGCTGGGCATCCCCGGCGAGGCGCTGACGGCGATGATGCTTTCGGTCTTGCTCTATATCGCGATGATCCTGCTCAATATCATCGTGGTGATCTTCGTGGCGCTGGCCTCGAACCGGCTGATGAAGATCATCCAGATCCCCACGCGGTTTCTCGGCCTGACCATCCTCACCCTCAGCTTTGTCGGCGTCTATTCGCTGCGCAACTCGGTGACGGATGCGGGGATCGCCGCCGCCTTCGGCCTGCTCGGGCTGGTGCTGAAACGTCAGAACCTGCCGATCGTGCCGGTGATCCTTGGCATGGTGCTTGGCGGGATCATGGAGGTGAAGCTGCGCTCGGCCATGGCGCGGGTGCAGTCGCCGCTCGATTTCGTCGACCGCCCGATCTCGGCCTTCCTCGCCGTCGCCATCCTGCTGCTGATCATCATGCATTTCTGGGGCGTCATCCGCGAGGCGCGGCTGAAAGAGCCGGAATTCTCGCATGACCACGACATTCACGAAAGCCAACAAGGGTAAGCCATGCTCGACCTCTCCCGGATTGAAACCCTGCGCACGGCGCCGGTGCCGCCCGCGCTGCATGTGATCGATGGCACCCGTTGCCCGGCCTCGGATGGCGCTGTGCTTGAGGTGATTTCGCCCCTGAATGGCGAGGTACTCACCACTATGGCCGCCGGTACCAAAGCTGATGCCGAGGCCGCGATTGCCGCCGCCCGCCGCGCCTTTGACGATGGGCGCTGGGCCGATCTGGCCCCGGCTTCGCGCAAGAAGATCCTGCTGCGCTGGGCCGATCTGATCGAGGAAAACGCTCTCGAGCTGGCCGTGCTTGGCGTGCGCAACAATGGCACCGAGATCGGCATGGCGCTGAAGGCCGAACCGCTATCGGCCGCTGGCACCATCCGCTATTACGCCGAGGCGCTGGATAAGCTCTACGGCGAGATCGCCCCGACCGATCCCGGTACTCTCGGCCTGATCCACCGCGCCCCGGTGGGCGTGGTTGGGGCCATCGTGCCGTGGAATTTTCCGCTGATGATCGGCTCGTGGAAATTTGCCCCGGCGCTGGCGGCGGGTAATTCGGTGGTGCTGAAACCCGCCGAAACCGCCTCGCTGACCCTGGTGCGGTTGGCCGAGCTTGGGCTTGAGGCGGGTCTGCCCGCCGGGGTGTTCAACGTGGTCACTGGCCGCGGGGCGGTGGTGGGCGAGGCGATGGGCCTGTCGATGGATGTCGATGTGCTGGTCTTCACCGGCTCCGGCCCGGTGGGTCGGCGGCTCTTGGAATATTCCGCCCGCTCGAACCTCAAGCGGGTCTATCTGG
Source organism: Maritimibacter sp. (assembly GCA_037379985.1). Classification (GTDB taxonomy): domain Bacteria; phylum Pseudomonadota; class Alphaproteobacteria; order Rhodobacterales; family Rhodobacteraceae; genus Sinisalibacter. The sequence continues at coordinate 5,912 of JARRIY010000040.1, forward strand.
AGCTCGGGGGCAAATCGCCCAACATCGTCTTTGCCGACACGCCCGACCTGATGGAAACAGTCAAGGTGTCGGCCAACGGGATCTTTCGCAATGCCGGGCAGGTCTGCGTGGCCGGGTCGCGGCTGCTGGTAGAGCGCTCGATCCACGATGAATTTGTGGAAGCGCTCGCGAGTTACGTCGAAGGCATGAAAACCGGCGATCCGCTCGATCCCGCCACCGCCTCGGGCGCGGTGAACTCGCTCGCCCAGCTTCAGCAAAACCTCGGCTTTGTCGACGAGGCCCGGGCGCTGGGGCGCGACATTCGCATCGGTGGGCAGCGGGTGCTGGAGGAAACCGGCGGCTATTACATGGCCCCCACCATCGTCACCGGCGTCTCGCCCGATGACCGGCTGGCGCGGGAAGAGGTGTTTGGCCCGGTTCTGGCCGTCATCGCCTTTGACAGCGAAGACGAGGCCATTTCCATCGCCAATTCCACCGATTACGGCCTCGCCTCGGCGGTCTGGACCCGGGATCTTTCCCGCGCCCACCGGATGATCCGCAAGATCAAGGCGGGCGTAGTGCATGTAAACACCTATGGCGGCGCCGATATCACCGTGCCGCTGGGCGGGGTGAAGCAATCGGGCAATGGCCATGACAAATCGCTGCATGCCTTCGATAAGTATCTCGACCTTAAAACCGCATGGATCAAGCTATGAGCGCGCGCACCATCCTCATTGTCGGCACCTATGACACCAAAGACGACGAGCTGCATTATCTGGCCGAGGTGATCCGCGGGCAGGGCGGTGCGGTGCTCAGCATGGATGTGAGCGTGCTGGGTGATCCGTCGGAGCCCACCGATATTTCCAAACATCAGGTGGCCGAGGCCGGGGGCAGTTCGATTGCCGAGGCCATCGCGGGCGAGGACGAGAACCTTGCCATGCAGATTATGGCGCGCGGTGCCTCGGCGCTGGCCCTGCAGCTCTTCCGCGAAGGCCGGTTTGACGGCGTTCTGGTGCTGGGCGGCAGCATGGGCACCGATCTGGCGCTCGATGTCTGCGCCGCGCTGCCGCTTGGCGTGCCGAAATATATCGTCTCGACCGTCTCCTTCTCGCCGCTGATCCCGCCCGAGCGTCTGCCTGCCGATGTGCAGATGATCCTCTGGGCCGGGGGGCTTTATGGCCTCAACTCGGTCTGCAAAGCCTCGCTGTCACAAGCTGCCGGGGCGGTGCTGGGGGCGGCCCGCGCGGTTGAGGCCCCGAAACGTGACCGGCCCCTGATCGGCATGACCAGCTTTGGCAAGACCGTGCTGCGCTATATGGTGGCGCTGAAACCAGCACTGGAGGCGCGTGGCTTCGAGGTTGCCGTGTTTCACGCCACCGGCATGGGCGGGCGGGCGTTTGAAAGCCTCGCCGCCGAGGGGGCCTTTGCCGCCGTGATGGATTTTGCCCCGCAGGAGCTGGGCAACCATATCATGGGCTCGTCCCTTAGCGCCGGGCCAGACCGGATGACCGGGGCAGGGCGCGCGGGCACCCCGCAGCTTGTCTCGATCGGTTGTTACGATCTGGTCGATTTCGTCGGCTGGCAGGCGATGCCGCCCAAGCTGGCCGGGCAGGAGGTGCACGCCCATAACCGGCTGCTGTCATCGGTGATGATGACCGCCGATCAGCGCCGAGAGATGGCGCAGGCGATTTGCACCCAACTGGCCACGGCAAAGGGGCCGGTCACCCTGCTTCTGCCCGTTCAGGGCGGCAATGAATGGGATCGCCCCGGCGGCCCGCTGTCGGATCCCGAAGGCCTTGCCGCCTTCTTGGGCGAGATCCGCACGGGGTGTCCGGCGAATGTAACGCTGGTCGAGCTTGACGCCCATATCAACGATCCCGCCTTCGCCGAAGCCGCGCTGGCGCAGATCGACAGCTGGATCGCTGCAGGCGTTCTGCCCGCGCCCGAGGCCTGATCAAAGGGGCAGGATCGAGCCTGACACCAAGCCGTTTGATAGGATTTCAGGGCAGCTCCTTTAGACGGGCTGCCGCGTAACATATTGAATTATCGGCAAACCCACTATCGCCGAAATGAACAAGCATATCGCCAAGACCCAGCCCGATCTGACCAACGGCATCCGCTTTGTCAGCTCGGATCGTCACACCGGCTATGTGAACAGCGATGCCTATAAAAGTACCTTGACCAGTTGTCGCGTAAGATCGGCTGGAAAACCCTGAAGGACGAAGATCTGACCGGCTTTGCCGCTCGGTGCCGCCTCGCCAAAGCGATAGGGAAAGCCGCATGAGAAGGTTTCGCTACGCGGGTCGCAACCCCGCCGTTGCTGACGCAACATGCGGTTCCCTAGCTGATATGCCGAAGCGATACCTTTGAAATACCATTATGCGCGAGAAATCCCGGGGCAAAAACCAAAAAATACCCAATTGTATATGGCTTGATCTGGCATCATCCGTGAACTTTGAGATGGCATAAGGGATAACAGGTATTGTAATGGTATCTTTATGCAACAGACTCCAAACGTAAATCTGATCGCGGTGGATGGCGGTGGCTCGACGTGCCGCTTCGCCCTTTCTCGCGATGGTGCCCGTATCGAGCTGCAACGCGGCCCGGCCAATGTGACAACCGATTTCGACGCGGCGATCTCGACGCTGCGCGAGGGGTTGGCGCAACTTGCCGAGATGGCGGGGCTACCGATGTCTGCCTTGCACGCGAGCTACGGATATCTGGGGCTGGCCGGGGTGGTCGATGCTACGGTTGGGCGCCAGGTGGCGACGGCGCTCGGGTATGAGAATTTCACCGTCGAGGATGATCGCCGCTCCGCCGTTGTCGGGGCGCTCGGGGCAGGGGACGGGACGGTTATTGGGATCGGCACGGGCAGCTTTCTTGCACGGCAGCAAGGCGGCGAGATCACGCTGCTTGGCGGCTGGGGTTTCCCCCTTGGCGACGAGGCGTCGGGCGCCGATCTGGGGCGCGGGTTGCTTCGGCGGATCCTGCATGGGATCGACGGTCTGGCTGCGCCAACCGCCCTGACAAATGATGTGCTTGCCGAGCTCGGCGGGTCGGCGGCCGATATTGTGGCCTTCGCCAATGGCGGCACTCCCACCGATTTCGCGCGTCTGGCCCCCAAGGTCGTCGCCGCCGCAACGGCTGGCGACGCCGCTGGGCGCGCTCTGATGGATGAGGGCGCGGCCTATATCATGCGGGCGGCGGGCAGCCTTGGCTGGGTGCCGGGCGAGCCCCTGTGCCTGATTGGCGGGCTGGCGCCGCATTACGCGCCGTTCCTGCCGCAAACCGCAGCCGACAGCTTGGTCGAGCGCAAGGGCACGGCTCTGGATGGCGCTCTGGAACTGGCCGCGCGCCGTGTCAAATCAGAGACCCGGTGATGGATATTTCGCAGTATCTGAGCGCTGGCGATTGGCTGTCTTCCATCAGCGGCCCCCGATACCTGCAACTGCGCAAGCGGATCGAGGGCGCGATTGAAACCGGCATCCTGCCCGCCGGTTCGGCGCTGCCGTCGGAACGCGAGATTGCCGCCCTGACCGATCTGTCCCGCGTCACCGTGCGCAAGGCGATTCAGGCGCTGGTCGAGGGCGGGGCGGTTGTGCAGCGTCAGGGCTCAGGCTCGTTCGTGACCGGGGCCGGGTTGCGGGTGCAACAATCGCTGTCGCATCTGACCTCGTTTACCGAAGAGATGAAGCAACGGGGCATGTCGGTTACCTCGACCTGGCTTGAGCGCAGCGTTTGCTTGCCGGTGCCCGAGGAAATCGCCGCCCTGTCGCTGGGCGACGGCGTGTCAGTGACCCGCATTGCCCGGTTGCGTAGCGCGGATGGCCGCCCGATGGCTATCGAGCGCGCCTCGCTGCCGACCGACATTCTGCCCAATCCGATGGTGGTTGAGGATTCGCTCTATGAGGTGCTCGCGCGTGACGGAAACCGTCCGGTGCGCGCGGTGCAAAAACTCTCGGCCATCAACCTGCCGGCAGAGGAGGCCAGCCTGCTGGGAGTCCCTGAAGGGGAGGCCGGCCTTCGCATTCAGCGTGTCGCGTATCTGGCCTCGGATCGTGTCGTCGAACTCACCACTTCCATCTTTCGCGGCGACGCTTACGATTTTGTTGCCGAGCTGCGCCAATCGAAAGGCCCGACCGGATGAGTGATCAGCAGATCCAGATGCGGCGCGAGATTTTCGACCTTCCGCAGGCTGTCGCGCAATTGGTCGGGGAAGGGGAACGCCACCTTCGCAACGTGACGGAGACATTATGAGCAGCAGTCGCAAAGCCTATATCGGCGCTGAGATCTTCGATGGTACCACCCGGCATCGTGATCGCGCTCTGATCGTCGAAGGCGGGCGCGTGAGCGCCCTGCTGCCCGAACGCGCCCCCGTTCCGGGCGTGGTGGTAGAGCGGCTGAGCGGGGGGCTGATCTGCCCGGGCTTTGTCGATCTTCAGGTCAATGGCGGTGGCGGCGTGATGCTGAACGACGAGCCCTCGGTCGACACCCTGCGCCGCATGGCCGTAGCGCATGCAAGGCTGGGTGCGACGTCGATCATGCCGACCCTGATCACCGATACGCCGGACAAGACCGTGGCCGCCATCGATGCCGTCGAGGCCGCAATCGCCGCTGGTGTGCCGGGGATTCTGGGGCTGCATCTTGAGGGGCCGCACCTGTCGGTCAGCCGCAAAGGCGCCCATGATGGCGGGATGATCCGGGCGATGACCGGTGCCGATCTTGAGGTGCTGCTCGATGCGGCGCAGCGCTTGCCGGTCTTGAAACTGACCATCTCCCCTGAAAGCGTTTCCACCGACCAGATCGCCAGTTTGACCCGGGCGGGCGTGTTGGTCTCGCTTGGCCATAGCGACGCGAGTTATGCTGCCTGCGATCAGGCTGCGGCGGCCGGGGCGCGCTGCGTCACCCATCTGTTCAACGCGATGAGCCAGCTTACGGGCCGCGAACCCGGGTTGGTCGGCGCGGCGCTGGCGCAGGGAGGCTTGTCGGCGGGGCTGATCGCCGATGGTCACCACGTTCACCCGGAAACCATCCGTCTGGCGATGCGCGCCAAGGCCGGGCCGGGGCAGATTTTCCTGGTCAGCGATGCGATGGCGGTTGCCGGAACCGATATGAGTGCCTTCGAGCTTGGCGGTCGGAGGATTTTGCGGCGAGACGGGCGGCTGACCCTTGAGGATGGCACTTTGGCGGGGGCCGATCTGGATCTGCTGACCGCGATGCGTAACCTCACCCGCTGGGGCATCGCGGATGTCGATACCGCCCTTGCCATGGCGACGTCGATCCCGGCCAGTCTGATCGGCGCCGCGCAGGGCGTCGGCACGCTCGCCCCGGGTGCGCCCGCTGATTTCCTGCTTATCGATCCGTCAGGGCAGGCACCCGCCAAGGTCTGGCAGGCCGGGCATCCTGTTTGATCCGGCCCGCGTGATCGCGCCCGTTTAGGGAAAAGCCCCCCGGCGGGTGCCAATAATCACGTCGAGCGAAAACCGATAGGTGGCCGAGATCGAGGCGGATTTCGGCAGGCAGAAAAGCCGTGTCCTAGACTTTCGCGCAGGGTGAGCAGCGAGATGAGAGCGAGGAACATCAGCGCCGAGGGATTGCGGGAAAATGTGGATATTTGCATCGCTATTCCCCCACCAATCTGGCTTTGAAGGTGATGTCGTGTTTGAGGCAATTAATTGCTTCGTGATGGCAGACGTGCCCACGGCACCAAAGCTCCCGAAAATCGGACACTGACATAAGATACGATCTGCTGATTTGCGATGAGAAGGGTCCCACAGACCGGGTGGAGCATGTTGTCGCACATTTAGAATATCACTTGATATCCAAATGTCGAGTGATCTGTATCCTGCATACCGACTCCTCGTAAGGAACCCGCTATGACACAAAGATCGCAGCTACCGAAAATTGATCCCCGCCTTGCACAGGTCGAACCTGACGCCACGGCTGGCTATTGGCATTTCACACCGGACAACACCGTTCCGGCGCCGGATATGGTCGGGATGTATCGGCGGATGCATCCGCAGCCGGTCACCGATGTGGCGAGCCGGAAAGCCTATATTGTCGGCGGCGGGATCGGCGGTATGTCGGCGGCCTTTTTCCTGATCCGCGACGGCCATATGCCCGCAAAGAATATCACCATTCTTGAGAACCTGCCGAAAGAAGGCGGCTCGCTTGATGGCGCGGGCAACGCGGAAGAGGGCTATATCATCCGTGGCGGCCGCGAGATGAACTGGAATTACGACCTGTTCTGGGATGTGTTTCAGGATGTTCCGGCGCTGGAATTGCCGGAAGGCTATACCGTGCTCGACGAATACCGACTGGTGAATGACGCCGATCCGAACTGGTCGAAAGCCCGTCTGATGCACAAACAGGGGCAGATCCGCGATTTCTCGACCCTCGGCCTGTCCCGGCGCCACCAGCGGGAGCTGATGAAGCTGTTCACCAAACGCAAAGAGGATCTGGACGATATCACCATCGAACAGTTCTTCTCGAAAAGCTTCCTGGAAACGAATTTCTGGTATCTCTGGCGCTCGATGTTTGCCTTTGAAAACTGGCATTCGCTGTTGGAAATGAAGCTCTACATGCACCGTTTCCTCGATGCGTTCGATGGGCTGACGGATATGTCCGCGCTGGTTTTCCCGAAATACAATCAATATGATAGCTTTGTTAAGCCGCTGGCGAAAATGCTGCGCGAGCAGGGCGTGAACATTCGCTTCACCACCCGCGTCACCAATCTGCAATTCGCCCGCGACGGCGACAAACGCACAGTGACGGCGCTGGAATGCCAAAGCGATGGCAAAGAAGAGATCATCCCGGTGGCGGATGGCGATCTGGTCTTTGCGCTTACCGGCTCAATGACCGAAGGCACCGCCTATGGCGACATGGACACGGTGCCCGATGTGAAACGCGGCAAAAGCGATCCGGGGCCGGATAGCGACTGGACCTTGTGGAAAAACCTGGCGAAGGAATCGCCGATCTTTGGCAAGCCGGAGAAATTCTATGGCAACACAGATCAGTCGCGCTGGGAAAGTGCCACGCTGACCTGCAAGCCCTCGCCTCTGGTCGATAAGCTGAAAGAGCTTTCGGTCAATGACCCCTATTCCGGAAAAACCGTGACCGGCGGGATCATCACCTTCACCGACAGCAATTGGGTGCTGAGCTTCACCGCCAACCGGCAGCCGCATTTCCCGACCCAGCCTGACGATACGCTGGTGCTCTGGGTCTATGCGCTGCTGATGGATAAGGACGGGAATTACGTGAAAAAGCCGATGCCTGCCTGCACCGGACGCGAGATCCTGACCGAGCTTTGCTATCATCTGGGGATTGTCGATCAGATCGACGAGATCGTGGCACATACCAAGGTCCGCACTGCGCTGATGCCCTATATCACCGCGATGTTCATGCCGCGCGCGCGGGGCGACCGACCCCGGATCGTGCCCAATGGCTGCACCAATCTTGGCCTGCTCGGGCAATTCGTGGAAACCAATAACGATGTGGTCTTCACCATGGAAAGCTCGGTGCGCACCGCACGGGTGGCCGTCTATACGCTCTTGGGGCTGACCACGCCGGTGCCGGATATCTCGCCCACGCAATATGATATTCGCAACCTGCTGAAAGCCGCTCGCGTGATGAACAACGACAAGCCGTTCTTCGGCGAGGGCTTGCTCCGCTTGATCTTGGGTAAGGGCTATTTTGCCCATATCCTCCCGCCCAAGCCCTGAGCTATAGCTGAATGACATATCGGGAAGGCCGGGCCGGTATCGGCCTTCCTCTGACAGACGATTTGCAACACGCTCCGGCAGGCCCGCCCGCTCGCCGGAGCAATATGGAGTAGGCCGCATGACCGACGCCCCCAAGCGCCTGAGCCGCCGCGAGCGGCAGGAACAGACCCGCGCGCAACTCCTTGATGCGGCGACCAATATCATCGCCAATGGCGGCGTGGCAGCGGCTTCGATCCGGGGGATCTGCGAGGCCGCAGGCTATTCGCAGGGCGCGTTCTATTCGAATTTCCAAAGCATGGATGATCTGCTGGCCACGGTGATGGAGCAACATCTGCGCGATGAAGTCGCCGCTCTGCGCGATCTGGTCGCCGGGACCGATCACGCTACGCTGGATGCGGCGATTTCCGATTTGGCCACCCGTCTGGCCGACCTTTCGAGCGAGTCGCAATGGTCGCTGCTCTGGATCGAACTTCGGCTGCATGCGCTGCGCGATCCGGGTTTCGCCAACCGCCATAACGCCTCAAAGGAGCTGTGTTATCGCGAGTTTGAGCAACTTCTGGAAGACCTGGTGAAACGTCACGCGCTCAGGCCGGTTCTGCCACCCAGGGAAATGGCGATCGGCCTCTATGCGCTCTGGTCCGGGCTCGCTCTGGAAAGCAAACTCGATGCAAACCTGCCCCGTACCGATATCTTCGTGTCCTTCTTCAGCGCCGCCCTTGGCCGGGTGAGCTCGTAGCCGGAAGGATGAGCCTCGGTTCAGGCCGTTTCAGCCTGCACTGCCCGAGCTCAAACCATCGCGGGCCAATCCCTGCGCTGCCAGAACAAGGTTGTCGATGGAGCGCCTCATGCGGTCGGTATCGCTGGTTGCCAGCCACTGATTGAAGATGCCGACAATGCTTGTGTAGATGAAATTTGCAATCGCAGTGACGCGCGCTTCATCTTCGGGGCCAACATCGGTGGCGCTGCGCAACGGCTCGACATAGAGCGCCAGAAACTCGGCATCCTTTTCGGCGGCAAGATGCGCCGCCTGCGGGTGACGCAGCACGTAAAGGGTCATTTCCTGCAGCACGAGCTGTTCGCCCGGGGCCTTCTCGACTTCACTGTGAACAAAGCGGATCAGGCCTTCAATTCGGTCATGCAGCTTCTGCGGCTGGGAAAACTGCTGCGCCAGAATCTGCCGGTAACTGCTGACCAGCCCGCTCATAACGCGCAGCAGGATCTCTTCCTTGTCGTGGAAATGATAGTGCAGCGAGGCGACATTGACCCCCGCCGCAGTAGCAATCTTGCGCGTGGTCGCGCCAAACACCCCCTCGGTGATCATCACCTGTAGCGCCGCATTGACGATGAGTTCGCGTTTGCCGTCGCTTTTCGGGCGAGTGATACCGTTTTGGGTCATGTCAGTTTCCATGCGCTGATCTTGCAAATCGCCAGCGGGAGTTCAAGCCAGCTTTGGGTCGATGGGAACAAGGCGGCCAATCTGCGCTTCCATCACGGCGGCGGCGGACAGGGCGCGATCTTCGCCATACCAGCGCGAAATCACCTGCACCCCGGCGGGCACGCCCGCGGCAAACCCGGCAGGCACCGAAATCGCAGGCACCGCCAGCCCGGCAATGGCCGAAAGCGGGCGATAGGCGCGGGCGATCTCGCCCACCACCTCGGCCCCGGCAAGATCGTGATCGAGCGGGAAGGTCGGCATGCAGGTGGTCGGGGTCAGAACCACCGGATAGGTCTGGAAGAACGCTGCCCAGGCGCGCTGGATTTCCAGCCGCCGCTTCCAGGCTTCCTGATATTGCTCCGAATCCAGCACCGGCAGGTTGGCGGCGGTGTCGAGGAACGAGCGGCGGAAGGCCTCGCCGCCCAGCCCGAACATGAATTCGCGCGCAGGATCGGAGGTTTCGGCATAGAGCATCGCCATCCACAGCTCGGCCATTTCGGCCAGATGCGGCGGCGCGACCTCTTCGACCACATAGCCCGCCTCTTGCAGCCAGCCCCCGGCTTTACGCATGATCGCGGCGATTTCCGGATCGACCGGGGTTTCGGCATCACCCGTGAACAGGGCAACCCGGCAGGGCAACTCGTCTTCGATGCGCGGGGCTGGCGCCGGCGCGGTGCTGGGCGAGCGGTAATCGGGTGCGGCCAGAGCCTCAAGCCCCAACCGCAGGTCGCGCACCGAGCGGGCGATCACGCCCTCGGTCGCCCCGATCTGTAGGCCCAGCGATTTTTCCACGGTCTGCGACGGGTTATAGTCGGGCAGACGCCCAACGGTGGGTTTGAACCCGTAAACGCCGCAGGCCCCGGCAGGCAGACGCAGCGACCCGGCCACATCATTGCCATGGCCAAAGGTGCCAATCCCCGCCGCCGTGGCAGCCGCCGCGCCGCCGCTCGACCCGCCCGGCGACAGAGTCGGATCCCAGGGATTGCGGGTCAGCCCGTGCAGATCGTTGCTGGTGAACCAGCGATAGCAAAAGGCCGGAACATTGGTCTGGCCAATGATGATCGCGCCGGCGCGCCGCAGATTGGCGACCGGGATGCTGTCTTCGGTCGCAATCGCGTCTTTCATCGCCACCAGCCCGGTGGTGGTGGCGTGCCCGGCAAGGTCGACATTGATTTTCGCAGTCACAGGCACCCCGTGCAGGGCGCCGGTGGCATTGCCCTCCCGCCGTAGCGCATCGGCCTGATCGGCGGCGGCGAGGGCTTCGTCTTCCAAAACCTCGACCACAGCATTGATCGCCGGGTTCACGCTATGAAGGCGCTCAAGATTGGATGCGACGGCCTCGCGGCTTGAAATTTCGCCCGCGCGGATCGCAGCAGCCACCGCAGCAGCATCCCATTTCCAAATCTCATTCGCAGCCATCGTCGCCTCCTCGCAACCCGTTTTGACCTGTCCTGCAAGGCGATTGGACACCGTCGTCATGCAATTTGGTCAGGTGATTAAAACATAAGATTGACTGACGGATATTCCGTTCATATGATCCAGTCAACCGATTAGGTCGGGTGACTAAATATTAACTTGGTTTATGGGGGGAGAAACATGAAACCAACAAACGGCACTAACGAACGGATGAATAAGGCTATTTCGCGCCGGTCCCTGCTCAAGGGCTCGGCGGTGATGGCGGGCGCCTCGGCGCTCAGCATGCATTTCCCGGCCTATGCCGCTGATTCCGGCACGATTCGGATTGGTTGGGTCTCCGCCATGTCCGGCCCCGGCGCTCTGTTTGGCGAGGCAACCGACTTTGTGAAAGCTCAGGTTGAAAAGGCGTTTTCGGGCGGGCTGGCCATCGGTGGCAAAACCTATTCGGTCGAAGTGATCCTGCGCGACAGCCAAAGCTCGGTCAACGTGGCCACCCAGGTGGCGATTGAGCTGATGACCCGCGACAAGGTTGATCTGATCGTCGCCACCGAGTCGCTCGCAGCCATTGGGGCAGGGCAGATGGCGGTGGTGAACCGCACCCCGATCATTTCGACCCTTCTGCCCTCCGACGCCATGATCGCGTCGCGCGGCGGGGCCGATGCCTACAGCAATAACGGCACGCCCTGGACCTTCCACTTCCTGTTCGACACGGCGGATGTGGGCAATGCCTATACCGGCATGTGGGATCCGGTCAGAAGCAAACTCAACGATACGGTCGGCACCTTCTATGTCGATCAACCTGCGGCGCAGGGTTTTGCTCATCCCGAATTTGGTCTGCCCGCCTTCCTGAAAAATGCTGGCTACAAGTCGGTTGAAGGCGGCATGTTCAAGATCGAGACAGCCGATTTCTCGAACCAGGTGGCGACCTTCAAGAACGGCAATGCCGACATCGTCACCGGCTTCATGTTCGCCAACCATTTCGCCTCGTTCTGGCGGGCCGCCGCGCAGGCCGATTATCACCCGGAAATCGCGACCGTTGCAGGGGCCTTCCTGTTCCCCGGCGGCATCGACGCGCTGGGTGATCGCGGCAACGGCATGTCGACCGAAATCTGGTGGTCGCCGAAACTGCCCTATGCGTCGAGCATGACCGGCCAGAGCGCGGCCGATCTTGCAGCCGATTGGGAAAGCACCAAGGGCAGCCAATGGACCCCGGTTCTGGGCTATACCCATGCGATCTGGGAGGTGGCCCTTGAGGCGCTGAAAACCTCGGGCGATCCGAAAGACAAGGACGCCCTGCGTCAGGCGATTTCCGATCTGAATATCGACACTGTGGTCGGCAAGGTCGATTTCAGCCAGAGCGCGGTGCCGGGCATCACCAAAACTTCGCTGGTGGCAGGGCAATGGCGCAAAGCCACATCCGGCAATTACAACTACGATCTGGTTGTGACCTATGCCGACGCCGCCTCGCCGTTCCAGGTTGAGGATGAATTCAAGCTTCTGTCGGAACTCGCCTGAAGCCTGTCAGCCGGGGAAGAGCAGCCCTCTTCCCTGGCCTTAAGCGCTGCCGCAGCGGGCGAATGCCTTGGCATCATCGGGCCGAATGGCGCTGGTAAAACCACGCTGTTTAATGTGCTCGACGGCTCTACGCCCGCGAGCGGCGGCACGATCCGGCTGAACGGCATCGACATCACGGCCCTGCCGCAATTTCGCCGGGCGCGGATGGGGATCGGGCGGGCCTATCAGGTGCCGCGCACCTTTGTCGGCCTGTCGGTCTATGCCAATGTGCTGGCCGGGGTCACCCATGGGCCGAAGCTCAAGGGCGCGGCGGCGCGGCAACGGGCGCTCGAAATCCTTGAGATCATCGGGCTTTCCGACAAACGCGACATGGTGGCAGGCGGCTTGCCCTTGCTCGACCGCAAGCGGCTTGAGCTTGCCAAGGCGATGAGTGTCGGCACCGAGGTTCTGCTGCTTGATGAGATTGCCGGGGGGCTGACCGAGCATGAGGTGCACGAGCTGGTCGAGATCGTCCGCAGGCTGAAACGCGATCATGCGGTGATCTGGATCGAACACATCGCGCATGCGCTGATGGCGGTCTGCGACCGGATCATGGTGCTGCATTTCGGGGCCAAGCTGGTTGAGGGCAACCCGGCCGAGGTGATGGCGTCGGCCATCGTTCAGGAAATCTATCTGGGGATCTCGGTCGATGACGTTGCTGAAGCTTGAAAACGTCGATGTCTATTATGGCGACCTGCAGGCGACCTTTGGCATTTCGCTGACGGTGGGCGAGGGCGAAACCGTGTCGATCATCGGGGCCAATGGCGCCGGGAAATCGACGCTTCTGCGCGCGATCATCGGCCTGACACCCTCGCATAGCGGCAGCATCACCCTTGCGGGCGAAGACATTACAAAGCTGCGCTGCGATGCCATTGCGCGGCGGGGCGTGGCGCTGGTGCCCGAGGGGCGGCGGCTCTTTGCCTCGCTGACGGTCGAGGAAAACCTGCTCATGGGCGCCGCGCGCGCCCGGTCAGGCCCCTGGACGCTGCCCGAGGTCTACGATCTCTTCCCGGCGATGTACGACTTTCGCCATCAGCGCGCCTCGGATATTTCCGGCGGGCAGCAGCAGATGGTTGCGGTGTCGCGCTCGCTTCTGGTCAATCCCCGCCTGCTCCTCTGCGACGAGCTCTCGCTGGGGCTGGCGCCGCGCGTGGTTGGCGATATCTATGCCTGCTTCTCGCGCATCCGCGACACCGGCATTTCTATCGTGCTTGTCGAGCAGGACACGGTGCGGGCGCGCGATAGCTCCGACCGGCTCTATTGCTTCCTGAAAGGTGCGGTCACGCTGGAAGGCCGGTCCGAAGACGTAACCTTCACGGAAATCAAACACGCCTATTTCGGGGAGGACGCCTGATGAGCTTTGTAGAGCCGGTACTGAACGGCCTGATGGTCGGCGGGCTTTACGGCCTGTTCGGGCTGGGCCTTGCCCTGGCCTTCGGCATCATGCGGGTCGTCAACATTGCCCATGGCGATTTCATCGTGTTGGGCGCCTATCTTGGCGTGACGCTGCTAACGATGACACCGCTGCCGCTGGCCGTGGTCGTGGTGATCGTGGCGCTCTCAGCCTTCGCGCTGGGCTGGGCGATGCAGGCGACAATGCTGAACCGGATGGTCGGCCCGAACCCGGTGCCCGCCATGGTCGCCACGATGGGCCTGTCGATCATCATCCGCAATGTGCTGGTGCAGATCTTTGGCACCAATATCCGCTCAATCGAAATCGGCGAGCTGCAAAACCAAGGCGTGAGCCTGTTCGGCTTTTCAATCGGGGTGCTGCCCCTGATCATCTTCGGCATCTCCATCGCCCTCTTCGCAGCCATGCATCTGATGATGACCCGCACCACCCTGGGCCGCGCCTTTCGGGCGGCGGCCGATGATTTCGAGAACCTCGAAACGCTGGGCTTCAACCGGCGCCGGGTTTACGGCGCGGCGATGGGGCTGGCGGTGATGCTGGCCTCGGTGGCCGGGCTGCTTCTGGCGATGCGCAGCTCGTTTTCGCCCTTCACCGGGGTCGAGCGGCTGCTGATTTCCTTTGTGGTGGTGATCATTGGCGGGCTCGGTTCGCTGCGCGGCAGCTTTCTGGCCGGGCTGCTCCTCGGTGTGGTGCAGGTGGTCGGGCTGAAACTCAACCCGAATTCCGGCCCGCTCTTTGGCCATCTGGCCTTTCTGATCATCCTGCTGGTCAAGCAGGCCGAGTTTTCCCTGCCTCAGCTCAGGAGACGATAATGGCTATGCCTTCTCTCACGCCCAGTACGCGCTATGGCAAAGCCCTTCTGCCGCTGCTCGCCACCCTTGCGATGCCCGCCCTGCTGCTGGCCCTGCCACTCGATCACCGGCTGCTGCTGGAAGTGTTTCTGGTCTTCGCCATGGCGCAGGGCTGGAACCTGCTTTGCGGTTACACCGGCCTCTTGTCGTTCGGCCATCAGGCCTTTGTCGGTGTTGGCGCCTATGCGCTGTTCATGTCGATGAACACATTCGGCGTGACGCTCTATATCGGGCTGGCGGCGAGTCTGGCGATTTCGGCGCTGGTCGCCCTTGCCATGGCCTTGCTGTTGCACCGGCTGCGCGACGCTTATTTCTCCATCGGGATCTGGGTTCTGGCCGACATCCTGCGGCTCCTGTTCGGGCAATGGAACTGGGTGGGTTCCTCGCGCGGCGTGGTGCTGAATACCTCGCATATCGATCTGGTTAGCTTCAATGATACGGTGTTTGGGTTGGCTCTGCTGCTTGCAACCACAACACAGCTTGTCGTCTACGCCGTCTTGAAAACCCGCATGGGGCTGGGGTTGATGGCGATCCGCGACAATGATGCGGCGGCGGCCAGTGTGGGGATCGCCTCCGGCGCCAGCAAGATCACCGCCTTCGTGATTTCGGCGGTGATCTGCGGGGTTGC
>JARRIY010000041.1:0-13539 GCA_037379985.1 Maritimibacter sp.
CAAACAGCGTAGAAGCAAAACAAAACTGGATGCGCTAAAATCTCTCAGCGCGCCCCGCCCCGTATGCCTCTGATTTCTAACCAAACTTCCCTCAAGAGCGCCGCTCCGTCCGTCCGCCTAGCCAACCAACCGCGCCTCAGCGCCGCCGGTGAAGGGGGTTCTACGGTTACACGTCAGAACCCGCAAGTGCTTTTTGACAAGAAATGCGATTTTTTTGGAAGATTTTGAAAAATACAGTTTTATCAATGCGTTAGTTAGGTCATTGCGCGCAGCTTTTAGCGCAAACAGGCGGTACCCCAATAGAACAGCAGAGGAATCGGCCGCGACTCTGCTGGGGACCATGCCTGAGAGAGGAATTCGGGGTGCAAAAATCGCGTTCTGGCTGTGCTGAGCCGCGACTCGCGACGAGTCGCCCGGGATTCTCGCCCCGACTCGCATCATGACCCGAGTCGGAAAAGGGCTGCGCCACATTTGGCAGCGCGGCCGGTGGTGTCAGGCGCTGGCTTCAGGCACCGCGCGACAGGGCGTCGACCAGCATCAGCATGGTCAGGGCCTGACCATAGGGCGTGGGGCAATCCGGAATCTGGCGATAGAAGTCGAGCGTATGCCCCATCGGAGTGCCATCGGAGACATGGGAGACAATGCCGGTATCCTCGATACAGGTGAGCACCGCATCAAAGGCTTTATCAGACACCCCGCGCAAATCCGCATCGAGAAGCCCGAGATCGATCCCGCGCGAGATACCATAAGAGATACCTGCTGTGGCTGAGGCTTCGATGGGCGAGCTGGGGTCATCCAGCAGGGTATGAAAGAAGCCATCGGCATTTTGCAGCTGCGCCAGCGTGGCGACCTGCGAGGCCAGCACGTTTTTCAGAAACCGCGCCTGCGCCAGCGGCAGATCGGGCACGATCGAAAACAGTTCAGGGATCGCGATGGTGATCCAGGCATTGCCGCGCGCCCAGAAAGCACCCGCAAAGTTGTGACGGCCAAGGAAAGTCCAGCCATGATACCAGAGCCCGGTTTTGGGCTCGGACAGATAGCGGGCATGCAGGATGAACTGATAGACCGCCTCTTCCACCCAATCGGGGCGATCAAAGCGAACGCCCGCCCTAGCCAGGAACAAGCAGGTCATGAACAATGTATCATCCCAAAGCTCGCCCTCATTGGGGCGCTCTTTCACCACATGCTGAAAACCCTGATCCTCGGTCTTGGCCAGACCATCCACCAGCCACTGGGCCCAATCCTGCACCAGATCGTTCCAGTCGGGGTGCTCGACATGATCGATCAGCCCGGAGAGCGCCAGCAAGGGCGCGGAGGAATTGACCTGACGGGGCGGCAAGCCGCGCTTGATCTGCCAGTCATACCAATCTGCCAGCGCCGCCATCAGTTTGGCGTCGCCTGTGCTTTCAGCATGGCGGAACAACCCATAAACCCCGACGCCGATCTCCCAATCCCATTCGTCGAATTGCAGCTTGAAGCCACCTGCCTCAAGCGGGGCGGTTTCATTGATCCCGCGCAGCCGGGCAAGGCCCGTGGCGACGCTGGACAGGTGCGAAAGAAGAGCTTCCTGATTTGAATGCAGCATGGTCTGGTCTTTCTTATTGGACTGCCGCCCCGACCCCGACAGTAACCTGCGGGATCTGGGCATCGGTCGGAAACGGGAGCGCCACGCCATCGCGGGCAAGCCCGGTCGCGTAATCGAGCGTAAGGTTTGGCTGGCCCGGGCGGCGGAGCATCAGGCGCAGCGGATCGGGCTGAAGGGTCAGAGACATGGCGCGGGCCATATCGGCCACGGCATCCAGCCCGCCTGCGGGCAGATCGCCGGCGATAATGGCCCAGCCGGTGCGGGTGCCATTGGTGCGATGTTCCAGCCCGGCACCGGGGCCAGTGGTGACGGGAGTGATCGGGCCGGTGGCTTTCAGCAGGACAAAGCCCGCGCCCGATTGCAGCGCCAGCCAGTCTTCGCCCGACAGATGCGCGTCAAACTCGGAAAGCGGCGCATAGGCATGGGTGAAAGGCAAGCGTGGATTTTCGCCAAGGTCAGACAGGATAAGGCAGCAATCGCCATCCATACCGACACGCGGCATGATCCCGTTGCCCGCCCAATAAGAGGGGCGGTTCGATCCCCAAGGGTCATCCTCGCCGGGATGGTTCACCCAGGCCCGGGCGAAGGGATGCGCGGCAGACTGGATATCGACCAGATGTTGCTGATGCCCCCCTGCCCCGGGCGCGCCGTCAATGCTGGCGGAAAGCTGCATGGTCGGGGTTTTATAAAGTGCCAACCGGGCGGCGGTGCCATAGCCCTGCACATAGTGCGCCGAGATCGGGGCTTGCGGCGCGGCATAGGCCGTAAGCTCGGCGGGCGGGGCATAGTCGGACGCACAGAACATCGGCAGGGCGGCCACGCCATTATTCAACCAGCCGGTGCCAAAAGCGACGGTGGCAAAGGGGGCAAGCTCGGTCAGCGGTCCGGCGCGGAGCTCTTTATCATAGGCGCGGCCCATCGTGCCCGCCGAGACGCCGCCGATTGTATGCAGCGCGATCATGGTGAAAAGCTGATCAAGCAAGGCAGCGGCCCGGGTTTTCAACGCGCCCTCGCCCCAATATTCCAGCGCTAGCAGACCGATGAAATCAATCGGGTAGTAGGCGGCGGAGTTCCATTCCGCCAGCCCATGCGCCTCGACCGAAGACAGCCAACGATCCAGCCGTGTTTCGGCCAGCGCCAAATGCTCGGCCCCGGTCAGCCCGGCATTCGGGAAGATCTCACCGGTCAGAAGCCGCCCGGCGATATATTCGCTGACATGGAAACAGAGCACATGGTTTTCGCTCCAGAACCACATGGCATCATTGCCCGGCTCGTCCATCCAGTAGCGATAATTCAGGATCGCAGCGCGGATCGCGGTTGCGGCCTCATCAGGCAGCGCATCGCGATAGGCTCCATAGATCCAGAGCAGCGGCACCATGACGAAATCAGAGCAATCGCGGCGATCATTGATGCCCGCAAGCGTGTCATCAAGAATGGCCTGACTGCTGGCGTCAAAAGGCAGACCAGTGGCAAGCTGAGCGAGCAAGCGCCCGACGCGCATCTCGCCATGCCGGGCCGCGTGATCCAGCGCCAGTTTTTTGCGAGCCGCGAGCGTGCCCGGCAGATGCAGCGGCTGCTGATCGCGTAGATAGGCAAAGCCGATGCCCCGTTCGACACGTGTATCACCGATGGAAAATGTCAGGCTGAGCGGATGATAGCCATCATCTAGCCCGGCAAGATCGCCAAGCGATGCGGTGGTCGCACCCTTTACCAGTGTGGTTGTCGCGGAAAAGAGCGGTGGCATGTGGCTGAGATGCACACTCGGATGCACCTCGCCGGTGATCTGCACATCTTGCGAGGCGGGGCTGGCAAAGCTCAGCTCCAATGCATCGCCCACCGCAAACGCAACCTTGTCGGGATGCACAGAGCGAGCCAGATCCATCAGCGCGGTCAGCGCAGCTGGATCGGCATTGCCCGGAATAGCGGATTGCAATGCGCCTTCGCCCAGCCAGGTGAGCTCTACAAAGAAATTGATATCGCGCTCGGCCAGATCTTCGATCAGCAGCACCAGCTCTGACCCACCTTGCCGCAGCGGCAGCGTGATCTCGGTTTCCTGAGTGTGGTTGCGCGAATAGGGCTCGAACCCCGTCACATGTTCGCCATCGACCCAGATATGCACGCCGCCACAGGTGGCAATGCGAAACGGATGATCGCCCCCGGCAGGCGGGATCAGCGTGCATTTCGCCCAGCGGGCCAGCCGCGTGGGCAGATGCCAGAAACCACTGAAATCCAGCCGCCGGTTAAAGCCGGGCAGATTGGTGGCGCTGGTGGCGAACTCTTCCAGCGTCGGCGTGGGGCGATTGGCGACATCTTCCCAAAGTGCAACGCGGCAAGGCAGATCGCCCACATCCACGAAGCCGTTGATGAACTTATAGTCGACATTCTCCACGCCGCGCGTGACCGCGCCGTTGAACGGCGTTTCCTGCATCGCGCTCAGCGCAAAGGCCGTCACGGTTTCGCCGGGCATGGTGGTGAACAGCGCGCGCTCAGCCATGGTGGGCCTCGTCGGTTAGCGACAGCTCGATCTCATTAATCATCGCGGTGAGCTGATCGAGCGTTTCGATGGTGAAATCGGGCACTTCCGACGCATCGGCGGGGTGCTGGCTGCGGCGCTTAGACCAAGCCACGAAAAGGCTTTTCAGCCCAAACTCATTAGCCCCCTTGATATCGCGCGACAGGTTGTTGCCGACCATGACAACGCGCCCGCGTGCCTCATCGTCCAGATCCAGCACATCCATCGCGGCGGCAAACATTTTTGGCGAGGGCTTCAGCTCGCCGATATTGCCGGAAATCACGTGGCCCTGCATTAAATCCCAGATCCCGCGCGGTTGCAGCAGGTTCTGAAAAGTCTCAGGCGGGCCATCGGCGACCAGCACCAGATTATGCCCCTCGGCATGAAGCTGGCGCACCGCGTCCATGGCATGGGGAATTTCCTCAGCCTCGGTCACGATCTCGCTGCCGTCGATCTTCACCTCGGTGCCCTCGTCAATCAGCGTATCGCCGCAATCGAGGAACAGCGCGGCCAGATGCGGCACGCGCTCGGGCAGCGCCCTAATCAGCGCCTGCATCCGGGCGGGAATCCAGGCCTCCAGCTCGGCATAGGGCACCAGCGCTGGCTCGGCCCCCGGGGCAAAATCAAAGCTCGGCACAAACGCGGCGCGGGTCAGGGCAAGGCGGGCCAGACGAATCTCGTGCGCCGTCGCAGAATAGGCCCCGGCTTCGGCAAAGCGGTTGCCCAGATGAATGCCTTCCTCGCCCGCTTCCGGCCCGCAGACCGTGCTGATCATCTCGCCCGCGATAAAGGGTATGACATGAACCTGTGCCCAGATCGCATGTTTGCCGGGCTCAGAATAGAGCACCGGGCGGCCCCCCTGCATCTCTGGCAGACCCGAACCGGTATCAGTGCAAACGCGTAGCCCGTGCATCGTGCCTTCGATCCGCACAACCGCGCCATTTGCATCCACATGCACCCAGACATGTTCCAGATCATAAAGATGCTGGATATCCCAATCATGCCAGATCGCATATTCGATCACGGCCCCACCCGGCGGCGGCGTCAGCGCGAATTTCGACGAGGGCGAGGCCCCGGCGGCACGCATAACCGAATAGCCCAGCACCAGCGGCGGCGCGACCTCCTGCGCATCAAGACAGATGATCGGCTTATGCCGCTCCGCCAGTGCAAAATCGGGCGCGTTGCTGTCGGTTGCCGGGACAGCGGGATCGCTGACCGAAAATAGTGTCATGCACCAACCCCGGTCAGATCAAGCTCGCCTGCCAGATGGCACCGCACCTGACGGCCTTGCACGATATTCAGGCCCGGCACTTCCACTTTGCAGCGGTCGGTCGCATAGGGGCAACGTGGATGGAAGGTGCAGCCAGCGGGCGGGTTCGACGCATCCGGCACCTCGCCTTTCAGTGGCACCCGACGCCCCTTCACCCGTTTGCGCGGATCGGGCTGCGGCACAGCGCCCAGCAGCGCTTCGGTATAAGGGTGGAGCGGTTTGGCAAACAGCTCGTCAGTATCGCCAAGCTCAACGATCTGGCCCAGATACATCACGCCGATCCGGTCAGAGATATGTTCGACCATGCCCAGATCGTGGGTGATGAACAGATAGGTCAGGTTGAACTGCTCCTGCAGATCCTGCAGCAGGTTGATATTCTGCGCCGCGACCGACACGTCGAGCGCCGAAACGGCTTCGTCGGCCGCCACAAAAGCCGGGCTGAGGGCGAGCGCCCGGGCAATCCCGATACGCTGGCGTTGACCACCCGAAAACGCGTGCGGATAGCGCGTGGCATATTCCGCGCGCAGCCCGACATAGCGGAGCAGCTCCCCAACCCGCTTGGCGATCTGATCCCGCGAATAGCCATAGATGACCATCGGTTCACCGATCAGCTCCAACAGCGTCATACGCGGGTTCAGCGAGCTGTAGGGATCCTGAAAGATCATCTGCATCTCGCGGCGGATCGGGCGCAGCTCTTTATCATTCAGGCTGGACAGATCGACCACATTGCCATCGGCCAGGCGGAACAGAATCCGGCCTTCGGTCAGGCTGTAGGCACGCAGAAGCAGGCGGGCGACGGTGGATTTGCCCGAGCCGCTTTCACCCACAAGCCCGAAAGTCTCGCCTTTGCGAATATCAAAGGTGATATCCTCAGCCGCTTTCAGTTGCAGCGTTTCGCGGCCCTTATGGCCACCTTTCACCGGAAAATATTTGGTCAGGCCTTCAACCCGGAACAGCACGTCTTCCGGCAGGGCATCGGGGGGCAGGATATGGTTGCTCATTGTTGCAGCTCCGGCAGCTTGCCCGCGAAATGGCAAAGCGCCCGCTGATCCTGATCAAAACCGACAAGCGGCGGCACCGAGCTGGTGCAGATCTTGGCATCGGCATAATCGCAGCGGGTGTGGAAAGGGCAGCCCTTCGGGATGTTGTAAGGATCGGGGACCGACCCGCGAATGGTGCGCAGACGATGCACCTTTTGCTGGCCGAGCCGCGGGATGGATTGCAGCAGCGCCTGCGTGTAGGGGTGCTGCGGATTGTAGAAGATCTGATCGACCGTGCCGGTTTCAACGATCCGGCCCAGATACATCACCGCCACACGATCCGCGATATCGGCCACAACGCCAAAGTTATGGGTGATAAAGATGATCGCCATGCCCAGCTCTTGTTGCAGTGATTTCAGCAATTCGAGGATCTGCGCTTCGGTGGTCACATCCAGCGCCGTGGTGGGTTCGTCGGCAATCAGCAGCGACGGATCGCAAGCCAGAGCCAGCGCGATCATCGCCCTCTGCCGCATCCCGCCCGAAAGCTGGTGCGGGAAGCGGTCAAGCATCCGGTCGGGATAGGGCAGTTGCACCTTTTCCAGAAGCTCAATCGCCCGGGTCCGGGCCGCAGCCTTGCTGACTTTGCGATGCAGCATGATGGTGCGCATGATCTGGGCACCGATGGAGTGCACCGGCGACAGGGCTGTCATCGGTTCCTGAAAGATCATGCCAATGCGGTTGCCCCGCAGGGCCCGCATGATGCGGCTATCTTTGCCCAACCCCGACAGGGTGTATTCCTTGTCACCATCCGGATTGAACAGGATCGTGCCATCGCCTTCGACCGCGTTCTTGGCCAGAAGCCGCATGATCGCCCGCACCGCTACCGATTTGCCCGAGCCGCTTTCGCCCACGATCCCCAGCACCTCGCCGCGGTTCACATGATAGCTGACGCCATTCACCGCCGTAACCAGCCCTTCTGGTGTGGAGAAGCTGACCTGCACCTCGTTGAGTTCCAACAGGCGTTCCGGCGGCATGGAAGAGTTCACGTTATTCGTCATCATCTTAATGTCCATACGGATCAGCAGCGTCGCGCAGACCGTCGCCAAGGAAGTTGAAAGCCAGCACAATCACCACCACCGCTACACCGGGCATAAGCAGCCAGGGTGCCAGTGAGATCGAGCGCAGGTTCTGGGCGTCCTGAAGCAAAACGCCCCATGACACGACCGGCGGGCGCAGCCCGAGCCCAAGGAAAGACAGCGCGGTTTCGCCCAGGATCATTTCCGGCACGGCCAGCGTCATCGCCGCAATGATATAAGAGGTCATCGCAGGCAGCATATGCTTGGTAATGATGCGGTATTCCGTGGCCCCGGCCAGACGCGCGGCAAGCACGTAATCCTCGGTTTTCAGCGAGAAGAAGCGCCCGCGCACAACCCGCGCCAAGTGGGTCCAGCCGATCAGCGCCAGAATGAGAGTGATCAACACATAGACGAAAAGCGGATCCCATTCGATTGGCAGCGCAGCGGCGAGGCCCATCCAAAGTGGAATATGCGGGATCGAGCGGATGAACTCCATCACACGCTGGATCGAGGTATCGATGAGCCCGCCATAATAGCCAGAGATCGAGCCAAACAGCAGACCGAGCACGAAGGCAAAGAACACCCCCACAAGCCCGGCCGATAGCGTGACCCTGGCGCCATAGATCAATCGTGAAAGCAGATCGCGCCCAAGGCTATCGGTGCCTAACAGATTGATCTTTTGCCGCCGGGCTTCGACCCCGAACAGATGCAGATCAGACTTCCAGATCCCCCAGAATTTGTAGTCTTCGCCATGGACGAAAAACTTGATCGGCAGCGGCTTTTCCTTGTTCTCCACATAGCTCACGCGCGCGGTTTCCGGGTCACGGGTGCGCTTTAGCTCATAGATGAAGGGGCGCATGATCTGGCCTTCATGCAGCACCCGCACCACACGGGGCGGCACAAAGGTTTGCAGTTTCTCGATGCTTTGCGGCGTATAGGGCGCCACGACCTCGGCAAAGATCGCAACGAGATAGGCAAACAGCAGAAGGTAAAGCGAGCCCAGCGCAAGTTTGTGCTTGCGAAACCGCAACCACATCATCTTCCGCGGATTGGCGGTATAGATGGCGTTTTCTTCGTGTTCGACATCCATGGTCGCCATATTCGGATCGGCAGTCGTCATAACGGGATCCTCACGAATAGCGGATACGCGGATCAGACCACGCCAGCAGGATGTCGGAAATCAGCGTCCCCACCACGGTGAAGATGCTGAGGATGAGAATGAAACTGCCCGCCAGATACATGTCCTGCATCTTCAACGATTGCAGCAGCAGCGGGCCGGTGGTGGGGATGTTCAGCACCACAGCGGTGATAACATCGCCCGAGAACAGCGCAGGCAGCGCCCAGCCGACAGTTGAGATGAACGGGTTCAGCGCCACGCGCACGGGATAGCGCCAGACCACCTGACGTTCGCTAAGACCCTGCGCATAGGCCGTTTCCACATAGGGTTTGCCAAGCTCATCAAGCATATTGGCGCGCATAACCCGGATCAGCCCGGCCGCACCACCAGTGGCAAGCACCACGACGGGGATCCAGATATGGCTGAGAATGTTGATGAATTTCGCCATGCTCATCGGCGCGTCTTGGTATTGAGGCGATACGAGCCCGCCGACATCGATATTCATCCAGGCAAAGCCGATCCACATCAGCACGAGGGCGAGCAGAAAGTCGGGAATGCCTTTGCCGAGAAACCCGAAGACGGTGAAAATGTAGTCCAGCATCGAATATTGCCGCTGTGCGGAATAGACGCCGATGGGAATGGCAATGATCCAGGTGAAAACCAGCGACAGGGTCGACAGCACCAAGGTGATGCTGAGACGCCCCCAGATCAGATCTGAAACCGGCGCGTTCCAGTGGAAGGACAGGCCGAAATCGCCATGAAAGATGATCGCGGAAATCCAGCGCCAGTATTGCACCAACAGCGGGTCGTTCAGCCCCATATCCGTGCGCAGCTGTTCTTCCTGCGCAATCGACAGAAACTCGCCGTTGTTGCGCATCTCGGCAACCATCGCGGTAACATAATCCCCGGGCGGAAGCTGGATGATAACGAATGAGACAAACGATACCACGATCAGGACCGGGATCGCCCACAGGGTTCGTCTAACGACAAAGTTGAGCATCTGTGAATTCCCTACGCGTTTCTGGAGCCGAAGAGCCGTGCCGAATGACCCGCGGGGACACCCTGCTTGCTCAAAGCTTGCTCAAAAAAGCCCGGAACAGCCAAAGCCATTCCGGGCGGTGTTTATGCGGTGATTATTCTTCGATCCACATCTGTTGGGTCCGACCAAGGCCGATCCCGCGCGTGATGTTGTCCGAAACCAGACCTTCCTGAAGGTTGTGGAAGCTGGTTTTCACAATCGTCGGAGCCTTAACCTCACCAACCAGGCCAATGACGTAACCGGAATTCACGAATTCCGTGATCATGTCCATGGTTGCCGCATCAGCTTCTTCTCTGGAGCCAGCGCTCGCGGCACGGTCCCAATCAGCCCAAAGCTTGCGGATGATGTGATCTGCCGGCGGCTCGATACCGCTTTCGCCACCGCTACGACGCCAGGTGAAGTATTCATTGGCGTAGAAGTCGCTGCCGAGCATGGTGCGCGGGTCAGCAGGCACGATGGAAAGACGATCCCACGGCAGGAACTGCATCTGGTAGTTGTTGTTCTTGCGGTTGTCGTCCCACTGGGTGCGGTCGATCAGACGCGGAAGAACTTCAATACCGATGTCGCGGAAGTTATCCGCAACCAGCTCCAACACCGTGTTATAGGCGTCGTTATTGTTCTCGATGACGATTTGGAACCGCTTGCCATCAGAACGCAGACGGAAACCATCACTGTCGCGCTGGTCCAGCCCGGCCGCATCCAGAAGCGCATTCGCGGTGTCCGGATCATATTCCGCCCAGTGCTGTTCGAGCTCTGCATCAAAGTAAGGCGACCCGGAGATCGGCGAGACGCTGCGCGCTTCACCAAGGCCCGAGAAGGCCAGTTCATTGATGGTATCGCGGTCGATGGCAATCGACATCGCATGACGCACATCAGCGTTTTCGAACAATGCGCGCAGAACTTCGTCCTGAACGGTCAGGTTCGGCACCAGCGACCAAACATTGGCATCTCTGGAGCTGCTGACGACGTAGCCACCTTTTTCTTCGTTTTCTTTGTAGAACGTGAAGTCGTTGGCGGTGACATAGCGTTGCTGCATGTCGATCTGGCCCTGAACGATCATCAGGTTGAAGGCGTCTTGCTCTTCAAACAGGTTGTGCACGATCGTGTCGATATAGGGCAGCTGATTGCCTTCCTGGTCGACAGCCCAGTAGTAGGGGTTGCGAACCATGGTCACTTTGTTGCCTTGCACGCCACCTTTGACTTTCCAGGCGGTGACAACCGGCAGATCTTCGTTGAACCACCAGGCGGTGACTTTGCCTTTGGAACCCCAAAGCTTGGTCCAGTCTTCAACCTGATATTCTTCGGCAAGAGCCGCGAGCTCCTCGTCAGAGGCATAGTGGTTGTTGAACCGCTTCAGGTAATGCGCCGGCTGAATGAACGACGGTCGGTCGAGGCTGGCCGAGGTCGCAGTCGAATCCTGAGCAAGGATGTTCAGGAAGTAGACGTAGGGCTGGGCGAATTTCACCGTAAAGGTGCGATCATCTTTGATCTCGACGGTCAGCGGTACACCACCCGGGGCCAGATAGGTCTCGTGGTTGGGGGTGATCACTTCGTTGTTGAAGATGTCGTTATACCAGAAGGCCACGTCTTCGGTGGTCACTTCCACACCATCCGACCATTTCAGACCTTCGAGCAGGGTGAAGGTGAACTCGGTCGAATCTTCATTGACCGAATAGCTTTCGATGTAGCTCGGAACCAGCACAACGTTGCCGTCGGCATCGGCTGCATATTTCAGCACCCGTTCTTCCATCAGCTTGGTCGGGCCCCAACGGTCGCCCGGACCTTTAAAGGCGCGGTGCCAGGTGCCGCCATACTGACCAACTTCCAGCGCCTCAACGACGGTGGGGTTGTTGGGCAGGCGTTCGTCGACCGGCGGCAGTTCGCCAGCTTCGACGAGCTCGGCCAGCATCGGAGCCTCGTTAAAGGCATAGGCCGCGTGCGACAGAGCCGTGGTTGCCAGCAGAGCGACACCAATGGCCTTCACACTTTTTACCCGAAGAATTGAAAATTTTTGCATTGCGATCTCCTCTCTCTCCCTTGTCCCGCTCCGCCGATTTCATCAACGGCGGCGCTTGCGCTGCAACAAATGCACGCGACATGTCACAATTTGTTAAAGGATTTGCGACACTTTTCAATAGAAAAGTAATTCTGTTTCATCGGGATGTGCAGAAAGACTGTAATCATTGAAATTTTCAATGCAAAAGTTTTTACTCATCGACCTGCCGATGCACGAAAACCCTGTTTCAGTTAATGCAGGCTCCGACTCAGCGTGCGCGCGGCGGCGCGATGCTGGCGCGATCAACAATTTCACATCCCAGCTCCAGCCGGTGTGCGGCACGAGGTCGCGACGCGCTGATGGCGCGTTGTTCCAGCAGACTCAACGCTTCGGCGCCAAACTGATCGAGGGGAATCGACACGGTAGACAGTGCCGGCGCATGCAGCTCGCCCAGCGCCACACCATCAAAGCCCATCACCGATATATCGTCCGGCACGCTCAGCCCCGCCGCCTGCAATGCCTTGATTGCGCCAAAGGCCAGGTTGTCGGCGGCACAAAATATCGCCGTCACCCCATCCAGATCAGGATGCGCCGCCAGCCAGTCGGCCATCGCCCGTTTGCCATGTTCGGGCAGAAACCCGTCGGCCATCACGACCACAGCATTTTCGCGCGGCATACCGGTTTCAGCAAAGGCATCCATGAAACCATCAAGGCGGCGCTCAACGGTTTTACGCCCAGTCCAGGCCAGGTGGATGATCTTGCGATGCCCCATCGAAATCAGCCGTTTCGTGGCTTTCTGCGCGGCAAAACGATTGCCCGGGGTCACGCTGTCGATATGCATATCCGGATCTTCGCCATTGATCAGCACCGCCGGAATGCCGGTATTGCAGATCCCTTCCAACAGCGGGCCACGATCATCATTGATCAGGATAATGCCATCGGCCTGAGCCGCACGGGCGGCGCCGATCACATCGGCAACCGATTGATCGCGGCCCAGAGTATGCGGCACCACACGCAAGCCCCGCGCCTCGCAATCGCGGGTCAGGGCGCTGAGAATAGTCCAGGACACAAGGTTTTCATCACTGTCGACCAGCGCCCCTTCGGGCACGATGATCATCACCTTCGATAAGGCAGCAATTGCCCCTTTGGCCTGACGCTTGGCCAGATAGCCCAGATCGCGAGCCACATCGCGCACCCGGTCGCGCACCTCTTCTGAGATCGGCGCCGTGCCATTCAGCGCGTGCGAGACGGTCGACATGGCAACGCCCGCTGCTTCAGCAACTTCACGAATACCAACCTTTTTGCGTGCCATATCCAGTCTCCGTTTCGCACTCCCACCCAGCCATAGCCGGATCAGAGCAAAGCCTATGCGCCCCGCCGCAGATGCAGGGTCTTGATCTCAAAGGGGGTAAAGCTTAGCTCCACCGCGCCATCGTGAACGGGCAACACCTCACCCGGGTTTTCCAACAAATCAGCCAGCGCCACCTGCGCGATCTCTGGCGCTAGGTCAATACATGTGCGCTGCCGCGCACCAAAGCGCTCCCAAAGCCGCAGGATCAGGGCGTCACCATCTTCCGCCAGCTTCACAGCCTCCACCGCGATGGCGGGATTATCCGGCATGACAAGGCTGGCAAGCGACAAAGCCTTCACATCACCCTGCCCGGCAAGCGGCGTGATCGGGTGGTTGAATGCTTCCGCCAGCCCCGGCACCTCGCTGATGCCATGATGCAACGCAACGCCATAGCGCAGATGATGCGCGCCAATATCGGCCCCATCCCACGGCCATGTCGGGGCCCGCAGCACGGTCAAGCGCAAGGTGCTGCCCTTGGCATCATAGCCATATTTGCAGTCATTCAGCAGCGCGACGCCAAAAGCGGGCTCGGAAATATCCACCCAGCGATGCATCGGGGTTTCAAACCGCGCCTGATCCCAGCTGGTGTTTTCATGGCTCGGCCGCGTGACAT
>JARRIY010000042.1:0-15570 GCA_037379985.1 Maritimibacter sp.
CTAGGCTAGACCGATTGCGAAGCGAGCGCCGCATCCAGCAGCGCCTTGATCCCATTGCGCGAGGTGTCAGCAACCACTCGGCTGATTTCCTCGCCTTTGGGGTTGAGGGCGACCAGAGTGGAGCGGCTCGATACTTTGAGCGATTTCGTCAGCTCACTGCCTCGGTACGCATCCCAATTCACCACGATGTAGGTGATCTTCTGCTCATAGTCCGGGTTTTCGGCTTTCAGCCCGTTGATCACCCGATGTTGCGTCCGGCAGGTCGGGCACCAGCCGGCGAAAAAATCGACCAGAACGGTTTCGCCCGCTTTGAGACGTTCGTTGATCAGCCCAGGCACATAATCAACCGTGTCGGCAGAGGCGAAGGCAGGCAGCAGGATGCTGGCCGAGAGGGTGGCGATAAATTGGCGGCGGTCCATGGGAAACTCCTTCAGATGGAAACTGAGAAATCGACAAGCCAGGCAGGCATATGGTCCAGCGCCCAGGCTTCGATCATGTGATTGGCGCCGGTCAGGATGCCGAGGCCGACCAGCAGGAAGGCCACCCCCATGATCGGCTTGGCGGCGGATGACAGACGTTTCAGCGCGGTGGCGCGCAGCCCGAAGGCCAACGCCAGCATCAGGCTGGAGATACCCAGCGCATAGGCGGCAAGCACGGTGGCGGCGTGGAAAATGCTCTGCCCTTGTGCGGCCAGCGCGATGGCCCCGCCCAAAGTGGGGCCAATGCAGGGGCTCCAGATTGCGCCAAGCAGAAGCCCGCCCGCGAATTGCCCGCCAAGCCCAGTTGGGGCGGCTGAAAACCCGGCATCGGCCCGGGCTGAAAATCCTGCAGTGGCGGTGGCAAATCCGGCATTGATCTGGGGCACCAGCAAAACCAGCGCAAAGCCCAACATGATCACCGCGCCGATCTGCGCCAGCAGCTCTTCGGTCAACCCAATGGCGTAGCCGAATGAGGTGACGAGCAATCCGAAGCTGACAAAGCTCAGGCTCATCCCGGCGGTGAGGGCAAGCGGGCCAAGCCGATGCGCCGAGATGGCCGAGCCGATAACGATGGGAACGACCGGCAGAACGCAGGGGTTTACCAGAGTGATGAGGCCAGCGGCATATGCGAGAATGTATTCCATGACGGACAGGCTAGCCCGCGCCGCCGGTGCTCGTCACATGAACTTCGACTGACGTATCTTCACGTCTGTGTTGGTTTTTGTTTCGAAAGTTGCACGGCAAGGATGCCGACGGTGATGATGGCGACGCCGAGAATATCAAGCATTCCAAGATGTTCGCCTAGCAGTACCGCTGCGATACCGACCCCGAAGAATGGGTTGAGAAAATGGAAGGTCGAGGCGCGAACCGGCCCGATACGACCCACCAGCGCAAACCACACCCAGGTTGCGGCAAGGCCGGGCACCAGCGTGGTGTAGAGGAAAGCGATCACCAGTTTGGGGCTGAGATTTGCACTCATCGGTTCAAAAATCAGTCCGAACGGGGCCAGCACCGCGGCCCCCACCAACATTTGCAGCCCGACAATCATCAACAGGTTGCCGCCGCCTGCGGCCTTGCGCACCGTCAGCGTCGCCACAGCCAGCGCCAGCGATGCAACCACACAAAGCGCCATGCCGACGATGTCGACCCCGCCGGAAATGCGCGTGCCCATGATCAGCCCGACCCCGGCAAAGCCCAGCACCAACCCGCCAAGGGTGAGGGGTGACAGCCGGTCGCGGAACACGATCCAGCCCAGGAAGGCCACGATCAGCGGCATCGATGAGGCGATGATCGAGGCAAAGCCCGCTTCAATGGATTGCATGGCAATGAAATTGAAGCCCAGGTAGATCGCGTTCTGGCTGACCCCAAAAATCACCACCGAGCCCCATTGGCTGCGCGGCAGCCGGATTTTCTGCCCCAAGGCAGCAGCAATGGTAATGCCGATCACGCCCGAAATCAGAAAACGCATCGACAGGCTGAGAAGTGGCGGCGCATCGGCCACGATGATCCGCGCCGAGGTGAAGGCCGAAGACAGGGCAAAGGCCAGCCCCATGAAAATTGCGCGAAAGTCCATCACCACTCCAAAGAAAAGGGCCGCCGTTGGGCGACCCTAATAACTTTTAACCTAAGCACAAGCTCAGCCGTTGGCAGCGTCTTTCAGAGCCTTGGCGATGGTCACTTTCACCACTTTGTCGGCTTCTTTCTTGATCTGCTCGCCGGTGGCGGGGTTGCGCACCATGCGCTCCGGGCGCTCACGCAGGTAGAATTTGCCCACACCGGGCAGAGTCACGGCACCACCGCCCGACACTTCCTTGGTGATAATCGACACAATCGCGTCCAGCGCTGCCGAGGCGGTTTTCTTATCGGAATCCATTTCCTCAGCGAGAGCGGCCACGAGCTGGGTCTTGGTCATCGGTTTTGCCATGTAAGTGTCTCCTCATGTCCCGTTTAATTGGGGTTTCATTGCGGGCATTTAACGTAATGTGTTTGGGGCGCACAAGAATTTGTGCGCGTTCCGAGGCGAAAAAGTGCGAGTTTTCACTGATTTTTTCGGCGCAGAGTCACAGAAAGGCGGTTTCGTCGAAGCTGCGGAGCTTCCGACTGTGAATTCGCTCCAGTGGCATGTCACGCAAAAGCTCCATCGCACGGATGCCAATTAGCAAGTGTCGACTCACCTGAGTGGTGTAAAAATCACTCGCCATACCCGGAAGTTTCAGCTCTCCATGCAGTGGTTTGTCTGAAACACAGAGCAGCGTTCCATAGGGAACCCGGAAGCGAAATCCGTTGGCGGCGATGGTGGCGCTTTCCATATCCAACGCAACAGCGCGCGATTGGCTGAGCCGCAGAACAGGGCCGGAATGCTCGCGCAGTTCCCAGTTGCGGTTGTCGAAACTTGCCACGGTGCCGGTCCGCATGATCCGCTTCAGCCCATAGCCTTCCAGCTTGGTCACATCCGCCACAGCACCTTCCAGCGCTTTCTGGATCTCGGCCAGAGGTGGGATCGGAACCCAGGTGGGCAGATCGGAATCGAGCACTTTGTCTTCACGCAGATAGGCATGGGCGAGGACGAAATCGCCAAGCTGCTGCGAATTGCGCAGGCCCGCACAATGGCCGACCATCAGCCAGGCATGGGGGCGTAGCACCGCGATATGATCGGTCGCGGTTTTCGCATTCGACGGTCCAACGCCGATATTGACCAGCGTCACCCCGCTGCCATCGGCCCGTTTCAGGTGATAGGTCGGCATTTGCGGTAGCTTCGGCAGAACCGGAATTTCACCATCGGGGGTGGTGATGCTCACATTCCCCGGGGTTACAAATTCGGTATAGCCGCTCTTTTCGTCGCCCAGCACCTTGCGGGCATAGGCTTCAAACTCTTCCACATAGAACTGGTAGTTGGTGAACAGCACATGGTTCTGGAAATGCACGGGATCGGTCGCGGTGTAATGCGACAGCCGGGCGAGCGAATAATCAACGCGCTGGGCGGTGAAGGGCGCCAGCGGTTCTGATCCGTCTTCGTTTATATAGCCCAACCCGTTGGCAATATCGTCATGTGTCGTGGTCAGATCCGGCACATCGAACACATCGCGCATCGGAAAGGACATCGCGCCTTCCTGCGGCACGGTGATTTCGCGCCCGGCCACGGCAAAATGAATCGGGATCGGGGTCGAGCTGAGCCCGATCGAGATCGGCACATTATGATGCTCGATCAAAAGCGCGATCTGCTGGGTGAGATAAGAGCGAAACAGGTCGGGCCGCGTGACCGTGGTGGAATAGGTGCCCGGCCCCGCAACATAGCCAAAGCTAAGCCGCGTATCGGCCTGGGCGTGCGATGTCGTGCGCATCCGGATTTCCGGATAATAGGCGCGATAACGGCTGTCCGGCATGGTGCCGGCTTTGGCAGTGGCCGAAAACTTGGAACTCAGAAATTCACAGGCAGTTTCATACAACTCTTCCAGCCGCGCCACGGCGGCGGCGGGATCGGTGAAGCTTTCAGGCTCCGGGATAATCGGGGTGACGACAGGTAGCGTCAGGGAACTCGGGGTCATCAGACCTCCTCAAACAGATCGGTAATTTCGAATTTGGTCACATCGACAAGGCCAAGGTCAGAGATGCGCAGCTCTGGGATCACCACCAGTGCCAGAAGCGAATGCTGCATATAGGCATTGTTGAGCGTACATCCAGCTTCGGCCATGGCTTCGACCATGCGGTCGGCTTTCTTCGCCACCTCGCTGGCATGTTCCTGGCTCATCAGCCCGGCCACGGGCAGCTCAACCAAAGCTTCCTCTTTGCCATTGCGGAACACCGTGATGCCGCCACCAACTTCGCCCAGCCGGTTGGCCGCCAGCGCCATATCTTCGCGCGAGGTGCCGACCACGATCATATGATGGCTGTCATGCGCCACGGTCGAGGCAATGGCCATTTTGCCTTTATAGCCGAAGCCAGAGACAAAGCCGTTGGTCACGCCGCCGGTGCCACGATGGCGTTCCACCAGCGCAATCTGCGCCACGTCATTGGCTTCATCGGTCTGCACAATAGTCTCGATCACAGGCAGATCGGCGGTCAGCGCCTTGGTCGGGGCTTGATTTTCAATCACCCCGATCACCTTGGCTGTCACAGAATTTGCGCCCTCCGGCGCATGGATTTCAAAATCCGCCGCCGCAAGCTCTTTGCCCAGATGCACGGTGTTGCGGGCATGGGCGGGCCAGTCCAGATGCGGGGTGTCGGCAAGGATCTCGCCGTCACGCGCCACCACGACACCACGCGCGATCACCAGCTCGACGGGCAGGGTGGTGAGGTCCGAGGTCAGGATCACATCCGCTCGCCGCCCCGGCGCAATTGAACCCAGCTCGCGTTCCAGATGGAAATGCGTCGCAGTGTTGATCGTCGCCATTTGCAGGGCCACCAGAGGCTCGGCCCCGCAGGCAATCGCGTGACGCACCACGCGGTTCATATGGCCATCGTTCACCAGCGTTCCGGAATGGCAATCATCGGTGCACAGGATGAAATTGCGCGGGTCCAGCCCCTTTTCGGTGACGGCGGTAATCTGGGTTTCGACATCATACCAGGCGCTGCCCAGCCGCATC
Source organism: Maritimibacter sp. (assembly GCA_037379985.1). Lineage (GTDB taxonomy): Bacteria > Pseudomonadota > Alphaproteobacteria > Rhodobacterales > Rhodobacteraceae > Sinisalibacter. The sequence continues at coordinate 5,063 of JARRIY010000042.1, forward strand.
ATGCTTTTCATGCCCTGACGCACCCGCGCAATCGCGTCGGCCTCGCAGGTGCCTTCGTGATCATCCGCCGGGCCACCTGCCACATAGGCGTGAAAATTCGGGCCAAGGTCGGGGCTGGCGTAATGCCCACCCACGGTCTTGCCCGCATTCTGGGTGGCGGCAATCTCGGCCAGCATCTGCGGATCCGCCGCGATCACCCCGGGGAAATTCATCATTTCGCCAAGGCCAACAATGCCCGGCCAGGTCATCGCTTCGGCCACATCCTCGGCGCTGATCTCATAGCCGGTGGTTTCCAGCCCCGGGGCTGACGGCGCGCAGGAAGGCATCTGGGTGAAGATGTTCACCGGCTGCATCATCGCCTCGTCATGCATCAGCCGCACGCCTTCCAGCCCCAGCACATTGGCGATCTCATGCGGATCGACAAACATGCTGGTGGTTCCATGCGGGGTAACGGCGCGGGCAAATTCGGCGGGGGTCAGCATGCCGCTTTCGATATGCATATGCGCGTCGCAAAGCCCCGGGATGATATAGCGCCCGTCGGCCTCGATCACCTCGGTTGCTTCGCCGATGCAATGGCTGGCATCGGGGCCGACATAGGCAAAGCGGCCTTCGATGATCGCCACTTCCCAGCCATCAAGAATTTCGCGGGTCTGAACGTTTACGAGCTTGCCGCCACGAATAATCGTATCGGCAGGCGTCCGCCCAGCGGCCACTGCAACAAGCTGCGGGGCGGCTTCGGGCCATGATTTGAATGCTGTATGTTCCATGTATCAATAGTGGTGAAAGTCGCAGGGAGTGCAACCCCTTGCATCGGCATAGCTCGTCAGCAAGATACGCATATGACAGAAACACTTCTTTCTTTTGGTCACGGCTATTCGGCGCGGGTGCTGGGGCGGCAACTTATGGCGCAGGGCTGGCGCGTGATCGGCACCACGCGGGATGCGGATAAGCTGGATGAGATCCGGGGCGAAGGCGTTGAGGCGCATCTTTGGCCGGGCAGTGATCTGACGGCAGCACTCGATGCGGCAAGCCATATCCTGATTTCCACCGCGCCCGATGATGCGGGCGATCCGGTGCTTGCCCGGTTGCGCGATGAAATTGCCGCGCGGGCGGGGCAGTATAAATGGGTGGGTTATCTGTCGACCACCGGGGTTTATGGTGATCATCAGGGCGGTTGGGTGGATGAAGACACGCCGCTTGCCCCCTCGACCCGGCGCGGGCACCAGAGGGTGCTGGCCGAAAGCCAATGGCAAGAGCTCGCCGCTGAAACCGGGCTGCCGCTTCATATCTTTCGGCTCGCTGGCATCTACGGGCCGGGGCGCGGACCTTTCACCAAGGTGCGGCGCGGCGCGGCCCGGCGGATCGTGAAACCCGATCAGGTGTTTTCGCGCATTCATGTGGAAGACATCGCGCAGGTGCTCATGGCTTCCATCGCCCATCCGGACCCGGGCATTATATATAACACTTGTGATGACGAGGCCGCGCCGCCGCAGGATGTGCTGGCCCATGCCGCGCGGCTGATCGGTGCGGAGCTACCGCCTGAAGAGGATTTTGCCACGGCTGAAATGACCCCGATGGCGCGCAGCTTTTATGCGGAATCGAAACGGGTGCGAAATGACCGGATCAAATCCCGGCTTGGGGTGAAGCTAATCTACCCCAGCTATCGTGAAGGTCTGGCGGCGCTTCTGAAGGCGGAAAGAGAATAGGGCGCCCAAGGGCGCCCCATCATCAAACCGCTATGTGCAGCTTTCATTCAGCCAAGCGCAATAGCGCCAGCGACGATCAGCACGAAAAACAGTGGCGGCAGAAAGTGCTGGTTGACCGACGAGGTTGCGGCTTGTTCAACGATGATTTCCGGCTCAACGATCGGATCGGCAAGCGACCCGGCCATGGCCGAACTCGCAGCGAGCGCAAAGGCGGCGCCGAGAACGAGTTTTTTCATTTGGGTTCACCCTAGGCTTATTATTTTGATGCCTGATACTTAAACCGGCGGGTTTACGAGTCCAGAAACAGCGTAAATTTCCATTCACGCTGGGGATAACTGTTGCAACTGAGTTTCAGCTTATGGCGAAATCAGGCCCGTTTCGCTGCAATTTCGGCAATTCCGAGGGCTTCGAGTGTTTTTGCTTCGATGTCCGCCGCGGTGAGTTGGGCATCCGCATACATCTCGTCCGGGCTGGCATGGTCGATAAACGAATCGGGCAGCACCATTGACCGGTATTTCAAACCCGTGTCGAACACGCCGTTTTCGGCGAGAAGCTGCGCCACATGGCTGCCGAAGCCGCCAATCGCGCCTTCCTCGATGGTGATCAGCACTTCGTGGTTCTGAGCAAGATCGAGGATCATTGCCTCATCCAGCGGCTTGGCAAAACGGGCGTCAGCCACGGTGGGGGTGATCCCGCGCTGGGCGAGCTTTTCAGCGGCCTTCATCGCGTGATCCAGCCTTGTACCGAGCGCCAGAAGCGCGACCCTGGCACCTTCCTGTACGATCCGGCCTTTGCCGATTTCCAGCACCTGCGGCAGATCGGGCATCTCGATCCCAACCCCTTCGCCACGCGGATAGCGCACCGCCGAGGGCGCATCGTCAATCGCATGGGCGGTGGCGATCATATGCATCAGCTCGGCTTCGTCTGAGGGGGCCATGACCACGAAACCCGGCAGGTTGCACAGGAATGACAGATCAAAACTGCCTGCATGGGTGGCGCCGTCCTGTCCGACAAGCCCGGCGCGGTCAATCATGAAACGCACCGGCAGATGCTGGATCGCCACATCGTGCACGATCTGATCATAGCCGCGTTGCAGGAAGGTGGAGTAAAGCGCGCAGAAGGGTTTCAGCCCGCCAGCCGCCAGCGCGGCAGAAAAGGTGACCGCATGCTGCTCAGCGATGCCCACATCAAATACCCGGCTCGGATAGCGATCCGCCATCATCTTGACCCCGGTGCCATCAGGCATCGCGGCGGTGATCGCGGTGACTTTGTCATCCTGTTCGGCAAGGCTCAGCAGGGTCTCGCCAAAGACCGAGGTATAGCTCGGCGCATTTGACGCTTTCTTGTGCTGTTTGCCGGTGAGCACATCGAACTTGCCCGTGGCATGGCCCTTGTCACTGGCATTTTCGGCAGGAGCGTAGCCTTTGCCCTTTTTGGTGATCGCGTGGATCAGTACCGGGCCGGTGGCACGTTCGTGCACAGTGCGCAGCACGCCGACAAGATGCTCCATATCGTGCCCATCAATCGGGCCGACATAGGAAAAGCCCAGCTCTTCGAACATCGTGCCGCCCACGGCCATGCCCTTGAGCATTTCCTTGGCCCGGCGCGCGCCTTCCTGAAACGGCGGGGGCAGCAGGCTGACAGCGCCCTTGGCCGCTGCTTTCAGCTCCTGAAACGGCTCGGCTTCGTAAAGGCGGCTCAGATAATTCGACAGCGCGCCCACCGGCGGAGCAATCGACATTTCGTTGTCATTGAGAATGACGAACATGCGTTTGCCCAGATGCCCGGCATTGTTCATCGCCTCAAAGGCCATGCCTGCGCTCATCGAGCCGTCGCCGATCACCGCAATGGCATCGCCCGGGGCCGGATCGGCATTGCCACCCAGCTCGCGCGCCATGGCAAAGCCGAGAGCTGCAGAAATTGAGGTCGAGCTATGGCCCGCCCCAAACGGGTCATAGGGGCTTTCGCTGCGTTTGGTGAAGCCCGACAGCCCGCCTTTCTGGCGCAAGGTACGGATACGATCACGCCGCCCGGTCAGAATTTTATGCGGGTAAACCTGATGACCAACATCAAAGATCAGCCGATCGCGCGGGGTATCAAAAACATGGTGCAGCGCGACCGTGAGCTCGACCACGCCCAGACCGGCACCCAGATGGCCCCCGGTTTCCGACACGGCGCTGATGGTTTCATCTCGGAGTTCATCTGCCAGTTGGCGCAGTTCGGCCAGCGAAAGCGATTTCATATCGGCAGGCGAATGAATGCGGTCAAGAAGCGGGGTGTCGGGATGATTGGACATAAATATCTCTGATACGCAGGTTATGCACTACGTGTAATGACAAAACGGGCCGCTTCTCGCAAGGTCTCGGCATCCTTACCATAGGGAGAAAGCGCTTCGCAGGCTTCATCTACAAGTTCTGCTGCGCGGTTTTTTGCCACCTCAAGCCCGAGCAGCGATACAAATGTTGCCTTGCCGGCATCAGCATCCTTGCCCACGGCTTTGCCCACGGTTTCCTCGTCACCTTCCACATCGAGCACATCATCGGCGATTTGAAAGGCCAGCCCCAAGGCTTCGCCATAGCGGGTCAGGGGGGCGGGATCCTTGCCAGCAAGGCGTGCCCCGGCAGCGGCCGACCAGCGGATCAGCGCCCCGGTCTTGCCTGCCTGCAACGCGATGATCTGATCAAGCGTCAGTGGGGTGTCAGCGGTTTCTGCTGCAATATCAAGTGCCTGACCCAGAACCATGCCTTTGGCTCCGGCGGCTTCGGCCAAGGTCCGGGCCAGCACAAGCTGCGCGCCGGGCGGGCCCGCACGCTTATCTGTGATCAGTTCGAAGGCGGTGGATTGCAGCGCGTCGCCCACCAGAATGGCGGTGGCCTCATCCCATTTCTTGTGCACGGTCGGCTGCCCACGGCGCAGGTCGTCATCATCCATCGCGGGCATATCGTCATGCACCAGCGAATAGGCATGGATCGCTTCCACAGCGGCGGCAGGATAACAGGCAACGTCTTCGCCGACGCCCAACATGCGCGCGCCTTCCAGCACCAGAAAACCACGCAATCCCTTGCCGCCTGCAACGGCATAGCGCATCGGTTCAGCCAGCGGTCCGGTCGCGGGCAGGGCATCAATTAGGCATTTACGGGCAATCGCCGAGGTTTCGGCAAGGCGGGCGGCGAACATTCAGAGCCCTTCAACCGGGGTGGCGCCAGTGGGTTTGCCATCGGCATCCAGCGTGATTGCGGCCACTTTTTCTTCGGCTTCCTTCAGCTTGACTTCGCAGCGCGCTTTCAGGGCGGCCCCGCGTTCATAAAGCTTGATCGACGCGTCCAGCGCCACATCGCCACGTTCAAGCTGGCCAACCACGGCTTCCAGTTCCGCCATCGCTTCTTCGAAGCTCATTTCCTCGACCGGCTTATCGCTCATGATCCGCGCTCCATCAGGACTTCAACATGCTGGCCGACGCTTTCGGCCAGCGCCTCAAGATCATATCCGCCCTCAAGTGTCGAGACCACCCGGCCATCGCAGCAATCTTCGGCAAGATCGCAAATTCGGTGGGTCAACCAGCCGAAATCTTCGGTTTCCCAGTACAAACCGGCTAGCGGATCGGCGCGATGGGCGTCAAACCCGGCCGAGACCAGCACCAGCTCCGGCTCCCATTCCCGCATCCAGGGCAGGATTTTGTCGCCCCATGCCGCGCGCATCTCTTCGCCGCCGGTACCCGGATCCAGTGCCACGTTCATCACTTGCAGATAAGCGCCACGTTCATGCGGCGCGCCGGTGCCGGGGTAAAGCGGCATCTGGTGGCTTGAGGCGAAATGAATGCGGCTTTCATTCCACAGCACATTCTGGGTGCCATTGCCGTGATGCACATCGAAATCGAGGATCGCGACACGGCTGAGCCCATGCACCTCAAGCGCATGCATGGCACCGATGGCGATATTGGAAAACAGGCAGAACCCCATTGCCTTGGCGCGTTCGGCATGGTGGCCTGGCGGGCGGGCGCCGACAAAGGCGTTTGCCACCTCGCCTGCCAGCACCGCATCAATCGCCGCCGTCATGCCGCCAACCGCGCGCATCGCGGCCTGCCACGATCCGGGCGAGGCCCAGGTATCGGCCTCGATCTGGGCGATCCCGCTTTCCGGGATGGCCTCGCGGATGCGGTTGATCTGCACCGATGGATGCGCGCGCCGGATCGCCTCTTCTGCGCCCAGCGGTGCCATCCGCCGATTCAGCGCGGCAAAACCGGGCGCGCTTAGCGTCGCCTCAATCGCTTTCAGCCGGGCAACCTGTTCGGGGTGGCCGTCCGGGGTGACATGATCAAGGCAATCGGGATGGGAGAAATAGGCAGTCGTCATGCGGGCAGGATGAGCCTTTTGCGCGCGGGTTCCAAGGCCAAATTGTCTGATATGTTCCCATTCCCATCTAGGGGTAGGGGTCAGCCCTGATCACTCACCAGCATATAGCCCGCTCCGCGCACGGTTTGCAGATAACGCGGATTTTTGGGATCGGCCTCCAGCTTGCGCCGCAGCCGGGTGATTTGCACATCCACCGCGCGGGCCTTGGCGGCCAGCCCTTCACGCCCCAGCCGGGCGACCAATTCGCCCCGTCCGACAGCTTCGCCCTGATGCTCGGCAAAGATACGCAGAAGCTGCACTTCGGTGCGGGTCAGGCGCACCGGCTCGCCCTGATGGCTCAGCAAACCGGTATCTGTGTTAAAGCTGAGATCGCCCATGGTAATAAGCTTCGGGCCGGTGGGAATCGGCGCCGGGCGGCGATCCAGCAGGTTGTTGATCCGGGCGCAGAGCGCGGCAGGTTCAAACGGTTTCTCCATCCAGTCTTTTGCTCCGATCGGCTGGGTGGTGGCACTGGTCAGCACCAGTACCGGGCAGGTCACCTCATTGCACAGAGCCTTGGCCAATGGCAGCGCAGCATCAAGAATGACCAGATCGAAATCCAACCCGGTCAGCAAATGGCGGGCATGATCGCCATCGCGGGCCAGGCTGACCAGAAACCCCTTCTTGCGCAGATATTGCTTGAGCAGATCGCGCAGACGTTCATCGCCATCGATAACCAGAAGATGGGCGGCGCTCGGATCGCTCATGACTCAGGATCTTTCAGCAAGCCAAAATGGTGTCGCATCTCAGGATCCATCATCGCTTCCAGCACGGTGCGAAACCCGCGCACCGCTTCCGGCCCGGCTTCGCGATAGGCGGCTCGCATCCGCGTGCGCTGGGCTTCGGCAAGCTCCTGTTCCAGCACGTTGCCGGAGGCGGTCAGAAACAGATGCCGTTCGCGCTTGTCGCGGGTGCCGACTCGGGCCTCCACCAGCCCCTCATCAATCAGCGTGCGCAGCACCCGGTTCAGCGATTGCTTGGTGACCCCAAGGATCGACAGCAGATTATTCACCGTCGTGCCCGGACTGCGATGAATGAAATGCAGCGCCCGGTGATGCGCGCGGCCATAGCCATGCTGATCAAGTATCCGGTCGGGATCGGCGGTAAACCCGCGATATGCAAAGAACATCGCCTCGATGCCCTTGCGCAATTCCTCATCTGTCAGAAACAGCAACGGGGGCCGGCCCGGGCTTAGCTGGTCACTCATCAATGCCCCCTTCTGTTCACGGAAAATGTTTCAGATCCCGTTTTATGTCAGCCTTGTTGACTATCCAAGACTCAACTGATAGCGAATTCCGGATTTCACGCAACATTATGTCCGGTTCGGACCTAACTAGCGCAATAAGTGGAAATCCGAAAGGTCTGGGAAGGAGAATTGCAATGGCTGGTGCCTATGATGATCGCGATGGCAAAATCTGGTTCGATGGTCAGCTGGTAGAATGGCGCGACGCCAATGTGCATATTCTGACCCATGCCATGCATTATGCCTCGTCAGTATTCGAAGGCGAGCGCTGCTATAATGGCACCATCTTCAAATCGCGTGAGCATTCCGAGCGGCTGCTGAAATCGGGCGAACTGCTGGATATGCCGATCCCCTATTCGGTCGACGAGATCGAAGCTGCGAAATACGCGGTGCTTGAGGCCAATGGCTGGACCGACGCCTATGTGCGCGCCATCGCTTTCCGGGGAGCGGGTGAAGACATGGGTGTGTCGGCGGCGCGCAATCGGGTGCGTCTGGCCGTGGCGGCCTGGGAATGGGGCAACTATTACGGCGACGCCAAGATGAAGGGCGCCAAGCTCGACATTTCGAAATGGAAACGCCCGAGCCCGGAAACCATTCCGACCGCTGCCAAAGCTGCCGGGCTTTACATGATCTGCACCATGTCGAAACACGCCGCCGAAGCCAAAGGTTGCTCGGATGCGCTGTTCATGGATTATCGCGGCTATGTGGCCGAAGCGACCGGCGCGAATATCTTTTTCGTGAAAGACGGCGAGGTACATACCCCGCTGGCCGATAGCTTCCTGAATGGCATCACCCGCCGCACTGTTATCGACATGCTGAAAGAGCGCGGCATCACCGTGCATGAGCGCCATATCATGCCGGAAGAGATGGAAGGCTTTGAGCAATGCTGGCTGACCGGCACCGCCGCCGAAGTCACTCCGGTGGGCGAGATCGGGCCTTACAGCTTTGAAGTCGGCGCGCTGACCCGCGAGATTTCAGATGCCTATGAAAAGCTGGTGCGCGCTTAAGCGTCTGATCCGGATTTACTAATCCGAAGGTATTAGGCCCTATCCTGACTGAAGTAAGTTGATAGGGCCTTGTCACAATGAATCAACGCAATGATCATGCGCACGAAAGTAATGTGCGCTACCTTGCTCTGGTTATTATGGCGATCTCCACGCCATCGCTCATCGCGCTTGGCTGGTTCTATTATACCAAAGACCCGAATCTGCGCCCGCTTGGCATTACCGTTGAAGCCTTGCAGACATATGCTGGCATCGGTCCGGGCGTTCAGATCATCGCCGTGGTCGACGGGATGGATTCCTCGATTTCACCGGCAGCCCAACAGGAGCTGAAATCGACCCTGACCTATGCATTTCAGGCTAAGGGCGTCGATGTGACCGTTGTGATGCGCGATAGCGGTGGAAGCCCCCGGATTACCTATAATGTCGGGAAAACAACGCTTGGCCCCTATCCCACCTCGCGCGCCTCAGAAGGCGTCAATCAGGCGGTGGAAGCTTTTCGGATGCATAAGTAACAGCTCGGGAAACACGGGGTGCCGCCTTGCGCCTGGTAAGCTGATCCTGCCCATAATAAATCGGGGCCAACCCAAAAGGTCGGCCCCGGGGACGAGACTCGTAAGTTTTGCCTGTTATTTGATGTCCAGCGACGGGCGCGGGGTATCGGCCGTTTCCGGCGGCAGGACCGGCGTTGTGATCGTCGGCATATGACCGGTCAGCGAGTCGAGGAAGGCCACGATCTGCGTGGATTCGGTATCGCTCAGCTCTTCGCCCAGCTGGCTTTCCGCCATGATCTCAACCGCGACTTTCAGATCCCAGACCTTGCCGGAATGGAAATAGGGGGCCGTCAGGGCTATATTGCGCAGCGGTCCGGCACGGAACACATATTCATCGCTGACGGTATCGGTCACAGCAAAGCGACCTTTATCGCCTTCCGGCAGGATGCTTGCGCCCGGTTTTTCAATCAGACCAAAGGGATAGTACCCATTTCCACCCACATTGACGCCGTTGTGGCAGGTCACACAGCCCTTGTCGATAAACAGCCCAAGCCCGGCTTTCTGTTCCGCGCTCAGCGCGGTGTCATCGCCGTTCAGATAGGCATCAAACGGGGCCGGGGTCAGCAGCGTGGCTTCAAAGGCTTCGATGGCCTTGGCCATATTGTCGAAGCTGACGGAATCCGGGGCGTCAAAGGCGGTTTCGAACATCGACACATAGCCGGGCATCGAGTTCAGGGTTTTCACCACCTGATCGGGCGTGTTGGCCATTTCCACACCAGCCTGCACCGGGCCTTTCGCCTGCGCGGCAAGGTCAGGCGCGCGGCCATCCCAGAATTGTGCGTCATTGAACACCGCGTTCAGCACGGTGGGCGCGTTGCGTGGACCTTTCTGCCAGCCATGCCCGGTCGAGGTTTCCTGGTTGTCATCCCCGCCGGTGGTCAGGTTGTGGCAGGTATAGCAGGACAGCACGCCGGAGGCCGACAGGCGCGGATCGAAAAACAGCGCCTTACCAAGGTCGATCTTGGCCTCTGTGATCGGGTTGTCATTCACTGCAGGTACCGTCGAGGGCAGAGGTTTGAACAGCTCAATGGCTGAATCCATCAACTCATCTGCCAGCGCGGGCGAAGCGATTGCCGTGCTTGCCAGCATAGCGATTGCGAAACGTTTCATAGGGTCCTCCATCTGGATGAGCGGACCTGAACATCGCGCCTTGATGCGATTCATTGAGCTAGATCAATTCTAATTCTAGATCACTTCCTATGATCGTTCTGGTGAAAACGAATCACGCTTCCTCAAAATCAGAATGATTATTGTTCTTAAACGGAGCTGAAATGTCGCACCCTTCAGGCAGGCATCTTCCGCAAAAGACATGCTGTTGTAACGGCTTGGCGGCGGGGCGACCGGGGTTTGGACCATTGACCCGACTCAGGCCCGACCGGTGAAAAGGGCCGCTTGCATTGCGTCCGCAACAGCGCCACCTTTGATCCGGCTGAGGAGGAGGCCCCAATGTCACATCCGCTTTTTGATCTTGCCGGAAAAACCGCCCTGATCACTGGCTCATCACAAGGCATCGGGCTTTCACTGGCCATCGGGCTGGCGGAAGCCGGGGCAAAAGTCATTCTGAATGGGCGTCACCGGGATAAACTGGAGGTGGCAGCAGAGGCTCTGATCGG
>JARRIY010000043.1:0-19171 GCA_037379985.1 Maritimibacter sp.
GCCCGCGAAATAGCCCGACTGCAACCGCGTCGCGTCAGTCGTCTCGAAGTAATGCCCCACCAACGCCCCGGCGGCTTCGGTCATATAGCCTTTGCCATGGGCCGTCCGGGCCAGCCAATAGCCGAGCGATTTGCCAATACCGACCACGCCCACCAAGCCTTCGGGGGCATGAATGCCAAAGCCTTCCAGCGCCGGGCCGGTGTCGAGAAAACCCAAAAACTCCCGCGCATCGGCCTCGCTATAGGGGTACGGCACCACGGTGAGCCATTTCGACACGTCATAGTCATTGATCCCGGCCACAATGGCGGGAATGTCAGCATCGCTGAGCCGGCGCAGCGTCAGCCGCTCAGTTATGAGGGTGACGCCCGCAGTCATGGCTCAGCCCATCTTCCGAATATAGGTCCAGGTCGGCACGTTGGCGCTGCGTGCAATCGAATGCGCCTCGGCATCGCCGGGCTTCGACCATCGCGCGCACGGCTTCCGAGGCCAGCCCGGTATTCCAGAAGGCAGGCGCCACCCAATAGCCAAGCTGGCTCTGGTTGCGATCCATATGGGTGAGGCTGATAACGCCCAGCACCTCATGCCCACGCGCCGCCGGTTCGCCCTGCGAGCCATCCATCACCCAGACATCTTCCATCCGATCAGGGGCCGATGCGCGGGCGATATAGCCCTCGACCACCCCCGGCACGAGAGGGTGCGGGATCGAACGGGTGCCTTCGGCCACGCGCTTGTCGCCGACATAAAGCGACAACAGCCCGGCATCGGACATCTCGATGGGACGCAGCACAAAGCGATCTGCCTCGATCACCCGCTGCTCACCGATGGTTTCCTGCATCATCAACACTTTATTCCTCCAACCTCTGCTCTCTCACTCAGCTTTCATGCCCGGCCCTTGGGCCAGCCTCCCCGCATAAAGCCGATGAATGTGACACTCGTTCCGCCCCGAAGGGCCATAACCAAAAAGAAAGAGGGCCGGCTTCGCAGCCGACCCCCTCGATGTTTCACGTGCCGTGGGTTCGGCTTATTCTGCGGCCTCCGCTACCGGCATGACCGAAATGAAGGTGCGGCCTTTAAGACCTTTTGCAAAAGTCACCTTGCCTTCGACGGTCGCAAAGATCGTGTGGTCTTTGCCCATGCCAACGCCTTCGCCCGGCCACATTTTCGTGCCGCGCTGACGGATGATGATGTTGCCCGGGATCACGGCTTCGCCACCGTATTTTTTCACACCAAGGCGACGACCAGCAGAGTCGCGGCCGTTGCGGGAGCTACCGCCTGCTTTCTTGTGTGCCATATCGCTCTCTCCTTGTTCGTCTTACTTGGCCAGATCTTTGGCTTGTTCAACCCATTCGGGCTTCACTTTCACCGCGTCGAAGCTTTCGACGTCAACCGCAGCGAGCTGCGCGTAGGTGGTGATGCCAGCTTCGGCCAGTTTCTTGGCGGCGGCAGGGCCGACACCGGTGATTGCGGTCAGGTCGTCAGCGCCCGCCGCCGGAGCGGCTTCGGCTTTCGGGGCCGCAGCTTTTTTCGCCGGTTTGGCAGCGGGGGCAGCGGCCGGAGCCGTAGCCGAGCCAGCGCCGATCGCGGCCATCACGCCGGATTTGTCGGCGCCTTTTTCCAGCACGTCGGTCACGCGCAGCAGGGTGAGCTGCTGACGATGGCCTTTGGTTCGCTTCGACGAGTGCTTCCGACGACGTTTCACGAAGTGGATGACTTTCTCGCCTTTGATCTGGTCGATCACTTCGGCCTGGACGCCCGCGCCTTCCACGAAGGGGGTGCCCACGGTGCCGCCGACCATGAGAATCTCGTTGAACTGAACTTTGTCACCAGCATTGGCTGCAATTTTTTCCACGCGAAGCACGTCGCCCGCTTGGACTTTGTATTGCTTGCCGCCGGTCTTGAGGACCGCAAACATATGATCTTCCTTCATCTTTTCGCGTTCTACGGCCCCGACCTCTGGTCAGTGTTGCGGCGATTGCCACCTCGAACAGCGCGCCCCTATGAGCGATATTGCATGTAAAAACCGGCGAGTTCCCCCACCGGAAGCCCGGCTTATCAAGGGGAACGGCCTTAAAGTCAAGGGGTTTCGCAGGCGCGCCGCCCCTGCCCGCTTACAGATCCTGCTGCGGCGACAGATCGGTCAAACCAGCGGCCAGCTCTTCGTAGCGCTCCGCCATCACCTCATACTGAATTCCGTTCAGAATCTCATAGACATGCCCCATACGCTCGTCTTCCAGCGTAGCGCGATAGGCCGCGACATCCTCGTCAGTCATATCGCGATAGGTAAAGGCAGCCCCGACCAGCGATGCTTCGGTCATGTATTTGCGCAATTCGGGCGCCTGTTGGGCGATGATCTCACGCAGTTCCGGCTCTGACAGGCCCAGCTCAATCGCCCCGGCCCCGGCAGCGGCCATCAGATAACGCACCTGCACTTCGCTGACCGCGCGCAGGGTGGCATCCACGCCGCCGATGGCATCCATCATCGCCTGATAATCGGCGATCCGGTCGGGATTGCTCTCAGCCAGCTCATCCAGAATGCGTTTGCCCGCATCCTGACGCTCTTCTGTGCTCAGCCCCTGACTGCTGTTTTCCGCTTCAACCAGCCGCTGCCCCAGATCGGAGGCATAGAAATCCACCGCATAGTTCAGCAGGTCATCCGGCAGGATGGCCTCCATCATATCCACGGTGCGGCTGAGCATTTCATCGGGATCGAACACCTTTTGCGCCAGCGCCGTCCACTGCGCACCAAAGGCATTGGGCGCGTCGCCCGCGATGCCCGGCCCGGCCATGGCGTCCTGCTGCATCGAGGTGATCGCGACATCAAAGCCGGTCACTTGCAGAAATTCCTGATAATCGGCTCGCTCCGCCGCAAGGGCAAACCCGCCCCAGAGCCCCGTTAGCGACAGCGCAACCGCGCCCGCAACCTGCTTGAATCCACGCATTTTCGGCTCCCTGAGATAATCCTGCCTGCTAAAACCTAGTCACGGCCGTGGCTCCCGGCAAGGCTATCCGCAAAATCCCGGCACAAGCGGCAAAAAACCGGTTGCACAGCCCGCCCCACCAGATTATGTCAGCCGCCACAGACCCCCGCGGAGAGGTGCCGGAGTGGTCGAACGGGGCGGTCTCGAAAACCGTTGACCCTTCACGGGGTCCCAGGGTTCGAATCCCTGTCTCTCCGCCACTATCCCCTAACGGATATGGCTCCCCCCCACAGCGCTATGCTGTCGGGTTCGCTATTATGTGCTGCTGCGCTAGTTCAGATCACGCCCGCTCGGCGCGTCTGCCGCTGCCGAAATTGCCGACAAACCAGTCGGCGCTGCGGCGGATGGTGGCGTCCAGCGCGCCGGGCTCTTCAAACAGATGCGAGGCCCCACGGACCACCGCAAGCTCACTCGGGCAGATCATCTGCTTTTGTGCCAGACGATTGAAATCCACCACCGCGTCGTCATTTTCGCCGACAATCATCAGACAGGGCGTGCGCAAACCGGCCACTCGCCCTCCGGCAAGCTCCGGTCGGCCACTGCGTGACACCAGAACCGACACATCGCCGGGGTGATCCGCTGCGGCGATGATCGCGGCGGCAGCGCCTGTATCAGAGCCGAACAGCCCGATCTCGAGCCAGCTGCATTCCGGCTGCGATTTTGCCCAGGAGATCGCGTCGCCAACCCGCCTCGCCAGCATGACCGGATCAGGGCGCACGGTCTCGTCGCAGCGCTCATCCTCGGTCAGAAGATCAAACAGCAGCGTCGCCAGCCCGGAATCCGTCAACCCGGTGGCGGTCTTGCCATTGCGGGGGGTCAACCGCCCCGAACCACTGCCATGAACGAAAATCACCAGACCAAACGCACGCGGCGGCACCATCAGCATCCCCGGCAAACTCTTGTCGCTGCCGTGCACGGGAATCGCCACATCTGTCGGTGCATAACGCATTGCAAGATTCTGCATGAACCCGCCGCGAGGCGCCATGACACGAGTCAACATATGGTTAATAACAAGGCGCCCCAGCCGAAATCTGAGGCTCTCAGTTTCGCGGCAAACGCTCCGAATTCGGGGGGTTACGGGCGGTTGGCTCTAGCCGCGAAATCCGGTGGCGACGACGAATTTTTCCGATGAATCCGACCGGCTCGCTGGGGGTTTCACATTCACCACCTTGGTGAACTTCTGTTTCAGCAGTTTTTGCAAATCGCCTTCAGCCCCACCGGCCAACACTTTCGCTACAAAAGTTCCGCCCTCTTCCAGCACGTCAAAGGCCAGATAGGCCGCCGCCTCGCCCAAGGCGATGATGCGCAAGTGGTCGGTTTGCTTATGGCCAGAGCTGGCCGCAGCCATATCGCTCATCACCACATCCGCTCGCCCGCCGAGCCAGTCCTTGACCTTGTCATCGGCCCCGTCTTCCATGAAATCGAGCTGATGCGCCACGGCTCCGGGGACCGGCTCGACCTCTTGCAGATCGACACCCAGCACCGTGCCCTGTTTCTTGCCGGATTTCTCGCCCAGAGCGTTCACCCGCTGCACCGCGACCTGCAACCAGCCGCCCGGGGCACAGCCCAGATCGACCACCCGCGCACCGGGCACGAGAAAGCGGAACTTATCGTCAAGCTCGAGGATCTTGAACGCAGCGCGCCCGCGATAGCCCTCGGTCTTGGCGCGTTTCACGTAAGGATCATTAAGCTGCCGCTCCAGCCAGAGTTTTGAGCTCAGCTTACGCCCGCGTGCGGTTTTCACCTTCACTTTCAGGTCACGCTCGCCTCTACCGCTGGTTTTCTTGGTCATAACATCCTCATTTCTTCTGGCCCCAATATACCGCTATGGCGCGCTGTCCAACAGCGGTTTAGTCTGAAGCCCAAGAAACGCGAATAATTGGCACCAAATGCACGTCAGGAAGGATCCCCCATGCCGACGCAGCCAACCTATCGCGCCCATGCGATTGCCGCCGGGATTTTCTTTGTCATCGCCACCGGCTTTCTGTTTCTCGGCGAAAGCTTTTACGGACCGGGGCTAACCCCGCCGAATGTGCTGGAAAAGGCCGCCGCCGCCCGCGGGCAGATCGTGACAGGGCTGCTGATCGAGTTTTTCTGCGTTCTCGCAATCCCGTTCATCGCCATCGTACTCTATCCGGTTCTGCGCCGGGTCAGCCCTGTCATCGCAATCGGCTATCTGGCCTTCCGGCTGTTCGAAGCGATCATGCTCGCAACGATTGAAGTGCAGCGGATGCTGATCCTCGCGATGTCCGAAGCGCATCTTGCGTCCCCTGACCTAGACACCGGCTCGCTAGAGCTGATGATCACCGCCATCAATGCCGGCGATCCGTGGACCAGCACCACCGGGCTGTTCTACAATATCGTGTTTCTCACCGGCATGGTGATGCTGAACTGGGCACTCTGGACCTCGCGCCTGCTGCCCCGGGTGATTTCCGGCTGGGGGCTGCTTTCAACGCTGCCGCTGCTCTCGGTCAGCATTATCGGGCAATATGTCCATATTGATCCCGGCATTGCGATCCCGATGATCTTGCCGCTGGCGGTTCAGGAAATGGCCTTGGCGCTGTGGCTGATCATCAAAGGCTTCCGCCCCGAGGCTCTGGCCCGTCTGCCCGCCTAGACCTGTTCTTCGTCCAGAACCCCATCGGTGGACATTTGCGAGTATAGCAAGCCTTCGCGCAGCCCCCGGTCAGCCACAGACAGCTGATCGGTGGGCCAGACCCTGAGCAGTGCCTGCAAAATGGCCGCGCCCGACATGATCAGCGCCTGCCGGTCTTTACCGATGCGCGGATCACGACGACGCCCCTCCGGCCCGGCGGCCAGATAGCCCCGGATCACCTTGTCGATCTGGTCCGAGGTCATACGCAGCCCGTCAACCTTGTTGCGGTCATAGCGCTTCAGCCCCAGATGGGTCGCCGCAACAGTGTGGTCACAGTGCCCGAGGTGCCTATGATCTGAAAACCCTCGCGATTGGTTTCGCGGTGATAGGGGGAAAACCCGCTAAGCTGTTCTTCGAAATGCCAGCTCATCAGCGCAAAGCGCCCGGCATCGTCTTCGACATCGTCAAACTGCTCGCGCAGGGTCGCCACGCCGAGCGGCACCGAAATCCAGTCAACCACCCGCGCCGCCGACCCGGTTTCGCCGCCCTTTTTCACCCCGGGGCGCAACTGCATCATCGCATTGCGCCGCTCCGACGGGTCCACTTCCGACAGATCGATCCAGACCAGCTCGGTCGACCCGCCGCCAATATCGACGACGAGCAATTGCTCGGTGCGATGCGACACCAGCGGCGCGCAGGAGATCACCGCCAACATCGCCTCTTCTTCCGGCTTGATAATCTCAAGCCGCAACCCGGTCTCGCGTTCGATATAGCGGATGAAATCACGCGCATTGGCCGCCTGCCGACAGGCTTCCGTCGCCACCAGCCGCATATGGCTGACATCATGCTTACGCAGTTTTCGCTTGCAGATTTTCAGGGCCTGCACGGTGCGCGACATCGAGGCAAGGCTCAGCCGCCCCGTGCCGCCCAGCCCCTGGCCAAGCCCGACGGATTTCGAAAACGAATCCACCACCTGAAACTGATCCCCATTCGGCTGGGCAATCAGCATCCGGCAACTATTGGTGCCAAGATCCAGTGCTGCATACAGACAATCCGAATCCGGCTTTATCGGCGCGGGTAGCTCTACCGCTGTCGGGAACGCGCCCGCACCATTGCGACGCTTGGGCGCCATATTCACGCCCTCCAACTCTAGTTACCATAAAGGTAGTCTGCGCTGCCCCGTCGTGCAAGCTTTGTTCACATAAGACAGGACGCGCGAACGCCGGGCAGAACAGGATTATGAACATTTTTCAAGGCCCTTCCCCTTGGCCCACTGCCCTGCGCCGGTTATCTGCGACTTGAAGACGTCGCTTCCCGCTGCCGGGCTGCCGCAATCGGCGCTGGGAATCGCGACGTTGCACGCTAAGCACCGGCGAAAGGGGAATTCACATGAGCACCGTCACAATCGTCTATTGGCGCGACATCCCAGCACAGGTCATCGTCGGCAAAGGCCGCCGGGCTGCAAAAGTGCAGCTGCCGGAGCGGTTTGAGAAGGCCATCGACCGCGCAGCGATGAAAACCGGGCTGATCGGCACGGATTCCTATCTGACCGAATGGCGTCGCGGCGAAAGCTTTGAGGTTTCCGGCGAAGACGAGGCCGTTGCCATCGAACAGGCGAAACTGCTCGACAGCGAATATGACGACGCCCGGCTGAAAGAGCTGGTCGAAACCGGGGGCCGCGCCTCATGAGCCGCGCGGCGCTGCTTTTCGATCTCGACGGCACGATGCTGGTCTCTGATCCGATCCACGAGGCGGTGTTTGCCGAGATCTGGCGTGAGCACGGGCTTGAGGTCGAAGAAGACTTCTACAACACTCGCGTGCATGGTCGGCTGAACATCGACATCTTTTCCGACTTCCTGCCTGATCATCCCGATCCGGTGGCTTTGGGCGTTGAAAAAGAAGCCCGCTATCGCGAGCGCCTGCCGCGCCCCTACCCCGCTATGCCTGGTCTGTCCGATCTGATCGCTCTGGCCCAGGCAAATGATTGGGCGCTGGCCGTCGTCACCAACGCGCCGCGTCAGAATGCCGAAGCCATGCTGGAAGCCATCGGGCTGCGCAACGCCTTTGGCGTTATTATCTGCGGCGATGAATGTGTGCGCGGCAAGCCAGATCCCGAGCCCTATCTTGAGGCGATGCGGGAGCTGGGCGTGACCCCGGAGAACTCTATCGCTTTTGAAGACAGCCCCTCCGGCATTCGTGCCGCACACGCCTCCGGGGCCTTCACCATTGGAATTCGCTCGTCGCTCGACGACGCGACGTTGCGTACCGCTGGCGCCGATGCCAGCCTCATTGATTTCACAGACACCGCGCTTCCGGGTTATCTGGAGCGCCTGAAAGGAGTATCCGCATGACCCGCACCGTTATTGAAAGCAAGACGAAAACCGTCACCATCGGGTTCGATGAACCCTTCTGCGTGATCGGGGAACGTATCAACCCGACCGGCCGTAAAATTCTGGCCGCCGAGCTGGAAGCCGGCGATTACAGCAGCGTCGAACGCGACGCGATCAACCAGGTTGCCGCCGGGGCCACTGTGCTCGATATCAACGCAGGCGTGGTGTACAACTCGAACCCGAACCCGAACGAAACCGAGCCGCCGCTGATGCGCGACATCGTGAACCTCGTGCAGGGTCTGGTCGATGCGCCGCTCTGCATCGACAGCTCGGTGCCCGCCGCTCTGGAAGCCGGTCTGGAAGCCGCCGAAGGCCGTCCGCTGCTGAACTCGGTGACCGGCGAAGAAGAGCGCCTGGAATTCGTTTTGCCGCTGGTGAAGAAATACAACGTGCCGGTCGTGGCGATCTCGAACGACGATACCGGCATTTCGCAAGACCCCGATGAGCGCTTTGAAGTTGCCAAGAAAATCGTGCAGCGCGCTGCCGATTACGGCATCCCGGCGCATGACATCGTGGTCGACCCGCTGGTCATGCCGATTGGCGCGGTTGGCTCGGCCGGTCAGCAGGTGTTTGCTCTGGTGCGTCGTCTGCGTGACGAGCTGGGCGTGAACACCACCTGTGGTGCCTCCAACATCTCCTTCGGCCTGCCGAACCGTCACGGCGTCAACAACGCCTTCCTGCCGATGGCCGCTGCCGCCGGTATGACCTCGGCGATCATGAACCCGCTGGCCCTGCCGGTGAAAGCTTCGCTGATTGCCGAGAAACGCGCTGCCGTGGAAGCTGCCGGGATCGTCCTGCCGGAAGGCATGGATGACGAAACCTTTGTGCAGATGTTCGGCATGGGCTCGACCAAATACACCACCGGCAAGGAAATGGAGGCGATCCGCGCCGCCAACCTGCTCTTGAACAACGATGCCAACGGCGCTGCCTGGATCGCGTTCAACAAGCCTGCCGGCTCCGATGGTGGCCGCCGCTCCAGCGGTCGTCGTCGTCGCGGCTAAGCCGCGGGCAGATCGGAAAACAAGCAGGCCGGGCAATCGCCCGGCCTTTTTTGTGCCTACTGCGCCACCGCGCCAGACCGGCACACCAAAGAAAAGGAGCCGCCCATCTTTACGACAGGCGGCCCTATAGGCTGCTCGATATTACCTGAGCTCTCGGGGATAAACCGGGGCCTTACGCCCGGATACCACCCGCGATATGCCAGTAGACCTCGTTGTTACGCAGGTCTTGTTTGAAGCGGTCGATCTGAGTGTTCTCGTCGATCAGCGCCATTTCGATCCCGGCGATGGTGGCGAAATCTTCCAGCATTTCCGGAGTCACATCGTAGCTGTAGCCGGTGTGATGCGCGCCGCCTGCAAGGATCCAGGCCTGAAGCGCGGTTTTGAAGTCCGGCTTCGGTTCCCAGACCGCCCGCGCCACGGGCAGGTTCGGCAGATCGGGATGATCCACCGCCTCGGCCGTGTTGACGATCAGCCGGAAGCGATTGCCCATATCGACGAGGCAGGCATTCAGCGCCGCACCTTTGCGGGACTTGAACACCATGCGCACCGGATCCTGCTTGCCGCCGATCCCCAGCGGGTGGATTTCCAGCTTCACTTTGCCTTCGGCAATGCTCGGACAGATTTCCAGCATATGCGCACCCAGAACCTGACCACCATCGGCCGTCATGTTATAGGTGTAATCCTCCATGAAGGAGGTCGCGCCGGTCAGCCCGTGACCCATCACCTTCATCGCACGCACCAGCGCCGGGGTTTTCCAGTCGCCTTCACCGGCAAAGCCATAGCCTTTCGCCATCAGACGTTGCGGCGCCAGACCGGGAAGCTGGCTGAGCCCGTGCAGGTCTTCAAACGTGTCGGTAAAGCCTTTGAACCCGCCTTCGCTGAGGAAGGCTGCCAACCCGGCCTCTTGCTTGGCGTTATAAACCAGACGGTCATGCCGGTTGCCACCCGGAGCCAGGTCCGGAGCAACGTCATAGGTTGCGAGGTATTCCTCGACCAGCGCCGCCACATCGGCATCGCTGACCATCTCCATCGCGTCATGCAGATCCATGATGCCATAGCCATCGGTGGTGAAACCGAATTTCATATGGGCGGCAACCTTGTCGCCTTCGGTCACGGCAACATTACGCATATTATCACCAAAGCGGGCAAAGCGCGCGCCCTGCCAATCGGCCCAGGCCCGTGCAGCCCGCATCCAGGAGTCAATCCGCGCCTGAACATCGGCATCTGACCAATGGCCAACCACAACCTTGCGCGCCAGGCGCATACGGGTGTGCATGAAACCGCCTTCACGGTCGCCATGGGCGGCCTGGTGCAGGTTCATGTAATCCATGTCGATCGCATCCCAGGGCAGCCCGGCATTCAGCTGGGTATGCAGATGCAAAAGCGGCTTGGTGAGCTGGTTCAGCCCACGGATCCAGATTTGCGCGGGCGAGAATGTGTGCATCCAGACGATCACACCGGCGCATTCCGGATCACTCGACGCCCGGCTCAGCACATCTACGATCTCGTCCGAGGTCGTCACCAGACCGGCGAAATGCAGCGGCAGCACCAGATTGCCATCGGCAGCCAGCCCTTCGGCCACCTTGCGCGCGTTTTCTTCAACTTCAGCCAGTGCTTTGCGTCCGTACAGGTGCTGCGATCCGCAGACAAACCAGAATTTCAATGGCTTCAGGCCAATCATCATATTTCCTTTCTTAGGTCTCGCGGGAAGGCATAAGCGGGCGCCGGTCCTCCGGCACCCTTAGCTCAGCTGCCTTCTTTCAGATTGAACGAACTCACCAGGAAGCGGTGCAAAACGATAAACGCGAACAGAAGCGCACCACTGCTGATCAGGATCCAGGCGCTGTTCAGCGACCCGTTAAAGATGATCAGGGTCGAGATCAGGCCAAGGATCATGCCACCAAACAGAGTGCCTGCAACCATGCCCACCCCGCCGGTCAGAAGCGTGCCGCCCAGCACCACCGAGGCGATGGCCGAAAGCTCCAGCGTCGAGCCCGCCAGCGGATAGCCGGACTTGGTGTAAAGCGCGTAAACGACGCCCGCAAGGGCCGAATAGAAGCCGCCAAGCGCGTAGACGCCCACCGTTGTCCGGCGGATATTCACGCCCATCAGGCGCGCAGATTCCTTATCGCCGCCAAGCGCATAGACCGCCGTGCCGAACCGGGTGAAATGGGCGATAAAGATCCCGACAACCAAGCTCACCAGCATCACCATGGCCGAGGAGCGCAGCAGCCCTTTGCCCGGCAGATGGATTTTGAACGAGGAATAGGCACTGGCCCACTCATGATCAATCGGCACGGAATCCACCGTCACCATGAAACAGGCCCCGCGTAACAGGAACAGCCCGGCCAGCGTGATGATGAATGGCTGAATGTTCAGCGTGTCGATCATATAGCCCTGAAACATCCCGAACAGGATGCCGAAAGCCAGCATCAGCAGCGCCGAGGCGAGCGGGTTCCAGCCCATGCTGTCCAGCACCGCCATGCTGACCCCGACAAAGCCGATCATCGAACCAATCGACAGGTCGATCCCGCCGGAAAGGATCACAAACGTGGCCCCGACGGCAGCAATGATGATGAAACTGTTATCAGCCAGCACATTGCCCAGCACCCGGGTCGACAGGAAGTTTTTGTAATTCATCCCGCCGATCAGGAAGATCGCCAGAAACACCAGAATGGTTGCGATCAGCGGCAGGTATTTCTTGTTGAAGAGAAAACTCATCGCACGAGCCCCCGGATGGTAGTGACGACGTTGTGACGGGCATTATCGGACTGCAGAACCAGCACGAACAGCACCACCAGCGCCTTGATAACAAGGTTATATTCCGGCGGAAGACCAGAGATCAGGATTGAAGTGGTCAGCGCCTGGATCACCAGCGCCCCGATCACCGTCATGCCCAGATAGATCCGCCCACCAGCCAGCGACCCGCCGCCGATCACCACCGCAAGGATGGCATCCAGCTCGCTATACAGCGCCACTGTCACCGGGTCGGATGTATGGGTGTCGGCGGTCAGAATGACGCTCGCCCAGCCCGACATCAGGCCCGAAATCAGATAGGCGGCAAAGGTGATCAGCCCGGCATTGATCCCGGCCAGCCGCGCCGCCGTGGCATTGGCCCCGGTGGCTTCGACAAACAGCCCAAGTGCCGTGCGCCGCAGAACCAGCCAGAGCACAAAGAAGATCACGCCAAAGAGGATCAATCGGGTTGGGATCAGCCAGATCGACCCGGTGGAAAGCCCCTGCAACAGCGCGCTCTCAAAGCTGGGATCGGTGCCACCATACAGCAAGTTGATCAGCATGCCGATGCCGCGGCCAGAGACCATCAGGATCAGCGTTGCAATGATCGGCTGGATGCCCAGCACCGCTACCAACGCGCCGTTCCAGGCACCGCAGAGCAACGCGGCCAGAAGTGCCCAGATCAGGATCAGTCCATGCGGGTCACCGGCCTGAATACGCCAGGCAATGACCGCGCCCGAAATCGCAGCGATAGAGCCGACCGACAGGTCGATCCCCTTCGTGCCAATCACCACCGCCATGCCAAGGGCAAACAGTGCCGTCGGCACTGCGCGGTAAAGAATATCAATTACGTTGCCGAACAGCCGCCCCTCAACGATGCGAATTTGGAAGAAATTCGGCGAGACGATAGCATCGACGGCAAAGATAAGAACCAGCGCGAGCAAGGGCCAGACGGCCCGGCTTTGCAGCACGCGGCTCAGGGTTGATGGTGTGTCAGACTGTGTCATCTTCTCTCGCAATCATCTCGATAATTCTGTCGCGCCGAAGCTCATCTGCGCCGAGTTCACCGACTTTCCGGCGGTCCCGCAGCACCGCAACCCGGTCGGAACTGGCAACGATCTCGTCCAGCTCGGAGGAAGCGACGAGCAGCGCCAGCCCTTCGGTGCAAAGCTTGCGGATCAGGGTCAGGATCTCTTCATGCGCGCCCACATCAATGCCGCGTGTGGGCTCGTCCAACAGCAGGATTTTCGGCGCACAGGCCAGCGCCCGCGCCAAGACCACCTTTTGCTGGTTGCCACCCGAAAGCGTGCGCACCGGGCGGTCGGCATCCGGGGTTGCAATCGCCAGCGCCTTGATCATCTCATCGGCGACGCGCTGTTGTTCCCTAAAGGGCAAGCGCCGCAGCCAGCCTTGGCGGGCCTGCATCGACAGCACGATGTTTTCGCGGATCGACAGCTCGCCCACCAGCCCTTCGGCCTTGCGGTCTTCCGGGCAGAACATCATGCCGTTCAAAAGCGAACTATGGGGCGAGGCTTTCGCCGCCTCATGTCCGCCGAACACCAGCGATCCGCTATCGCGTTTCAGCGCGCCGAATAGCAGCTTGGTCAGCTCGGTCCGGCCAGAGCCCAACAGCCCCGCCAGCCCCACGGCTTCCCCCGCGCGCAGCTCCAGATCGAAAGGATGCAGGGTGCGTTTGCGCCCGACCCCTTTCGCCGTCAGCACCACATCGCCGGTGACGCTTTCGCCAGAGCTGGCAACCAGATGCTCGCCCTCGTCCAGCTCGCGCCCGATCATCATCGAAATCAGCTTTTGCCGGGTGAAATCTTCAATCGGTGCAGTGCCGACCTTGCGGCCATTGCGCAGCACGGTGATCCGGTCGCTGATCTCAAAGACCTGATCAATGAAATGGGTGATGAACACCACCGCGATGCCGCGCGATTTCAGATCGCGCACGATTTCGAACAGCGCCGCAGTTTCATTCGCGTCAAGGCTCGCGGTCGGCTCATCGAGCACCAGCACCTTGGTGTTATCAACCAGCGACCGCGCGATGGCGACCAGTTGCTGGATCGCCACCGAATAGCTGCCCACGGCTTTTTCAATATCAATATCCAGATCCAGCCGCGCCAGTTTCTCGCGCGCCTGCTCGCGGGCCTTGCGCCAGGAAATGATCCCCCAGCGATTGCCGGTCTGTTCCAGCGTCAAGTTCTGCGCCACCGACATCGCTGGGATCAGGTTAACTTCCTGATACACCGTCGAAATACCGGCCGCCTGCGCTTCGCCGGTGGTCGAGAAATGTACCTCTTTCCCGTCGATCAGAATGTCGCCCGCATCGCGCCCCAGCGCGCCGGTCATGACCTTGATCAGCGTCGATTTGCCCGCGCCGTTTTCGCCCAGAAGCGCGTGCACCTCGCCCGGATAGAGCGTGAGGTTCACATCGTCGAGCGCCACAACCCCGGGAAATGCCTTGCGGATATTCCTGAGCTCGGCCAGCGGCTGCATGGATTCACTTGATGGCATAGCCATAAAACCTTCCGTCAGGCGACATTCTCTGCCGCCCCCTATCTGCAAATTTGGTCTGCATTGTCAGTTTCCGGCCCCGAAAGGCCGGAAACCTGTTTCGCAAGGATCAGCGCTTAGTTCGCAACGTGCAGATCCGAGGGGATCACGATCCATTTATCCAGCTCGGTCGGATTTTCGAGGTAATCCAGCACCACCGGGTAGATGAATTTGCCAACAGCCGAGCGCAGTTCGACCGAAGCATTGGCTTCGCCAGCGGCCAGCGCTTTTTCCATCGCAGGCACGTAGTCAACCGAGACCATGAGCACGTCTTTGCCCGGGTTCAGGCCGGCTTCTTTCATCGCCTGAATGGCGCCCATTTGCATGTTGTCGTTATGAGCAAACGAAGCGCAGATGCCATCAAGGTTGTTGGTCGATTTGATGAAGGCTTCCATCACCTTCTTGCCGCCTTCAGTGGTGAAATCGCCCGATTGCGTGGCAACGATTTCCATCGCCGGGAACTGGTCGATAACCGCTTCAAAGCCGCCTTTGCGTTCAATCGCCGGAGCCGAGCCCGTGGTGCCCTGCAGTTCGACGATCTTACAGTTGCCAAGCGACGCCTGTGCCAGCCATGCGCCCGCCAGTTTGCCTTCAAGATTGAAGTCAGCCGAGATGCGGGTCACGTAGAGCGATTTGTCGTCTACGTCCACGTCACGGTCGACCAGGAATACCGGAATTTCGGCATCCTTGGCTTCCATCAACACGTCTTCCCAACCGGTCACAACCACCGGCGCGATGATGATCGCGTCAACGCCTTGAGCGATAAAGGCCCGTACGGCGCGCAGTTGTTCTTCCTGTTTGCCCTGAGCATTGGCGAATTTCAGATCAACACCGAAATCGGCGGCGCTATCTTGCATGTTTTTCGAGAATGCCGGGCGCCAGTCGCCTTCCGAGCCAACCTGGCTGAAGCCGATGGTCACATCCGCCATCGCCGCGGTCGACATGAGAGCCGCAAAAGCGGTACCGGCCATAATTTTCGTGAATTTCATTTCTGTCTCCTCCCGTTAAAAGCGCCAAAATGGCGCGGAGCATAGGATTTCCATCCGGATGGCTCTCGGGAAAACAACAGGGGTCAGGCAAGGCCGTAATGGCAAATTATACCGTCACAATCATACCGTCACGCAGATACAGCTTCTCTGTTATCCGCCCGTCAAACGTGCGGAAACACATGCATCAAAACCTGCTATTTATCCTCCCAGAGCCGCCCGTATGAGGGGCTTCAAAACTATCTAAGCTTCGTCCTCCGCGAGCCAGTATGAGCGCTCGGCACTGAGATGAAAGAGGCCATCCGGTCAAACATATGGACTATTCTGCTACACCTGGCTCGAAAGTGCCTATCTGCGCGCAAAGAATTGTCAGCATCGGACACAACGCCATTTCCCCGTTTTTCGGCTCGCGGCAGAAATTCAGCTCATCGTAAGTAGCTGTGCCAGCACATCAGAGCGGTGCTGTACCCCTCCCCATTTTTCGCCATTTAACGCCAAAAACCCCGATGCAGGTCGTTCTGAACGGATTCGACGGCGGTAAGATGGATCGAACAAGGCAGGCTGCTGCCAGAAAGCAACTGGGGCGCGGTCTCATCAGACCACGCCCCGGTAAGTTGTCTCGCGTTCAGATTATTGATCCGTCAGGATCAGAAATCTTCCCAATCATCATCTTCATCCATCGCCACGTCGGATTTCAGAGCCAGATTGCCTGAGCTGCCTCCGGATGCGCCCATATTGGCGGGCGTGCTTGCAGGCGTGGCTTTGGGTTTCGCTGGGGCTGCCGGTTTCGACGGCGACGCCGCGGCGCGCTGTTCGGTCGGCAGGTTTTCCACCGGGTCATGCCCAAGCTCGAACTTGCTGATCGCTTGATTCAATGCGTCGGTTTCGCGGGTCAGCGCCTGTTGCGCCGCATTGCTTTCTTCGAACATCGCCGCGTTTTGCTGGGTCACAGTGTCGAGTTTGCCCATCGCCGCGTTTACATCGACCAACTCGTCCGATTGTTTCTTCGACGAAGCTGCGATCTGCCCGATCCGGTCGGTGATATCGTTCACCCGTTCCAGGATCGACGAGAAGGCATCGCCCGATTGTTCAACCAGTTTGAACCCGGCCTGAACCTGCTCGCCCGATTTGGCGATCAGATCATTGATCTCATGCGCCGCCTGCGACGAGCGTTGCGCCAGATCGCGCACTTCGCTGGCAACCACCGCAAAGCCTCGCCCGGCTTCCCCGGCCCGCGCCGCTTCCACGCCCGCGTTCAGAGCCAGCAGATTGGTTTGGAAGGCGATCCCGTCAATCGAGCCGATGATGCGGGAAATATCTTCCGAAGTGGTCAGGATTTGCTGCATGGCTTCCACAGCATGGTTGACCACCGCACCGCCTTCTTCCGCACTGGTCAGGGTTTCGGTCGCGGTCCGGCTAACCTCATCTGCCGCCACGGTATCGTGGCCGATGGATTTCGTCAGACCATCCAGCGCCCGCGCCGTGGTTTCCAGTGTTGCCGCCTGTTGCTCGGTCCGTTGTGCGAGATCATTCGACGCCGCCGCGATTTCACTAAAGATATTGCGGATCATGCCGGAATTGTTCGACACCGTTACCACAGTGCCACGCAGGGCGGATACGGCTGAGTTGAAGTCGTGACGCAGCTGCTCATAGGCCGGCGGGAAAGGCGTGTTGAGTTCGCTGGTCAGATCGCCATTCGCCAATGCGCCAAGCGCCTCGCCCAGGCTCTGCACCACTTTCAGCTGTTCTTGACGCTGCTCTTCACGCCGCACATTCTCGGCAGCTTCTTTCTCGGCTTCGGCTTTCAGCCGCTGTTGTTCGGCTTCCTGACGCGCACGTTCTTCGCTTGC
This sequence comes from Maritimibacter sp., assembly GCA_037379985.1. Taxonomy (GTDB): domain Bacteria; phylum Pseudomonadota; class Alphaproteobacteria; order Rhodobacterales; family Rhodobacteraceae; genus Sinisalibacter. The sequence continues at coordinate 17,094 of JARRIY010000043.1, forward strand.
GGCTTTGCGTTCCGCTTCGCGTTCTTTTTCAGCACGCTCTTCGGCTTCTTTGCGCAGGCGTTCGTCGGTTTCGCGTTTTTCTTCCGCTAGGCGTTTCGCCTCGACCATAGAATCGCGGAACGAACCAAGCGCCTTGGCAAGCGTACCGATTTCATCTTTGCGGTGAGCATCCTGGATATCGATATCCAATTCGCCGTCTTGCAGACGTTGCACCAGTTTCACATTGCGTTGCAGCGGCCCCGACACGCTTATCGAGATCATCAGCAAAACCGCCGCGAAGGCCAGGAACGACACCACCGCAACGATGGTTGCCGTCACCGAGGCGGAGCGAATAGTGTCGTTAATCGGCTTCTGACTGAACCCAACGACCAACTGACCGGCCAGCGTGCCTTCAAACAGCAGGTCGATATGTTTCAACACCAGATCACCAACCTGTATTTCCGGATCCTCACCTGCCAACAGGGTTTCAATGCTGGCGTTCCAATCCTCGTTCCACTCTTCCGTGGTCGCGATAGAGGCAAAGGGATCACCCGAAACGATCACCCGCCCGAATACGAACGAGTCGAGCGTTTCCAAACTCATGAGTTGTGCTTCGGCGGCTTCGGGATCGAAATTCCACGCTGACAGCGTCAACGGCCCTTCCAAGAGGATCTGAGACAGCTCGATATTCTTGTTAAACCCTTCGTGCAGGTTGGTTGTGAGCTTGTTTTGCCAAAACAGAGTACTGGCCGCGATGAGCAGTACTAGGCCAAGCAAACCGGGCACGAGAAGTTTGAACTTGATACTGAAGTTTCGCAGCATAACCCGCTCCTGTGGTGTCTTTACCCATTTCTGTAGCGGTGAAGCGTTGAGATTTGCCTAATTGCCGCAGCAAAGGTCAGCAAAGACAGCAGGCCCGAAAGAAAGCATTCCTGAAGCCAATACGTGTCAGTACGATCCCCGGACGGTTTCCGTATGATTTCTGGATAAAACCGGACCTGTGCGCGGATGAATTCATTGCACTTTCCGCTTCGTTCGGCCGGTTGATTTGGCCGCTTTGCTTTGCTCCGCGCATCCATCGGGCAGAGCATCGGGACAACAAATCGGGACAACAAAAAGATAAAAACGAAAACAAAAAAAGCCTCGTCAAATACGAGGCCAGATAACGCAGCTTAATTGGGACGTGCGACCGGGCACGTTTGATACATGCCCGGCCATGCCATTGTGTTACGGCAGGATCGAAGCGACCGTACCGTCGGCTTCCAGTTCATGGAGAGCCGCATTGAACTCGCTCAGGAAAGCATCGCCATTCGGCGCGTTGCGGCTGACCAGCAGGTACAGCGGCGATTCCGAGACCGGTTCGGGCAGCACGGCCAGCTCGCTGGCGGCAATGCCGTTTTGCTCAGCCAGATACAGAATCACCGCGCTGGCATCGACCACCGCATCAACGCGTCCCGCCTGCACCTGTTTCACACAGGCGATAAGATCGGGCGGTTGCTGCAGAGTAAGGGTTCCGGCATCAACCATTTCCTGCACAGGACCATGAACAGCGTAGCCCTTGGGAATACACACGCTCTGGCCATTCAGGTCACTCAGACTGTTCAGCCCATCAGCGGCTCCGGCTTTCATCACGACAGCAACATCCAGCACGATCAACGGATCGGAATAGTTGATCTCGGCCCGACGTTCGGGCGTGTCGTACCAGAGGAATGTCCCGGTATATTTACCGGCAACCGCCATCTCATAGCCCCGCGTCCAAGGCAGGACGTCGATGGAGTAATCCGCGCCCATTTTTTCAAGCACTGCTGTCACGATCTCGGTCGCGTAACCGCCGCCATCCATGTGCGTGTCTGCAAAGGGCGGCCAATCATCGCCAGTTGCAATCGTGACCGGGTCAGCTTGCGCGACCGACGCCATAGTACACAGCGCCACGCCAAGCGGTAAAAACTTACTCTTCAGTGCCAACATACGTACCTCCGTTATTTTTGGACCAAACAGCATGCCTATTACACGCACGCCCATTACCATTCGCTTAATCGCGATATTGGCCATGCAACTCTCCGCTCAGCGCCCGGTTCCGCGCAAAACCACGCTGATCG
>JARRIY010000044.1:0-14919 GCA_037379985.1 Maritimibacter sp.
ACGCAATGGGCGAGCCGCTTTATAATGTCGTAGTCTGCGGGTCGGGTGGCGGCATGAACACCCTCCTGTCCATCGTCATTGTCGAACGTGACCGCCATCGCGCTTTGCTGATCGGGTCGGTTGAGAGCATTTCTCTGCCAATAGACCACCGCTGGTGATTTGCCGCCAAGGGCAAGATATTGGCAACGGTGTCGCCATTTGTCGCAACGACATCAATGCCGTCGATCTCGGCAAGCTTCCTCTTTTTTTCAAGTCTTCGCCATGCGGAGTATCGTGAGTGTCTTCGTGAAGCTGTAGCTTTTCCCGTTCGCAAATTTGCGGATCTGAACACGATAAGATATGTCGCCGTTCTTGCCGGGAATCTCTTGAATGTTGGGCTCAATGCTCCGCGATTTTGCGATTTTCTTGCGGCGACCATCGGGCCGGCGTTGCGTGCAAGATGCATCGCTCGTCGCGGTTTGAGCGGGCTGGGTTTCGTGCTGTGCGTCAGCGTGAGCTGAGAGCGCCTGAGCGACAGTCTCCGTTTTCACGAGATTGAGCGGGCGAGGAAATTGGATGACATTGCTAGACATTTGCAGGGTTCCTTGAGTTGTTGCTGGAAACATGGGATCAGGCGTCGCAACGTGGAAATTGTCGCGCTGCGGTGACGCAGGCGGGCCCCGGCAAGGTTGAAAATATGGATGGTTTGAATTGCTACGCCGTAGCAACTCTGTTCGCAGAACCCGGAAAAACCCGGAAAAACCCGGCAAAATCGATGGATTTTCCGAGAGAAGTTGCGAGCGTGGTGTCGTGATAAATGCAATAAAAACAGCAGCTTGCGGGGCTTCGCGGCTATCTATTGCGCCGATGATGGACTGGACCGATCGGCATTGTCGTTATTTCCACCGGCTGATGAGTGGCGAGGCGTTGCTTTATACCGAGATGGTCACGGCTCCCGCTCTGGTGCGGGGCGGGGCGCTGCATTTGCTGGATTATAACGCCGAGGAACACCCGGTTGCGTTGCAGCTTGGCGGCTCTGATCCTGCCGAGCTGGCCGAGGCGACGAAGCTTTGCGTGGCGCGGGGCTATGACGAGGTGAACCTGAATGTTGGCTGCCCCTCGGATCGGGTGCAGTCGGGCACGTTCGGGGCGGTGCTGATGAAAAACCCCGATCTGGTGGGTGATTGCGTGAAGGCGATGCAGGACGCCGCCGATGGTGTTGATATCACGGTGAAATGCCGGATTGGCGTGGATGATCAGGTGGCGGAAGAAGTGCTGCCGGAATTTCTCGACAAGATCCGGAGTGCGGGCGTGACCCGGGCCACCATCCACGCCCGCAAAGCCTGGCTGCAAGGGCTTTCCCCCAAGGAAAACCGCGATGTGCCGCCGCTGGATTATGAGCTGGTGCATCAGATGAAACGAGATTTTCCCGATATGCACCGGTCGATCAATGGCGGCATCGCGACGCTGGACGAGGCGCGCGCGCAGCTTGCGGCGGGGATGGACGGGGTGATGATCGGGCGGGCGGCCTATCACGATCCGGCTTCGGTGCTGCTGGAGGCCGACGCGCTGATTTTCGGCGGTGAGCCTGCCGGGCAGAGCGCCCATGACGTGGCCCGCGCCATGCTGCCCTATATCGAGGCGCATCTGGCGGCGGGCGGCAAGCTGCATGACATCACCCGCCATATGCTGGGGCTGTTCACGGGCCGCCCCGGCGCGCGGATCTGGCGGCGGATGCTCTCGGAAGGCGCGCATAAGCCCGGGGCCGGGCCGGAGCTGGTTGCCGCGGCGCTGGCTGAGGTGCCCGAGGGGTAGGCGGGGCGGCTCCAAGACGCGGGTCCCGACCCTAGGTGGGCGCTTTTGCTGAGGCTGGTCGAGGCGCTGCGACCTAAAGCATCGGATGCCGGGTGTGCAGCTCATGGCATTTCCATACGCCCTCCCGGGGGGAGGGTCGGGCGTCGCCCGTCCTTCGAACGGGCAGGGGCTTGTGGGCTAGTCTGATCGTTGATCGACCGGAACAGAATGCGGTGGCGCAGCTCGTCCGGCTCGACGCGGTCAAAGGGCAGCAGCACCCAGCTTTTGTGAAAATACGGGGCCTTTTGGGCGAGCCCGACCTCTTTCAGCATCTCTGCCGTGTCCACATCCGGGCATTTGGTGATCACGCTTTCACCCGCGCCATCCACCAGCGCAAAGATCTTGTCGGCAAGCTTCCAAGTATCATGCCCGCCGCCAAACGGGGCCGACACCTCGGCCCCCGGCAGCGCAGCGCAAATCTCATGAACAAATTCCCGGCTCATGACGGGCAGAATAACAGGCTTGGCGGAGGCAACAAACCCTGCTATCACAACCCCATGAACGTGAACCGCAACATCATCATTTGCTGCATTACCTGCTGACATCGTCACGCGGGCCGTTCTTCTGTTTCCTCTCTCTACCGAAGTTGCTAAGCCCGCCGCGGGAACCTGCGTGCGCAAGGAACATCATATGGTCGAGATCAAATTTCATAACACCGCGACACGGGTCAAAGAGCCGTTTGTGCCACTCGATGAGACGAATGTGCGCATGTATGTCTGCGGCCCCACGGTCTATGACCGCGCGCATCTGGGCAATGCCCGGCCTGTGGTGGTGTTCGATGTGCTCTTTCGGCTTCTGCGCCATGTTTATGGGGCGGATCACGTCACCTATGTGCGCAACTTCACCGATGTGGATGACAAGATCATCGCTCGCGCGGCACAGAACGGCAAACCGATTGACCAGATCACCTCGGAAACCACCCAGTGGTATCTTGATGATATGCGTGCGCTTGGCGCGCTTGATCCCAGCGAGATGCCCCGCGCCACCGATCACATCGGCAATATGGTTGCGATGATCGAAGCGCTGATCACCCGCGGTAACGCCTATGAGGCCGAGGGCCATGTGCTCTTCGCGGTGGACAGCTATGAGAATTACGGCGCGCTGTCGGGGCGCTCGGTTGATGACATGATCGCCGGTGCCCGGGTGGAAGTGGCGCCCTATAAGCGCAACCCGATGGATTTCGTGCTGTGGAAACCCGCGAAAGACGATGAGCCGGGTTGGGAGAGCCCATGGGGAAGAGGTCGCCCCGGCTGGCATATCGAATGCTCGGCGATGAGCTACGAAATTCTGGGCGAGAGCTTTGACATTCATGGCGGCGGCAACGATCTGCAATTCCCGCACCACGAGAACGAGATCGCGCAAAGCAAATGCGCCCATCCCGGGGCTGGTTTTGCCCGCTACTGGCTGCATAACGAGATGCTGCAGGTCGAGGGCAAGAAGATGTCCAAAAGCCTTGGCAACTTCTTCACCGTGCACGATCTGCTGGAGAAGGGCGTCCCGGGCGAAGTGATCCGCTTTGTCTTCCTCGGCACCCATTATCGCAAGCCGATGGACTGGACCGAGAAGAAGCGCGAAGAGGCGGAAGCCACCCTGCGCGGCTGGCGGCGGCTGTTGAAAGATGCCGAGCCGACCGGGCCGGATGACGATGTGGTGGCGGCGCTGGCGGATGATTTGAACACCGCCGGAGCGCTCACCCGCCTGCACGCCATGGCCAAGGACATCGCCGCCAACCCGCAAAAGGATTGCTTCTACGAGAAGGGCACGATGCTCGCCTCGGCGCAGCTTCTCGGGCTGCTCACGGATGAGCTTGCGGGCTGGGATGAGGGCGTCGATCTGTCCGGCCTTGCCGGAAAACTTGCCTCTGCCCGCGCTGCGGCGATGGAGAGCAAGGATTTCTCTGCCGTTGACACGCTGAAGGCGGCGCTGGTGGCGGCCGGGGTCGAGGTGCGCATGTCGAAAGACGGCGTCGAGCTGATGCCCGGCACTGGCTTTGATCCTGCCAAGCTGGAGGGGCTGTGATGCAATCTCTCTGCAATGCAATGAGGTCGGCTATACGCCGCGCCTCGTTCAAACCTTTCGCAACTCTCCCGTATTATCATTCGACCAACGAGCCTTTGCCTCAGAAGGAGCAGCGCCAATGACTGAGCGTCTCTATATCTTTGACACCACCCTGCGCGATGGGCAGCAGACCCAGGGCGTGCAATTCTCGGTGAAAGATAAAATCGCCATTGCCGAAGCGCTGGATGATCTGGGGGTCGATCATATCGAGGGCGGTTGGCCCGGGGCCAATCCGACCGATAGCGATTTCTTCGAAGCAAGGCCGCAGACCCGCGCCACCTTCACCGCCTTTGGCATGACCAAACGGGCCGGGCGTTCGGCGGAAAATGATGATGTGCTGGCGCAGGTGATGAATGCGGGTACCCCGGCGGTTTGTCTTGTCGGCAAGACCCATGATTTCCACGTCACCACGGCGCTGGGGATCACGCTGGAAGAAAACCTTGAAAACATCTCGGCCTCGATCGCCCATGTGGTGGCGCATAAGGACGAGGCACTGTTTGATGCCGAGCATTTCTTTGACGGCTACAAGGCCAATGCGCCCTATGCGCTGGATGCGGTGCTGGCGGCCTATAAGGCTGGCGCGCGCTGGGTGGTGCTGTGCGACACCAATGGCGGCACCCTGCCCAGTGAGATTGCCGATATCACCCGCGCGGTGATCGAAGCGGGCATCCCGGGCGATCACCTCGGCATCCACTGCCATGACGATACCGGCAATGCGGTGGCGGGCAGCCTTGCCGCCATCGATGCGGGCGTGCGGCAGGTGCAGGGCACGCTGAACGGCTTGGGCGTGCGCTGCGGCAATGCCAACCTGATCTCGCTGATCCCGACGCTCTTGCTGAAAGAGCCCTATCGCAGCCAGTTCGAGATCGGCATTGATGAGGCCAAGCTGACCACGCTGACCCGGGTGTCGCATCAGCTTGACGATATCCTCAACCGCGTGCCGCTGCGCTCGGCGCCCTATGTGGGGGCTTCGGCCTTTACCCATAAGGCCGGGCTGCATGCCTCTGCGATCCTGAAAGATCCCTCGACCTATGAGCATATCGACCCGGGGCTGGTGGGCAATGAACGGCTGGTGCCGATGTCGAACCAGGCCGGGCAATCCAACCTGCGCCGCCGCTTGTCGGAAGCCGGGATCGCGGTGGACAAGGGCGATGCGCGGCTCAGCGACATTCTGAATGAAATCAAACGGCGCGAGGATGTGGGCTATGCCTATGACGGCGCGCAGGCGAGTTTCGAGCTGCTGGCGCGGCGGATGCTGGGCGACGCCCCGGAATTTTTCGAGGTCGAACGCTACCGGGTGATCACCGAACGTCGCCGCAATGCGCGTGGTCAGATCGTGGTGGAAAGCGAAGCGGTGGTGACTTTGACCGTCGGCAGCGGCCAGCCGCGCACCTCGTATTTCAAAAACGAGCATTCGCAGGCGATGCAGGATGACGGCCCGGTCAACGCGCTCTGGCAGGCGCTGAAAACCGATCTTGGCACCCATCAATCGCGCATCGACGATATGAAACTGGTCGATTTCCGGGTGCGCATAACCAATGGCGGCACCGAGGCTGTGACCCGCGTGATCATAGATTTTCAGGATGCGAAGGGCGCGGCCTGGTCGACGGTTGGTGTCAGTGCCAATATCGTCGATGCGAGCTTCGAGGCGCTGGCCGATGCGATCACCTGGAAGCTTCTGCGCGATGGGGCGGCGGCGGTAGCTGCGCAATAATGTCGCATAAGGTGCGAGGATTGCGCGCAAAAAGCGGTTCGAGAGAAAACCTTAACCGGTCTCGCCTAGGATGCCTCTGACGCCGGAGCGGTTCGGCGCCAGAGGCGAAACTTTGCCCGAAAGGGCAGCCGATACATCGGAGGCGTCGAGCTATGCCCCAATGCACGGCGAAGAAGGGGTGAGCGATGAGAGAGGCGTTTTTTGTTCTGCATTCGGATCTGCCGCGTGAAGGGCCGGGGAATCGGGAAAGTCTGGATTGGGCGCTCAGCCTTGCCGGGACGCCCGAAAATGCGCTGATCCTTGATGCGGGTTGCGGGCCGGGCGCCGATATCGACGGGCTTTTGGAAAACGCGCCACGGGGCCATGTGACGGCCGTGGATGCGCATCTGCCCTTTGTCGAACAGGTGCGGGTGGTCTGGCATGATGATGACCGGGTGACGACCCATGTTGGCGATATGCTTGAGGAAACCGGGCCGTATGATCTGGTCTGGTGCGCAGGCAGCCTGTATTTCACCGGGATTGAAGACGGGCTGAAGCATTTCCGCAATGTGCTGGCCCCCGGTGGCGCGGTGGCGTTTTCCGAGCTGGTCTGGCTGGATACGCCGAGCCCGGCGCTGCAAGCCGAGCTGGAAAAGGAATATCCCGACATTGGCGATATCGCCATGTTGGAACGCCGGATTTCGGCGGCGGGATACAACCTTCAGGGCGTGCATGTCTTGTCTGATGACGCATGGGAAGACTATTATACGCCCATGGAAAAACGGATCGAGATGCTGAAACCCGTCGTTGCCACACGCCGGGATCATGAGCTTGCCCAGGTGCTGAATGATGCCCGCCGTGAAATCGCCCTTTGGCGCGAAAACAGCGAGGTGTTTGGCTACGCAATGGCGGTGGTGCGTCCACTATGAGCCTTGAAGCCTGTGCCGAGCTCGTCTCTCGTGGCGATCCCGACAGGTTTCTGGCGGCGATGGCGGCCCCGCCTGCAGCGCGGGCCCGCCTGTTTCCGCTCTATGCGTTCAATCTGGAAATCGCCCGTGCCCCTTGGGTGGCGCAGGAGCCGATGATCGGGCAGATGCGCCTGCAGTTCTGGCATGATGTGCTGGTGCAGATCGAGGCGGGGGAAAGCGGCGAAACCCATGAGGTGGTTGCGCCATTGCGGGAGGTGATCCGTGATACGGGCCTGCCGCTGGCGCTGCTGCACAAGATGATCGAGGCGCGGCTGAGCGATATCGAGCGCCCCGATTTTTCCGATCCTGCCGCGCTGATGGCCTATCTTGAGGCGACATCGGGCAATCTGGTCTGGGCCACGGTTGTGGCTCTGGGCGGGGCAGGGGATTTGGAAGCCCCGGCGCGTGCGGTTGGCCGTGCTTCGGGGCTGGCAAACTGGCTGATGGCCGCGCCAGACCTGATGCAGCGCGGCTGGCAGCAGGTCTTGCCGCTTGATCTGACAAGCATGGTTGCAGAGGCACGCGGCGATCTGGCTGAGGCCCGCAAGACCCGTTTTGGCCCTGCCACAGCGGCGATCAGGGCCTGTTGGCGGGCTGATGGCATCCTGACAAGGGCGGCGCGCGATCCGGCGGCGATCCATGAAGGGCGTCTGGCGGGATCAGAAATGTCGCGCCGTGGCTCACTCCTGATAAAAAGCCTGACCGGCGGCTGGTAATGCCGCAGGCCGCTTTCTGCCGGGGCAACACTCTGGGGGAAAGGTGTTTTGACCCCCCGCGCAGGCTCGCGTATAGAGGCGCGCGTAGGCATTCCGGGGGCGCACGTGCTTCGATTCATTCTGGGCTTCTTCGGCTCCATCTTCACTTGGCTGACATTGGCCATGTTCATGGCCGCGATCACCATCGGCGGCGTCTTCTGGATGTATTCCAGAGACTTGCCAAGCTATGAGCAGCTGGCCAATTACACCCCGCCGATGATCAGCCGGATCTATTCGGGCGAGGGCGCCTTGATGGACGAGTTCGCCCATGAACGCCGCCTTTATACCCCGGCCGACGAAATCCCCGATCTGGTGAAATATGCTTTCATCTCGGCGGAAGATAAGAACTTCTACCATCACCACGGCTATGATTTGCGCGGCATCATCGCGGCAGCGCTGCAAGCCGCCAAGGGCGGGCGGGTGCGTGGGGCCTCGACGATCTCGCAGCAGGTGGTGAAAAACTTCCTGCTTTCGGGCGACCGCAAGGCCGAGCGCAAGATCAAAGAGCTGATCCTGTCGGTGCGGCTGGAAAACGCCCTGTCGAAAGATGACATTCTCGGGCTTTATCTGAACGAGATCGACCTTGGCGTGCGCTCTTTCGGGGTGACCGCTGCGGCGCAGAGCTATTTCAACAAGACGCTGGACGAGCTGTCGCCCGCCGAAGCAGCGTTTTTGGCGATCCATCCGAAAGCCCCCTACAGCTATAACCCGGCGGAGCATTACGACGCGGCTCTGAAACGTCGGGATTACGTGCTGACCGAGATGTATCAGAACGAGTTTATCAGCGAGGATGAATTCAACGAAGCCATCGCCTCGCCGATCCGCACGGTGCAGACCGGCGATATTCCGTCCTTCCGCGATGGCCTGCCGCCGCGCGATTATTTCACCGATGAAATCCGCCGCCAGCTGAGCCGCAACTTCGGCGAAGAGGAATTCTTTGGCGGTGGCCTGACATTCGCGCCACGCAGGATCCGGAACTGCAGGTGATCGCCGCGCATTCCCTGCAGAAATCGCTGGAAGATTTCGACCGCACGCAGGGGGAGTGGCGCGGCACCGGCAAAACCATCGACCCGGCGACACTGGATGATGGCAGCTGGGAAGATGCTCTGAACGCGCTTCAGGTGGCGCGGGACATCACCCTTGATGGCACATGGTATGTGGCCGCGGTGGACAAGGTTGAAGATCAGACCCTGACCCTGAAAATCGAAGGCCAGCCCGAGCCGCAACCGTGGGAAGTGCCGCGCAGCGATATCAAATGGATGCATGGCGATTTTCACGACAACTTCACCCGTGGCGACGTGGTGCATGTGCGCAAGGTGACCTCTGGCGATAATGGCACCGGCGATTTTGAACGCTGGTCGCTGCGCCAGGTGCCGGAAGTGCAGGGCGGGTTCATGGCGATGGACAGCCGCACCGGGCGGGTGCTGGCGATGCAGGGCGGGTTCTCCTATCAGTACTCGGTCTTCAACCGTGCCACCCAGGCGACCCGCCAGCCGGGCTCGTCGTTCAAGCCCTTCGTCTATGCCTCGGCGCTGGATTCAGGCTTCACCCCGGCCTCGATCATCATCGACGCGCCGATCGAGATCCAGGCGGGCGATGGCAGCATCTGGCGCCCGCATAACGCCTCGCGCAAATTCTACGGGCCGACCCCGCTGCGCACCGGGATCGAGCATTCGCGGAACCTGATGACCGTGCGTCTGGCGCAGGAAGTGGGGATGGATACCGTCGCCGCCTATGCCGAACGCTTTGGCGTCTATGATCACCTTGATCCGTTCATCGCCAACGCGCTTGGTTCGGCGGAGACCACGCTGTTTCGGATGATCTCGGCCTATGCGATGTTTGCCAATGGCGGCGAGCGGGTTGAACCCACGCTGGTGGACCGGGTGCAGGATCGCTGGGGCAATACGATCTATCGCCATGACCAGCGCACATGTGACGCCTGCAAGACCGAAGACCTGCCAGAGGGCGAAAGCCCGCAGATCATCTCGAACCGCGAGCGGATGATGAATGCGATCACCGCCTATCAGCTCACTTCTATGATGCAGGGGGTTGTGCAACGCGGCACGGCGGCTGGCGCGGTTAACCTGCCGGTGCCGGTGGCGGGCAAGACCGGCACCACCAATGGTTCGCGCGATGCTTGGTTTATCGGCTTCACCTCGAACCTCGTGGCGGGCTGCTATATCGGCTATGACCGGCCGCATACCATGCCGCACGCCTCGGGTGGCGGCACCTGTGGCCCGGTCTTCCAGCGCTTCATGACGGAAGCGATCAAGAAATATGGTGGCGGTAAATTCAAACTGCCGCCGGGCGGACATTTCATCAAAATCGACCGCTATTCCGGCGCGCGTCTGCCCGATGATGCGAGCGGCGAAAACGTGGTGGCCGAGTATTTCCGCGATGGCGAAGAGCCGATCTTTGGCGTCGCTTTCGACGGTGGCTTTGCCATGGGATCGAACCTTCCGCTGTTTTTGCCGGGTGAAAGCAATGACGGAAGCTGGGCGCAGGATGGTCCTGCCTCAGAGACCCTGCCGCTGGATGAAGGCAAGGCCAGTGCCGGTGCTGTGGCTGCGGGTGGGCTTTATTAACAAGGCCCATCCTATGCCCCATGCCATGACTGCGCGCATGGTCGGCATTCATGAAAAACTTGTGATGCGTTTCTGGTGTGCAACCAGAGCACGAACTACGAAATCGCGACTTTCGTGATTTCACCATTGTCATTTGGCACATGCTGACCTTATGTAGAGGGGAAGGCAGAGCGGATTGCGATCCGATCCTGCCCGAAAGTTTCGCTGACCATCGCCCGTGGCCTGTATGAGCCGGGGATGTGATCAGACCGAGAGACGGCCGAAAGGCCGAGTATTATGGCCAGACTGGCCAAGTCATTGCCCGCCAAACCCGAGGGTACGGCGTGGTCACGAACAGGCCCGGGCGCATCGCGTCAAACGGGTCGGAGAAGAACCGAGATGAGGCGCGCAGGACAGGCAAAGTCAGGAGCAGGGGCTAACGGCCCCCGGCCCGCCATGCCGTTGCCCGTGCCAATCCTCGCCCAGACAAGCCATTCCCCCATCGTCGCACCGCCTTTGGCGTTACGATCCTGCGGGAGTGCATTGAGAGAACATGGCACAAAAAATGCTCATCGACGCCACGCACGCGGAAGAAACCCGCGTTGTCGTGGTGGACGGCAACAAAGTTGAGGAATTCGACTTTGAATCTGAAAACAAACGCCAGCTAGCTGGAAATATCTATCTCGCCAAGGTCACGCGTGTGGAGCCGTCGCTCCAGGCCGCCTTTGTGGATTACGGTGGAAATCGCCACGGTTTCCTGGCGTTTTCGGAAATTCACCCCGATTATTACCAGATCCCGGTCGCGGATCGCGAAGCGCTTCTGGAAGAAGAGCACGCCTATGCTGAAGCCATGGCGGCTGAGGAAGAAGAGCGCGACAAGAAAGATAAATCGCGTTCCAACCGGTCGCGCCGTGGGCGTGGTCGTGGGCGCAGCAGCGAGAAAGCCGCGAAAACCAAATCTGATGATGCGGTGACCACGGCTGAGGCGAAGCTGCCTGAAAGCATGGATGTGATCGACCTCGGGGAAGACGGGGACGAGACCCAAGTGGTTGAGGCCGTTACCGAAAACACCACCGAGACCACCACTGAGACCGCTGCCGAACAGGCGAGCCCGGATGTGGCTGCGGAAGCTGGTGAAGCGAGCGAGGCTCCGGCTGAAGCTGCTCAGGCCGAAGCGGTGCAGGACGATGCGCCCGTTGTCGAAGCGAGTGCAGAACCCGAAGCCCAAGCTGAAGCCAGCGAAGAGCAAAGCTCCGAAGCCGCCGAGAGCGGTGACGAGGCTCAGGCCGAAAGCACTGGTGACGAAGAAAACACCGGTGATGAGGCCAGCGCAGAAGCTGATGCCGAAGCCACGACCGATGAGGGCGAAGAGGAAGCCGCTGCTCCGAAACGCCGCCGCCGCTCGCGCCGTCCGTCGAAAGCCAAGCAAGACGCTGAGCAGGACGACGATAACGACGACGATGATGATGACGACGATGATCGCGGCATCGAGTCGGTCGCCGAAGAAGACGTGGCCGAAGAGATTCACCGTCCGCGCAAACCGCGTCCGCGCAAATACAAGATTCAAGAAGTCGTCAAAGTGCGCCAGATCCTTCTGGTGCAGGTGGTGAAAGAGGAACGTGGCAATAAAGGCGCCGCGTTGACCACTTACCTTTCGCTGGCTGGCCGTTACTGCGTGCTTATGCCGAACACCGCTCGTGGCGGTGGCATCAGCCGCAAGATCACCAATGCTGCCGACCGCAAGAAGCTGAAAGAAATTGCCACCGAGATCGACGTGCCCAAGGGCGCCGGTCTGATCATCCGCACCGCTGGCTCGCAGCGCACCAAGGCGGAGATCAAGCGCGATTACGAATATCTGCAACGGCTCTGGGAAGAGATCCGCACGCTGACCCTGAAATCGGTCGCGCCTGCGAAGATCTATGAAGAGGGCAACCTGATCAAACGCTCGATCCGCGACCTGTATAACCGCGAGATCGATGAGGTTCTGGTGGAAGGCGACGGCGGCTATCGCGTCGCCAAGGACTTCATGAAAATGATCATGCCGTCCCACGCCAAGAACGTGAAGCATTACACCGACGCGCTGCCGCTTTTCGCCCGCTATCAGGTGGAAAGCTATCTGAGCTCGATGTTCAACCCGGTGGTGCAGTTGAAATCCGGTGGCTACATCGTGATCGGCGTGACCGAAGCGCTGGTGGCGATCGACGTGAACTCCGGTCGGGCCACCAAAGAAGGCTCGATCGAAGACACGGCGCTGAAAACCAACCTTGAGGCCGCCGAAGAAGTGGCGCGTCAGCTGCGGCTGCGTGACCTTGCCGGTCTGATCGTCATCGACTTCATCGACATGGAAGAGCGTAAGAACAACGCCGCCGTCGAGAAGCGCATGAAAGACAAGCTGAAAACCGACCGTGCCCGCATTCAGGTGGGCCGGATCTCGGGCTTTGGCCTGATGGAAATGAGCCGTCAACGGCTGCGCCCCGGCATGATCGAGGCCACCACCCAGCCTTGCCCGCATTGCCACGGCACCGGTCTGATCCGCTCTGACGACAACCTCGCGCTGACCATCCTGCGCCAGCTTGAAGAAGAGGGCACCCGTCGCCGCTCGCGCGAAGTGCTGCTGAAAGCGCCGCTGGCGATCATCAACTACCTGATCAATCACAAGCGCGAGCATATTGCGCAGATCGAACAGCGTTACGGCATGGGGATCCGGCTGGAAGCCGATACCAGCCTGATCTCGCCCGATTTCGAGATTGAGAAGTTCAAAACCGCCACCCGTTCGGTGCCGGAAGTTTCGGAAGCCGTGATCTCGGCCGATGCCAGCCTGATGGAAGGGCTCGACGAGGACCTTTCCGAAGAGGTGGAAGCCACTGAGGTCGAAACCCCGGACGTGGATGAGGGTGAAGAGCAGCCGAAGAAAAAACGCCGTCGTCGGCGTCGGCGTTCGCGCTCGAAGTCGCAGCTGGATGGGGCTGAGGGCAATGAGGAAAACGGCGAGGCTGATGAGGCTGCGTCGGATGCCGAAGCCGAAGCTCAGGCTGAAGACCAACCGGCTGAAGAGGCCGGGGAAGCTGCCGCTGAGGCCGCACCTGAGGCGGAAGAAAAGCCCAAGCGCAAACGCGTCAGCCGTTCGCGCAAGAAGAAAGACGATACGGGCGAGGCAGTGGCTGAGGCTCCTGCGGAAGAGGTGAAGGCTGAGGAAGCTGCGCCTGCCGAGGGGGACGCCGAAGCGCCGAAGAAACGCACCCGTCGCAAAAGCCCGGCCAAGAAAGCGGCTGAGGAAGCTCCTGCTGAGGCTGCGGAAGCAGCTCCTGAGGGTGAAGAGGCGGAAGCCAAGCCGAAGCCGAAACGCACCCGCCGCAAGAAGGTCGAGCCTGAGGCTGAAGCCGTAAGTGCGCCGGAAGCTGTGGTTGAGGCTGCGCCGGAAGTGGTGGCTGAGCCGGTTGCCGAGCCTGCGCCGGAACCGACCCCCGAGCCGACCCCGGAACCTGTGGCCGAAGCCCCTGTGGCTGAGCCGGAACCCGTTGCCGCTCCGGTCGCTGCCCCGGTGTCCGCACCGGTGGCTGAAGAGCCGAAGCCGGAAGGGCCGAAGAAAAAAGGCTGGTGGTCGCTTGGCCGCTAAGCGCCTCTAAGCACTGAAAATTCAGCAAAGGCCGGGTGTACTGCCCGGCCTTTGTGTTTGTGGGGATGATCGGTCCCCTGACAGGCATGTGCAGCCGCGCTGGCAATGCAGTTGCGGCGCGATGGTCGCAATGCCGCAGAGGCGCAATCGTTTAGCGGCCGTTAATCAAATAATGCCATCGTGCCGCCGTAACGCCATGACAAGTGGCGCGCTCAGGCATGAGAGGTAGTAATATGAGTAAACCGCGCGTGATGATCTCCGGAGCCGGGATCGGGGGGCTGACCACTGCGTTGACCTTGAACCAGCTCGGCATTGACTGCGTTCTGTTTGAGGCCGCAGCCGGGCTGAAGCACGACCATATGGGGCTAAATCTGCAACCCAATGCGGTGCGCGAGCTTTACGATCTGGGGTTTACCGCCGCAGATCTGGATGCTGTCGGCGTTCCGGCGCGGGAATGGGCGCTGGTCGGGCTGAACGGCAATGATATCTATGCCGAGCCGCGCGGGCTGGAGGCAGGCTATAACTGGCCGCAATACGCCGTTCAGCGCTGTGCATTCAAAAAGATGCTCTATGACGAACTGATTGGCCGTGCGGGGCCGGAGGCGGTGCGCTTCGATGCCTTTGTTACCGGATATAAGATCGAGGATGATGGCAGTGTCACCGTGCAGGTTGAGCATGATGATGGCTCTGTCACCGAAGACCACGGCACGCTGCTGATCGCGGCGGATGGGATCTATTCGTCCGTTCGGGCGCAGATGTATCCTGATCAAGCGCCGGTGCGCTATAAGAATACCCTATTGTATCAGGGTGTTACACGGGCGAAGCCGGTGCGTACCGGGTCGTCTTTCGTCGGGCTCGGCACGACACATCTTCAGATCATCATGTATCCGATCTCGGCCCCCGATCAGAACGGAGAGGCGCTGATCAACTGGTATGTCGTCCAGCGCGACGCGCCCGCTGAGCGGGTGAAAAGCAGCCGTTTCCGGCTGGCATCGCCGGATGAGCTTGCCGATCAGGTGCAGAATTTCCGGTATAAATGGTTGGATGTGCCTGAGATGTTGAGCAATGCGATCGGGGTGCATGAACGCCCGATGTATGACCGCGACCCGGTGAAAAGCTGGGTCGATGGCTCGGTGGCTCTGCTGGGCGATGCGGCGCATCCGATGATCCCGAGCGGATCGACGGGGCCGAGTCAGGCGGTCATGGATGCGCGGGTTTTGGGCGCGAAGATCCTGCAACATGGGGCCACGCCCGCAGCGCTCGCGGCCTATGATGATGAGCTTTGCGAGCCGGTGTCGAAGCTGGTGCTGCGCAATCGTGACGATGGCCCCTTTGCCCTGCTCGATCTGGTCGATGAACGCTGCGGCGGAAATTTCGACGATATTGACGATGTGATCTCGGGGGCGGAACGCTTGGCCTTCATGGCGCGCTA
>JARRIY010000045.1:0-13092 GCA_037379985.1 Maritimibacter sp.
CGCGACAGCAACATGGCCCGCCAGCGCGCACAGACCAAACCCAGCGCCTGATGCTCGCCGCCTTCCCGATGTATGACCGCCCCGAAACCCGGGACGCCAACGACCGTCTGTGGGCGCTCACCCGCGAACGATTGGGCTATGGGCCTGCCGAACTGACCCGTGCCTATGACCTTGATCTCTGGTCGCTTTGGGAATCACCCGACCTTTTGCTGACGCAAACCTGCGGGCTGCCCCTGCGCACCAGACTCGCAGGCAAGGTCGATCTGGTCGGCTCGCTGATCAACACCCTGCCCGGCTGTCCGCCGGGGCACTATTTTTCGCGCATTGTGGTCAATAAGCAGGCAAGCTCGGATTATCTGCCCGACTATGCCGAGGCCCGCTTTGCCTTCAACCAGTCGCATTCGCAATCTGGTTGGGCAGCGGCGCAAAACCACGCGGCCGAGCTGGGTTTTCGCTTCACCAACGCCACCGAAACCGGCGCCCATCGAATGAGCGCGCGGGCGGTGGCCGAGGGGCGCGCCGACATCGCGGTGATCGACGCGGTCAGCTGGAGCATGATCGACGAATACGACGATTTCGCCCGGGAATTAAAGGTTATCGCTAACACCATCCCCACCCCCGGCGAGCCGGTCATCGCCGCGCCGGGGCAGGATGTGGCCGCGCTGGCCGAGGCGCTCAGCGGCGCGATTGCGGCGCTCACGCCGGAAGATCGCACCACCCTGCGCCTGACCGGGCTGGTCCCTGCCGATCAACTGTCCTTCGCCGATTACGCCGCCATCCCCAACCCGCCGGGCCCGGATATGCGCGCCTAAGCGCTCGAAAAAATTTGATCAAAATTGATAAAAGCGTTGCATTCTAATCGGAATTACGCCCTACTCCGCCCCCATAACAACCTGGCAGGCCCCGTGACAGACCAAACACCACCCGTCATTGAAATCCGCAATCTCCACAAAGCCTATGGCGATCTGGAGGTGCTGAAAGGCGTCGACCTCGTAGCCCCGAAAGGTCAGGTCATCGCCCTGATCGGCTCGTCCGGCTCCGGTAAATCCACGCTTCTGCGCTGTGCCAACCTGCTTGAGGAAAGCCAGCAAGGCGAGATCCTGTTTGACGGTGCCCCGATCCTCTGGCGCGGCACGGGTCAGGCCCGCCACCCCGCCGACCGCGCCCAGGTCACCCGCATCCGTACCAATCTGTCGATGGTCTTCCAGCAGTTCAATCTCTGGGCGCATATGACCATCCTGCAAAACGTGATGGAAGCGCCGGTTACAGTGCTGGGCCGCGATAAATCCGAGGTCGAAGCCTCTGCCCGGCGTTACCTTGAAAAGGTCGGGATCGGCGACAAGGCCGATGCCTGGCCCGCGCAGCTTTCCGGTGGCCAGCAACAACGCGCCGCCATCGCCCGCGCGCTCTGCATGGAGCCCGAGGCGCTGCTCTTCGACGAACCCACCTCCGCGCTCGATCCCGAGCTGCAGCAAGAGGTGGTGAAAGTGATTAAGGATCTGGCACAGGAAGGCCGCACCATGGTGATTGTCACCCATGACATGCGCCTTGCGGCTGATGTGTCGGATCACGTGATCTTCCTGCATCTTGGGAAGATCGAAGAAGAAGGCCCGCCCAGCGAGGTCTTCGGCAACCCCAAAACCGAGCGGCTGAAGCAGTTTCTATCTGCCTCCGTCCCGGCCTGATTTCTGCAAAGGGAGCATCACATGAAAAAATTCGTTCTCGCTTTCGGCGCGCTGGCTCTGACCAGCAGTGCCGCACTTGCCGCCGATGTTGTGCGCATGGGCACCGAGGGCGCCTACCCTCCGTGGAACTACATCGACGATAGCGGCGAAGTTGCCGGTTTTGAGCGCGAGCTGGGCGATGAGCTCTGCAAACGTGCCGAGCTGACCTGTGAATGGGTCACCAATGATTGGGATTCGATCATCCCCAACCTCGTGTCGGGCAACTACGACACCATCATCGCCGGCATGTCGATCACCGCTGAACGCGATGAAGTGATTGATTTCACCAGCGAATACACCCCGCCGGATCCCTCCTGCTATGTTGCCGCCTCGGAAGGCGCTGATGTAGACGGCGGCGTCGTTGCCGCTCAGGCCACCACCATTCAGGCCGCTTTCGTGGCCGAACACGGCGCCACGCTGGTGGAGTTCGCCACCCCGGAAGAAACCATCGCCGCGGTGAAATCGGGCGAAGCCGATGCGGTTCTGGCCGATTGTTCCTTCCTTGAGCCGATCGCAGCCGAAGACGGCGATCTGGTGATGCTGGAACGCACCGAGCAAATCGGTGGCGGTGTGGGCCTTGGCCTGCGCGAAAGCGACACCGAGCTGAAAGAGACCTTCAACGCCGCCATCCAGTCGATGAAAGACGATGGCTCGCTGAATGCGCTCATCGAGAAATGGGAAGTGGCCAGCACGTTCTGAGCCCTGTCATGATATCGGCCTCTGCCCTTCCGGGGGCGGAGGCCTTCTTGAAAGCCCGACATGTTCTCCACCTGCGCTGATCCCTCTACGCTGCACGGCTTCGGCTGGCTGGTCTGCTATCTGACCACCGGCAAGCATATGGCGTTTTACAGCTCCTTCGGCACCG
Organism: Maritimibacter sp.; assembly: GCA_037379985.1. Lineage (GTDB taxonomy): Bacteria > Pseudomonadota > Alphaproteobacteria > Rhodobacterales > Rhodobacteraceae > Sinisalibacter. The sequence continues at coordinate 2,590 of JARRIY010000045.1, forward strand.
TGCTGCTGTTGCTGGCCGTCACCGCGCCGGTGGCTTTACTGTTTGGCTTTGCCGGGGCCAGCGCTGCGCGCTCGCGCTTCTGGCCGCTCTCGCTGATGGGCAAAACCTACACCGCCGTTGTGCGCGGCGTGCCCGATATCGCGTTTTTCCTGTTCTTCGTGATCGCGCTGGATCAGGGCTTTGAATATATTCGCCACAAGATCAAATGCCCCGATTGGTCAGAACCGATCCGGCAAGGCAATGATTTCGTGCTCTGCGACGCGGCCAAGTTGCCGCTCTCAACCGCCCCGCAATATGTGCATGAAACCTATGGGTTTATGCTCGCCGTTCTGACCTTCGCCATCGTCTTTGGCGCCTTTGCCGCCAATGTGCTCTTTGGCGCGATGCGGGCCGTGCCCTATGCCCAGATGGAAACTGCCGAAGCCTATGGCATGACCCACCGGCAGGCGTTTTGGCGCATCCTTGTGCCGCAGATGTGGATCTATGCCCTGCCCGGCCTTGGCAATCTTTGGATGATCCTGATCAAGGCCACGCCGCTGCTGTTCCTGCTCGGTGTCGAAGATATCGTTTATTGGGCGAAAGATCTGGGCGGCAGCAAAGTGGCGCGCTTCACCGATTACCCCCATGGCGATTACCGGATGTATTATTTCGGCGCGCTGCTGGTCTTCTACCTGCTGCTGACATGGCTGTCGGAAAAGGCCATCGCCCGGCTCACACGGCGCCTTAGCCATGGTCAGGCCACAGCGGCTGGCGAAGCAATGCGAAAGGCCGAAGCATGAGCGCCTGTCTGCAAACCATCGCCGATTACGGGCTGCGTTCCATCGGCATCGGCGAACGGCTATTGCCGAAATCCGATTTCACCCTGTGCCAGCAATTCACCCTGATCGGCTCGGGGATGATCTGGAATGTCTATTTCGGCATCATGGCGCTGGCAGCGGGCTTCTTTCTGGCCACGCTTTTGGGCGTCGGCAAAGGCGCGCGGCAGGTCTGGCTGCGCAAGCCCGCCGAATGGTTCATCTTCATCTTCCGGGGCTCGCCGCTCTTCATCCAGTTCTTCTTCGGCTATTACACCTTCCTGACGCTGAAGCAGATGAACCCGATTTTCGACTCGTTTTCCGCCGCTTGGCTGGGTGCGTTGATCGTGCTGTTCCTCAACACGTCGGCCTATACCGCCGAGATTTTCCACGGTGCGCTGAAGTCGATTCCGAAAGGCGATCTGGAAGCCGCCGACGCTTATGGCATCACCGGCTGGACGCGCTTTCGCCGGATCACCTGGCCGACCATGCTGCGCCTCGCCTGGCCCGCCTATACCAACGAAGCGATCTTTCTGTTTCACGCCACAACGCTGGTGTTCTTCTCCGGCTTCCCGGCATGGCAACAGCGGGGCGACGCGCTCTATTACGCCAATTATTTTGCCGACAAGACCTTCAACCCCTTCATCCCCTACCCGATTCTGGCGATGTATTTCATCATGTTGGTGATCTCGGTGATCAGCGTTTACGGGCTGATCAACAAGCGGCTGAACCGGCATTTGCCGCAACAGGCCCGGCGCCGCCTGCGCATTCGCCCCCGGCTTATTCGCTGATCTAGGCGATTTCGCACGTCCCCCCTTGCCGCTTATTTGCGGCTCGGATAGGCTCGCTGAGAAATTTGATCAAATTTGGTGATACATGCGGATCGGTATCCTTCAAACCGGCCACGCCCCCGACGAAGTGCGGGGCGAGCTCGGCGACTATGCAGATATGTTCGAACAGCTCCTTGCGGGGCGCGGTTTTACCTTCACCCGCTATGACGTGGTCGATGGTGTTTTTCCTGAAAACCCCGAAGCGGCGGATGGCTGGATCGTCACCGGCTCGCGCCATGGCGTCTATGAAGACCATCCCTGGCTGCCTCCGCTGGAGGAGTTCATTCGTGCCATTGCCGCCGCTGACCGCCCGCTTATCGGCGTCTGTTTCGGCCATCAGGTGATCGCTCAAGCGCTTGGCGGCAAGGTCGAGAAATTCTCTGGTGGCTGGGCCGTCGGGCAGCAGGACTATGATTTCGGCGGCGAGGTGCTGAAACTCAATGCCTGGCACCAGGATCAGGTGATCGTGCCGCCCGAAGGCGCCGAAGTCATCGCCTCCAACGCGTTCTGCGCCAATGCGGCTCTGGCGATTGGCGACAAGATCTTCACCATCCAGCCGCATCCTGAATTTACCGCCGAGATGATCGCCGGGCTGATCGACTACCGGTCCGCTGCCGTTCCCGGCGAATTGGTCGAACGGGCTCAGAGCCTGCTGACCGCCCCAAATGACAATGCCAGCCTTGCCGAACGCATGGCGGCTGTTTTGACCAACGGAGCTCAATGATGCCCCCCAAACACTGGACCGACACCCTGCCCGAAAGCACCCGCGACTATATCGGTGGGCGGCGGCTTGATGAGGTCGAATGCGTGATTGCCGATATCCCCGGCATCGCGCGCGGCAAGGCAGTTCCGGCGGGCAAATTCGCCCGTCAGCCCTATTTCCACCTGCCGGAATCGATCTTCTTCCAGACCATCACCGGCGACTGGTCGGATGATGCGGCGGAAGACGGCTTTGTCGAACGCGATATGATCCTGAAACCGGATATGAGCACCGCGACGGCCGCCCCCTGGACGGCGGATGTCACCCTGCAGGTGATTCACGACGCCTATGACCGCAACGATGTCCCCTCGCCGCTAGCCCCGCGCAACGTGCTGAAACGGGTGGTCGATCGCTATCGCAAGCAAGGCTGGGAGCCGGTCGTGGCCCCCGAGATGGAATTCTACCTCGTCGCCCGCAATATCGACCCGGCCAAGCAGATCGAGCCGATGATGGGCCGCTCCGGTCGCCCCGCCGCCGCCCGTCAGGCCTATTCGATGACAGCCGTGGACGAATTCGGCCCGGTGATCGACGACATCTATGATTTCGCCGAGGCTCAGGGCTTCGAGATCGACGGCATCACCCAGGAAGGCGGCGCCGGTCAGCTTGAGATCAACCTGCGCCATGGCGATCCGGTGCTGCTGGCCGACGAGGTGTTCTATTTCAAACGCCTGATCCGCGAAGCCGCCCTGCGCCATGACTGCTTTGCCACCTTCATGGCCAAGCCCATCGCCGAAGAGCCCGGCTCGGCCATGCATATCCACCATTCGGTGACCGATACCGAGACCGGCAAAAACATCTTTGCCGGGCCGCAAGGTGGCGATACCGATGCGTTTTTCCACTTCATCGGTGGGCTGCAACATCACCTGCCCTCGGTGGTGGCGCTGATGGCCCCCTATGTGAACTCCTATCGCCGCTACGTGCGCGATCACTCCGCCCCGATCAATCTGGAATGGGGCCGCGACAACCGCACCACCGGCATTCGCATCCCGCTTTCCGGCCCGGAAAGCCGCCGCATCGAAAACCGTCTGGCGGGCATGGATGCCAACCCCTATCTGGCCATCGCAGGCAGTCTCGCAGCGGGCTATCTGGGGCTGATGGAAGAGCGCCGCCCCGAGGCGCAATTCCGCGGCGAAGCCTATGACAGCGAAGTCGGCCTACCGGTTGACCTGCGCGCAGCGGTCGAGCTGCTGGAAGCAAACACGGCGATGGCCGATCTGCTCGGCCCGGAATTCATCCATGTCTACGCTTCGGTCAAACGCAGCGAACATGAGGAATTTCTGAGCGTTATCAGCCCTTGGGAACGCGAGCACCTGCTCCTGAACGTCTAACTCCGTTCCACCAAACAGGCAGGCCGGGCGACTTACCCCGGCTTCATCGACACAGATCCAACGGGGGGCGCAAGCCCTCCGTTCTCCTTCAGGTTGCTGATTTTTCTACCGCGCCTGTCATAATCCTGATACGCTTTTCCCAAAGTGTAGTTTCGGAAAAACCGAATGTGGAGGTGAACATGGTTCTGGCCCCGAATGTCTATGACGCAGAACCGATCCCCGATGCTGCCCGCGCCGAGATCGAGCGGCTCTTGGCCTCCGGAGACCTGTTTCGGTACACCGCCGAAGACGCGCCCGTCGCCCTGCTGGAACAGGAATTTGCCGCCAAGATGGGGGTGAAATACGCCCTCGCCGTCGCTTCCTGCTCGGCCGCCCTGTTTCTGTCGCTGAAAGCTCTGGGGCTGAAACCCGGCGCGCGCGTGCTGATCCCCGCCTTCACCTTCGCCGCCGTCCCCTCTGCCGTGGTCCATGCAGAATGCGTGCCGGTGCTGGTGGATGTGGCACAGAATTACCGCATCGACATGGTCGATTTCGCCGCCAAGCTGACGGGCAATATCGACGCCGTAATCATCAGCCATATGCGCGGCCATACCTCGGATATGGATGCGATCATGGATCTTTGCACCGCCGCCGATGTGCCGGTGGTTGAAGACGCAGCCCATAGCCTCGGTACGCTCTGGCATGGCAAAAAGATCGGCACCATCGGCAAGATCGGCGCGTTTTCCTTCCAGTCCTACAAGATGCTGAATGCCGGTGAAGGCGGCATCCTGATCTCCGATGATCCCGACATCATCGCCCGCGCGGTGATCATGTCAGGCGCCTATGAGCATAACTGGAAAAAGCACAAAACCCCGGAAGGCCAGAACGATCCCGAGTTGGAGCAGGCCTTCAAGCGCTGGCAAAACAAGCTGCCGCTCTACAATACAAGGCTGAACAACCTTTCCGCCGCCGTGATCCGCCCGCAGATTGATGAGCTTGACCGCCGCGTGCGCGATGGGCTGGCCAATCATGATTACGTGGCCGAGCGGCTGAACAGCTCGCCCTGGATCGCGGTGCCCCCGGCTCTGCCCCCGGAAACCCGTGCGCCGGATTCGATCCAGTTCAATCTGGTTGATATGTCCGATGACGAGGTTGCGCTGTTTTCTGCAATCGCCAAGGAACGCGGCGTCGGCGTGCAGGTTTTCGGCCTGTCGGAAGACAATGCCCGCGCCTATTGGAATTGGGAATTTCTGCCCGAAGCCCCCGGCCCGCTGCCGCAAACCCGCGACATGCTGATGCGCGCCTGCGATACCCGCCTGCCGGTGCGGCTGAAACGGCCAGAGCTGGACTTCATCGCCGATGTTCTGATCGAAGCGGCGGAAGATGTGAAAGGTGCCTCGCAGGCCTACGGCACCTAAAGCCACCGTTCGTTGCGGTCAGGGATCAGAAACATCCGCTAACCCATTGTAAACAAACAGAACGCCTTATCCGCGGATAAGGTCGGGCTTATCTTGACCGTCCGGAAGCAGGGCAACCCGCCCGGCATCGCGACGCTTAACCTTGGAATAGGTTCGATTGGCTCTGTGTCTCAGGGGTTGGGCGGGAGCCTGCCCCTAAAGCACCCGCATCGCCTGCCCCAGCGCCGGATAGCGCGCGCAGGCCGGAGCGATCAGCGTTTCCTCCAGCACCGCTTTCATCCGCATCGCCACTTGTGCGGGCATCTCGCCCAGCATCCCGGCGCGCACGGTCAGCGATATGCGGCGGCTCAGCGGCGCCATCGGCAGTGGCAGAATATCAGCCTTGTCGACAAAGCGATGCGCCCGCAGCACGCCCAGCGGGGTCAGGATCGTCCAGCCCGCCCCCGCCGCTACCATCGCCATAATCGCATGATAGCTGTCCAGCTCCAGCCGCGCATCCAGCGCCAAGCCTTCGCGCGTCAGATGATCGGCAATCACCCGCCCCATATAATGACGCGGCGAATACTGGATGAACGGCCTTTCCCGCAGCGCGTCCAGCCCGCCAGCCTCGCCCTTCGGCACCACCGCCACAAAGGGTTCTTCCATCAGCGGATGCCGCTCGGCCCAATCCGGCGCAGGCCCCATCTCAGCCGCCACGATCATATCCAGCGCCCGCATATCGAGCTGTTCGGCCAGTTGATGCGATGGTCCGGTTTCCAGCAAAAACCGTGTCGAGCTCAGATCCCCGGCCATTTCCGACAGCATCAGCGGAGTAATATCGGCCTCGAAATCCTCGATCACCCCAAGGCGAAAGCGGCTGAGCCGCGAGAAATCCGAAAGCGCCAGTTCTGCCCGCGCCTGATCGGCTTCGTCCAGAATAGCCCCGGCGCGGCGGCGAAACAGCTCGCCTGCCGGGCTCAGCCCAAGTGGGCGCGCCGAACGGTCAATCAGAACCACCCCCAACGCATTTTCCAGATTGCTTAGTTGCTGGCTGACAGATGACGGGCTTGCCCCCAAACGACGCGCGGCCAGCGAGATCGAACGCTCCTCAGCGATGGCCTGAAAGACTTCGATCCCCCAAAGGGTTATCCGCCCCGCCGTTTCGACCATCTGCCCGGCCCTTTCCGCCGCTTGCGGCTACAGCCCCGCCAGCTTGGTCTGCAATTCGGCGAGCTGTTTCTTGATATCGTCCAGTTCGCTTTCCTTGTCTTCGGCTTTCTCCGGCTTCGGCGCGGTGCTTGCCGCCGCCTGCCCCCAGCCCGACATCATGGCTTTCAGAAACGCCCCTTGCTGCGCCTGCATCGCCTCAAACCCCGGCATGGTTTTCATCGGGTTCGGCATCTGGCCGAGATTTTCCATCACCTTCGACTGGCTTTCGCGCAGCATCTCGAAACTCGCGGCCAGGAATTGCGGCACCATGCTATGTGCCTGATTGGTATAGGATCGCACCAGATCGGTCAGCACATCCACCGGCAGCACGTTTTCGCCCCGGCTTTCATGTTCGGCAATGATTTGCAGCAGATATTGCCGGGTCAGATCATCGCCGGTTTTCAGGTCAATGATCTTCACCTCGCGCCCGTCGCGAATGAAGCTCGCGATATCGTCAAGCGTCACGTAATCCGAGGTCTCGGTATTATAGAGCCTCCGGCTGGCATAGCGCTTGATCAGCAGCGGGTCTTGATCACTGGACACGCAAATTCTCCCGTTTTTCATTCTCAGGCTTGTTTTCGCCCTTGCAGAAAGAAGCCTACGCCAGTGCAGAAATGAAAAGCAAGCATTGCGGCACCTGCACAGGCGCAGAATACGCAAAAGGGCGCGGCTCTACGCCCCGCCCTGATCCGGTTCACATCCTTCGCGCCGCTAAGCGCGCGCCATTATTTGGCGTTGGCTTTCGGCTTTTTCGCCGCCTGCCCCAGATCCTCGCCCGCCTTTTTCATAGCGGCAGAGGCTTCCGCGCCCATATCCTTGCCAGCGGACAGAAACAGCTCAAGGCTGTCCATCTGCAATTTGCGCGCAATCTCAGCGAAAGCCGCGACATTTTCCGCCGCCATTTCCGCCTGCACCGAGGCAAAACCGCTCATCGCCTTGGTATAATCGGCCACATCGCCATCCGAGGTGGTCATCTCGCCCGCAGCGGCCAGCGTGTCTTTGGTCCATTTGGTGGACACCTCAACCGATTTTTCCGCCGCATCCAGCGCCGCCCGGGTGAGCTTTTCATTCACCGCCGAACTGGTTTTGAACGCCGCATCAAAGGGCGCCATATCGACGGGGAATGCCCCCATCATATCTTGGAACATTTTGGTGAAGTCACTTTGTACTGTCATGTCAGCCTCCACTATGCCCGGACCATCCGGGAGTTGCTGCATCTGCAAATAATATAGATGCTGCATCGCAGCATTTCAAGGCAAGATTCTGCGGTGCAGCATTTTGACGCTGACAGGTGCGACAGCCTGTTTGCGATCAGCCCCGGGCCGGTTGGCGCACATAGCTGCCCGGCGCGGGCTCCAGCACCGGGTTCTCCGGCCCGCCCGGTTCGCGAGCCGCCACCATCGGGCCAGAGCGCGGGGCCAGCCAAGCCTCCCAGCTCGGCCACCAACTGCCCTGCTGAAACGCTGCACCGGCCTGCCAATCCTCCGGCTCTTCCGGCCAATCCGCATTCAGGTAATGGCCGTATTTCTTTTTACTCGGCGGGTTCACCACCCCGGCCACATGGCCGCTTTCCGACAGGATGAAGCTTTTGTCCTTGCTGCCCATCTGCCGGATGCCGCGATAGCTCGACGTCCAAGGCGCGATATGGTCGCTTTCGCAGGCCACGGCGCATAGCGGCACATCGACATCCGAAATTTTGAGATTCTTGCCAAAAAGCGATAATCCGCCCCGCGCAAAGCTGTTTTTCTGACAGAGGTTCCGCAGATATTCGACCGCCATGCGCCCCGGCAGATTGGTGCCATCGCCATTCCAATGCAGCAGATCAAAGGCAGGCGGGGCCTCGCCCATCAGGTATGAGCGGATTGCCGGGCGATAGATCAGATCATTGGCGCGCAGAAAGGAAAACGTCCGAGCCATGAAAAGCGAGGGCATGATCCCGGTCTTTGCCACCTCGGCTTCAATCCCGCCGATGAAATCATCGCCCATAAACACTTCCAGCTCGCCCTGATCGCTCAGGTCGGTCATCGCAGTGAAGAAGGTCGCCGCGTTCACGCTGTCATCGCCGCGCTGCCGCATAAGCGCCAGAGTCAGCGCCAGCGTGGTGCCGCCGATGCAATAGCCCACCACATTCAGCTTCTCTTCGCCGGTGATCCCTTTCACCTGCGCCATCGCCTGCAAGAACCCGTCTTCGATATAGGCTTCCAGCCCCAGATCGGCATGGCGCGCATCGGGGTTCACCCAGGAGACCACAAACAGCGTATAGCCCTGCTCGGTGATCCAGCGGATCAGACTGTTTTCCGGTTTCAGATCAAGGATATAGAACTTGTTGATCCAGGGCGGAAAAATGATCAGCGGGGTTTTGTGCACCTTTTCCGTGCGCGGCGCATATTGGATCAGCTCAAACAGCTGGTTGCGATAGACCACCGCGCCTTCGGTGGTGGCAAGGTTTTCCCCCAGCGTAAAGGCCTCCGGGTCCGACAGCGTGACCATCAGCTCGCCCTGATTGCGCTCCAGATCCCTAATCAGGTTTTCCAGCCCATCAACCAGCGATTTCCCCTCGCTTTCCATCGCCAGGATCATCGCCTCCGGATTGCCCGCAAGGAAATTCCCCGGCGCCATCAGGTCGATGATCTGCCCGGTAAACCAAGCCAGCCGCTGCCGCTCTTTCGGCTCAAGCCCAGGCAGTGTTTTCACCATCTTCCGCATCGCATCTGCGTTGATGAAATACTGTTGTTTCAGATAGTTGAAATAAGGATGGCTGTGCCATAGCGGGTGGGCAAAGCGCCGGTCTTCCGGGGTGTTATCGGCGGGCACAAGCCCGTCATCGCCGCCCAGCATGGCTTGCTGAGCGCTCACCGCATGGGCCAGCGTCCGCCCCCAATATTCCGCCTGCTGCTCCCATATCTTCGTTGGATTGCTGAGCATTTCGGCCCAATAGGCGCTGAAGGTCTTGGCGTAAAAGTCCACTCCCGGCCCCGGCAAATCCGGGCTCGGCGCGGGGCGCGCGGCCAAAACCTCGCCCAAACGCTTGGTCAGCGCCTCGATCCGCGTCAGATTGGCCTGAAATCCCGCGCTTAGTTCAGGCGAAGGGGTCTCTTTCGTTGCCATAGGACCATTTACACCCTATCTATTTTGCACCTGCAGCATTTTCACACCAGGCGCCACGCCCGCTATGAACCCTATGCGAGCGGCCCCCGGCATGGCAACAGGAAGGCACTGCAATGCGCTATATGGCGACATATGACCTGATGGAAAGCTTTCGCACCGCCAATCAATGGCTGGGCGCGACGGCGACGGCCTTTGCCAATACCCCGGCGATGGCGGCGCAGCCCAATCCCTGGCTGCAATGGATGGGTGCCTGGGGCGAGGTTACTGAACGCAGCTTTGCCCGGATGGCGGCCAAGCCCGATTGGGGCATCGAAAGCGTGCTGGGCGCAGATGAGCGCGACCATGTGGTGAGTGCTGAAACCATCGTGGAAAAGCCCTTTGGCAATCTGATTCATTTCAAAGCCCAAGGCCGCGAGCCGATGGCCCGGCGCATCCTGCTGATCGCGCCGATGTCGGGCCATTACGCCACGCTGCTGCGCTCTACCGTTGCTTCGCTGCTGCCGGAAGCCGAGGTCTATATCACAGATTGGCACAATGCCCGCGATATTCCGGTGAGCGCTGGCAAGTTCGATATCGAGGATTACACCCTCTATCTGGTCGAGTTCATGCGGGCGCTGGGGCCGGATATCAACGTGATCGCCGTGTGCCAGCCCGCCCCGCTTGCGCTCGCCGCCACCGCCTTTCTGGCCGAGCTGGATCCGGAGGCGCAGCCGCAAACCCTCACCCTGATCGGTGGCCCGATTGACCCCGATGTAAACGCCACCGATGTCACCGATTTCGGCCGCCGCGTGACCATGGGGCAGCTTGAAGAGCTGGCGATCCAGCGCGTCGGCTTCAAATACAAGGGCGTCGGGCGGCTGGTCTATCCGGGGCTGTTGCAGCTTGCCGGTTTCATCTCGATGAATGCCGAAACCCACGGCAATGCCTTTTCCGAGCAGATCCTGCGCGCCGCGCAGGGCGAGGCGGCGGATCACGACAAGCACAACAAATTCTATGACGAATATCTCGCGGTGATGGATATGACCGCAGAGTTCTACCTTTCCACCGTCGAGCGCATCTTCAAGGGGCGCGAAGTGGCTGACAACACCTTCACCGTGG
>JARRIY010000046.1:0-19600 GCA_037379985.1 Maritimibacter sp.
TATAGTAGTCGCCGTTTTTTTCACCGGCCCGACCATCCCATGCCCCGGACGACCATCCACCTAATCGCCGCTGCCCGCCCGAATTTCATGAAGGTGGCGCCGCTCTACCATGCGCTCAAGGCTACCGATTGGGCAAAGCCCGTCCTCGTGCACACGGGCCAGCACTACGACCGCAACATGTCGGATGCGATCCTCGAGGACCTCGGCATACCGCGGCCGGACTTTCACCTCGGCGTCGGCAGCGGGAGTCATGCCGAGCAAATGGGTGGCGTCATGATCGCCTACGAGAAGGTCTGTATGGAGCATCGGCCCGACTGGATCGTGGTCGTCGGCGACGTGAACTCGACTGCCGCCTGTGCGATGGTGGGCGCCAAGCTCTGGATCCCGGTGGTGCACCTCGAGGCGGGCCTGAGGAGTCGCGACCGGCAGATGCCGGAGGAGATCAACCGTCTCGTTACAGATGCCATCGCGAACGTTCTGTGGACGCCGTCGGCCGACGCCGACGAGAACCTCCTCAACGAGGGCGTGAGCCCCGACAAGATCGACATGATCGGCAACATCATGATCGATTCCTTCGAGATGCTCAGGGACCGGATCGATGCGGCGGGAGCATCTCGCGAAGCGTCTTCAGGATTCCGCAACCACTGGACTGGGCTACCGTTATATCCCCGAATCCTAAGCGTTGTGACCGGCTTGGGCGCGGAAGGCTGCATCTGTGGCATTCAAAGAAAAAGCCGAAACAAGGCTGGTTGACCAAGAGGTGCTGGAGAAGCTGGGGGCGAAACACGGGTGATGTGGGTGTGTGAGAGGGGAGAGATGAAATGGCTGTAGTGCTAAGAAGGGGGGCAGACCCCAAATACTGGTATACATTCCAGCTTGAAACCTTCGATCCGGCGGACGACGCTAGGATACAGGCAGGCGGGGACTGGCTGCATGCGGAAGAAATCGCATATATGGAGGAAACAGAAGACTATAAAAAGTTAGGCTTCCGTATGGCAGAGCGGCCATGGCGGGCCGAGTTTTTACCGCAGAAATTACAGTTGTCGGAAGGCAGTGATCTGCCCGACTTCATCAACGCTTTCCCCGGTTGTAGCAACAAATATGCAAATGGAAAGATGGTTAGCCCGCGCCTGAAGGCGCTGATTGAAACTCATCAGACCGATGAGGATGGCTGGCAGTTTTTTCCGGTGGAAATTCTGAACAAGGATGGGTCTGCCCTTGGCACCTATTATATCTGGTGGGTGCATAAGGTTGTGGATGGACTCGACGAAAGCTCTGAAGGGGTTAAATCTGCCGGAGGAGGGGTGCTGCGCGCCAAACATAGTCAGGGGATGGAGGAGGCGGGTATGACCTCATTCGAGGCGGAATCCGTCTGGTCGGAAGTCTGACACTAGGCCCCCTTGTGGTCGCCCCCCCTACCCCAGCAGCGCGTCGAGGTGCTTCACCACCGACCTCGCCAGCGCGTGGGGCTCGTAGCCGCCTTCCAGCATCGACACGATCCGGCCTTCGCTATGGGTCTTGGCAATCCGTAGCAGCTCGGTGGTCAGCCAGCCGTAATCATCATCACTCAGCATCAACGACGACATATCGTCAGCCATATGGGCATCAAACCCGGCGGAGATGAAAATCATCTCGGGCGCGAAGCTCTCCAGATGCGGCAGCCAGTGCTGGGCGATAGCCTCGCGGAAATCCATCGAGCCGGTGCCCGCAGGCAGCGGCACATCGACCAGATTTTCGGTTTCCTTCTCATGCCCGGTGAACGGGTAGAACGGGTGCTGGAAGGACGAGCAGAACAGCACGCGCGGCTCGTTCTTGAAGATATCCTCGGTGCCATTGCCGTGATGCACGTCGAAATCGACAATCGCCACGCGACTCAGCCCGTATTCTGCCATCGCATGCCCGGCGGCCACGGCGATATTGTTGAACAGGCAAAACCCCATGGCGCGGCCGCGTTCGGCATGGTGCCCGGGCGGGCGCACAGCGCAAAACACCGGTCCAGCCTCGCCCGACATGACCAGATCCACCGCCTTCACCCCGGCCCCAGCGGCGCGTTCGGCAGCGAGCAGCGTGCCCGGGCTCATCACCGTATCGCCGTCGATCTCAACCGACGCCTCGCCCGGCCCGGGGGCCAGATCATAGACGCGGGCAATATAATCCGGGTCATGCACGCGCTCCAGTGCCTCGCGGCTGACCTGCGGTGCATCGTAGTGACGCAGCACATAATCCATGCCGCTGGCGATCAACTGATTGGTGATCGCCTCCAGCCGCGCGGGCGTATCCGGATGCAGGCTGCCGGTGATGTGATCGTGGCAATCGAAATGCGAAATGAAACCAAGCACGTAAATTTCCTCCCGAGCTTTACACCTAGGGGGAAATCCCGGAACGTGCACCCCCTACGCGGTGAAAAAATCGCTGCGTCGATCACCGGATATGAAAAGGGCGGCGCCATGCCCGACACCGCCCGAATTGCCTGCCCGCCGACCCGTCAGCCGCCGGGCAAGGCTGGTTACAGATAGCGCTCTACCAGCACCAGTTCCGGATCGTCCGGATCCATCCGCTGGGTAAAGCCCAAATCACGCATCAGTTTCAGCATCGGGGCGTTGTTTTTCAGCACCGTGCCTTCCATCGAGGTCATGCCGTGATCGCGGGCCGCGTTGAACAGCGCCTTCATCAGCCGTGTGCCAATCCCCTGATGCTGGATCCGGTCGCTGACCACCACCGCGAATTCACAGCTGCGGCCATCAGGGTTGATCACATAGCGCGCCACACCGGCCTGTTTCGGCCCGCTTTCGGTTTCGCACATCGCCACCAGCGCCATTTCGCGGCGGTAATCGATCTGGGTGAACTGCACCAGCATTTCCGGGCTCAGCTCGTTGATCGCGCCCATGAAGCGGAACATCCGGGCTTCGTCGCTCAGCTCGCGCATGAAGCCCTGTTCGTTTTCGGCGTCTTCCGGGCGGATCGGACGAATGATCAGCGGCGTGCCGTCCGACAGGTGATCCTGCTGCACCAAATGGCGCGGATAGGGGTGGATCGCCACATGGTCATAACGACCATCGCGCGCCGGGGGCCGGGCCACGCGAATGCGGGCATCCACAGCCAGAACCCCATCAGGCCCGGCAATCAGCGGGTTGATGTCCAGCTCGACGATCTGCGGCAATTCGCAGACCATATCCGAGATCCGCATCAGCACGTCGATTACCTTTTCGCGGTCTGCCGCCGGGTGATCGCGGAACGATTCCAGAAGCTTCGACACGCGGGTGCGGTTGATCAGCCGGCTGGCCAGAACCGAGTTCAGCGGCGGCAGGGCGACAGCGCTGTCTTTCAGCACTTCAACCATGGTGCCACCGGCGCCAAACAGGATGGTCGGGCCAAAGATATTATCGCGGCTCGACCCGATCACCAGTTCGCGCCCATCTTTGAGCTTGGCCATCGGTTCCACCGTCACACCCTTGATATGGGCATTCGGGCGGGCTTTCTTCACCGTATTGACGATATCGCGGAAGGCCCGCATCGCCTCAGCGGCATCGGAAATATTGATCCGCACACCACCGACATCGGATTTGTGGCTGATATCGGGCGAGTTGATTTTCATCGCTACCGGGAAGCCCACGGTTTCGGCCGCCACCAGCGCCGCGCTTTCGCTATCAGCTTCGATGGTCACGTTGATCGGGATATGGAAGGCTCGCATCAGCGCTTTGGATTCGATATCGGTTAGCATCTCGCGATCTTCGCCCAGCGCCGCTTCGATGATCATCCGCGCGCCTTCAAGGTCGGGGTGATGCTCTTCCGACAGCGGCGAGGGGGTTTCCAGCGCCAGTTTGCGATTGCGATGGTGCTGAGCGAGATAGCCAAAGGCCTCGACCGCGCGTTCCGGCGTGATGAAATCGGCAATGCCGTTTGACGACAGAATTTCGCGCGCTTCGGCCACGGCGGTTTCGCCCATGAAACAGGCGAGCACCGGCTTGCTGCGTTTCTTCGGAAGCTGGTCGATCACTGCCTGAGCAATCGCCGTCGGATCGGTCATCGCCTGCGGGGTCAGAAGCACCAGCATCCCGTCGGTATTCGGATCGTCATAGACCGCTTTCACCGCCGCGCCATATTCCTTGGCCCCGGCATCGCCGAGCACGTCAACCGGGTTGCCGTGGCTCCAGTATTTCGGCAGCGCCTTGTCGAGCGTGGTGATGGTTTTCGGTGACAGGTCAGCCAGATCGACGCGCATATCGCCCGCCCGGTCAGCCGCCAGCACGCCAGCGCCGCCGCCATTGGTAACGATCCCAAGCCGGTTGCCATTGGCGCGTTTGTTCGAACCGAGAATCTCGGCTGCGGCAAAGACCTGACCAAAGCTTTTCGCCCGCACAGCGCCAGAGCGTTCAATCGCTGCGTCAAACACTGTATCGGCGCCCATCAGCGCGCCGGTATGGGTGCTGGCCGCCTTGGCGGAGTTTTCATGGCGACCGGATTTCAGCATGATCACCGGTTTCAGCCGCGTGGTGGCCTTCATCGCCGAAAGGAATTCCGGCGCGTTTTTGATGCCTTCCACGTAAAGCAGAATCGCGTCGGTATGCGGGTCGGTGGCGAGGAACTGCATCACATCGCCAAAGTCGATATTGGTCGAGTTGCCCAGGCTGACCAGCGCCGAGAACCCAAGGTGATGCGGTCCGGCCCAGTCGGAAATCGCCGAATTGAGCGCGCCGGACTGGCTGATCAGCGCCAGCCGCCCTTTCGGGGTGCCCGCACGCAGGAAGGTCGCATTCATCTTATGCCAGGGCCGTACCAGCCCCACGCAGTTCGGCCCCATAAAGCGCACACCGGCGCGCTGGGCCGTGGTGATCAGCTCTTTTTCATAATCGGCGCCATCGCCGCCGCCTTCGCCAAAGCCAGCCGACAGGATGATCGCATTTTTGATCCCGGCATCGCCGCAATCACGAATAATGCCCGGCACGGTGCGGGCGGGGGTGGCGATCACAGCCAGGTCGATCTCTTCACCGACTTCCAGCACGCTCGGATAGCACTTCAGTCCGCCAACCTGCTTATGCTTCGGGTTGATCGGGTAAATCTTGCCATCAAACCCGTCGGCAACGAGGTTGGCAAACACGCGGCTGCCGACACTTGTGCCGCTTTCCGAGGCGCCATAAACGGCAACGGATTTGGGGTTCATCATCTTTGCGAGCGGGTTCGCATCCATCTCTCTTTGCTCCTTAGTGGCCGGGGCGCTATCGCCTCGACGAGCCTTTCGGCTCTCACGGTGGGCAATAGGCCCGAACCTCAGGGGCTTCCTTGATATCGGTCAACAAATAACCAAAGAAGAGGGCATATTCCGGTAAATATGGTATCGATAACAGTGGATGGGCCAGAGACAGGAGCGGCCCGGATGAGTAAGGCTGAAATATCAGGGCTTAGCAGCGCCGAGGCTGCGGAACGGCTGGAGCGCTTTGGTCCAAATGCGCTGGGCGCGGCGCGTCAAACATCCCCCATAACGATCTTTTTGCGTCAGTTTACCGGGCTTCTGGTGCTGATCCTGATCGCGGCGGCGGGCGTGGCGCTGATCCTTGGCGAACATATTGACGCCATCACCATCGGATTGGTGGTCGTGCTCAATGGCATTCTGGGATTCGTGCAGGAATGGCGGGCGGAAACCGCGCTGGATGCGCTGCGCGGGATGCTGGCACAAAGCGCGCGGGTGCTGCGCGATGGCGAAGAGCGCTTGATCGACACCACAGAGATCGTACCGGGCGATCTGGTCCTGCTGTCGGCGGGCGACAAGGTGCCTGCCGATCTGGCGCTCAGCCGCTCCGTCGAGCTGCGAGTCGAAGAAAGCGCGCTGACCGGGGAAAGCCTGCCAGTATCGAAATCGGCCGATGATCCGGACGCGAAGCTGTTCATGGGCACGGCGGTGGTATCGGGCCATGCCGAAGGCCTGGTGCAGGCCACCGGTCAGAACACCGAATTTGGCGAGATCGCCGCGCTCACCACCGGGGTGGGCAAGAAAACCACCCATCTGCAAACGGTGCTGGCAAAACTCGCCCAACAGATGGCGCTGGCAGCCCTTGCGCTGGCGGCGCTGGTGGCGGGGGTTGGCATCTATACGGGCCACGACGTGCAGGAGATGTTTCTGCTCGGTCTGTCTCTGGCCGTGGCAATCGTGCCGGAGGGATTGCCTGCCGTAGTAACAATCACGCTTGCACTGGGCGCGGCGGCGATGGTGCGCAAACAAGCACTGGCCCGGCGTTTGCAGGCGGTGGAAACCCTTGGCGCGGCCTCGGTGATTTGCACCGACAAGACCGGCACACTCACCGAAGACCGGATGACCGCCACCAGCATTCATCTGCCCGGATCGGAGTCTAGTACACATTATACTGTCTCCGGCGGCGGCTATGATCCGGCGGGACATATTGCCGGGCCGGATGGCACCGTGCTGCGCGCCAGCGATGATGGGAGTCTCGCGGCCCTTCTGGAAACCGCACGGATCTGCAACCGGGCGCAGCTCACTCATGATGAGACTGGTTGGCAGATGATCGGCAGCCCCACCGAGGGCGCGCTACTGGTGCTGGTCCATAAGGGCTGGAGCCCCGAGCCCGACGGCGCGCGGGTGGTGGCGGAACTGCCCTTCACCTCGGAACGCAAGCGGATGAGCGTGCTGGTGGCCGGTCAGGGCGATTGGGTATTGCATGTGAAAGGCGCACCGGAACGCATTCTTGAACGCTGCACCACCTACCGTGCCGCTGGGCAGGATCATCCGCTCGATGACGCGGCCCGGGCGCGGTTTGCGGCGGAATATGAAGCGATTGCCGCTGAAGGGGCGCGGGTGATCGCGCTGGCCCGCGCTCATCAGCCTGACCCAACCCCGCCGGGGGACGAGGCCGGGCTAACGTTCCTGGGCTTTGTCGGCCTCACCGATCCGCCACGCGAAGAGGTGCAGGCGGCGGTTGCGGCGGCACAATCGGCGGGCATCCGGGTGATCATGATCACCGGCGATGCGGCGGCCACGGCACAGGCAGTGGCGCGGCAGGTCGGGCTGAAAGTGGCGCAAGTGCTGATCGGGCGTGATATTGAGGCGCTGTCTGATAGTGCGCTGGACGAAGCTCTGCGGGGCGATGTGATCTTTGCCCGCACCGCGCCAGCCGACAAGATGCGGCTGGTGCGCGCGCTGCAGGCGCAGGGGCAGATCGTGGCGATGACAGGCGACGGGGTGAATGATGCCCCGGCGCTGAAGCAAAGTGATATCGGCGTGGCGATGGGGATACGCGGCACCGATGTGGCCCGCGATGCCGCCGATCTGGTGCTGCTCGACGATAATTTCGCCACCATCGTGCGGGCCATCGGCGAAGGGCGGCGGCAATTTGAAAACCTGCGCAAATTCGTGCGCTATCTGCTCAGCTCAAATGCGGGCGAAGTGGTGGCGCTGCTGGCCAATATCCTGATCGGTGGGCCGCTGATCTTTCTGGCCACGCAGATCCTCTGGATGAACCTGATCACCGATGGCATTTCGGCGGTGGCGCTGGGGCTCGAAAAAGCCTCGCCCGGGATCATGACCCGCCCGCCGCGCAACAAGGGCGAAAGCGTGCTGGGCCGGGCGGGCCTTCTGATGATCCTCGCGGTCGGGGCCTATACCGGCATGGCCAGCCTGTGGATTTTCCACTGGGCCCTGCCCGATGGCGCGGTGCTGGCGCGCACCTCCGCCTTTACCGCCATGGTGGCGTTTGAGATGGTCACGGTCTTCGCCTTTCGCAGCTTTCACCATGCCTGTAGCGAAATCGGCTGGCTGTCCAATCGCCTGCTGATCGGCGCGCTGTTGGCGATGGCTCTGGCACAGCTTGCCGCCGTTTATTGGCCCCCAATGCAGATCCTGCTGCATACCGCACCGCTAGGCTGGCCGCATTGGCAAATGATCGGGCTGTTTTCGCTGCCGCTGATCGTGGTGCCAGAGGCGATCAAGCTGATCCTGGCCCGCCGCCGTCGCCTTGGTTGAATCGGGCCGGATCGAGCATGGCACGGCTTTCAGCATCAATCACACCCGGGCGACCGGCGACAATATCAGCCAGCAATGCGCTGGCGGCGGGGGCGGTTTGAAAACCATAGCCGCCTTGCCCGGCGAACCAGAAATAGCCGGGGTCTGATGGCGCGGCTCCGATCACCAGATTATGGTCGGGAGCAAAGCTGCGCAGCCCGGCCCAGTTGGCGATCATCCGCGTGACCTCTTCGGTGATATATTCCGAAAACCGGAAAATCCCCTCGGCCAGAACCATGTCATCGGCCCAGGCATCCTGCGGCGCGACCGGATCCTGATCGGCGGGCGAGACGATCAACGCCCCAGCATCGGGCTTGGCATACCAGCTTTCGCCCGGACCAAAGCACATCGGCCAAGTGCTCGCATCAAGCCCGCCCGGCACCTCGATCCGCGCCATCGAGCGGCGCAACGGGGTAATGCCTATCGGCGCGATCCCGGCCATCGCGGCGATCTCGTCCACCCAGGCCCCGGCAGCATTGACAAGATTGCGCGCGCTGTAGGTTTCGCCCCCGGCATCGACTTCCCAGCCCTTGGGCAGGCGCCGGATCGCCACCGCCTGCGCACTGGTGACAATGCGGCCATTGCTGCGCAGCTCGCGGGCAAAGCGCTGGATCAGCCGGTCGGTGTCGATATCCCAGGCTTCGTCATGCTTGGCCGCATGGGTCACCATCTCAGGCTTCAGGATCGGCATGATCGCACAGGCCTCTTCCGGGCTGATCCGGGTCATCTCCATCCCGTCGCAATCGGCTTCAAAAGTGGCCTGCTCATCGGCGCTGGCAACCATCATCAACCCGCGAGGCGTGAGCATTTCGCGCGCCGTATCGAGGTAGAAATCACCCGAGGCAAGGCTTAGCGCCACAGTCGAAGACGAGCCGTAGCGCGGCTCATAAAGCGCGGCAGACCGGCCCGAGGCGTGATAGCCAAGCGCGGGTTCGGCTTCGAGCAATGTGACCGAGCCAAGCCCTGCGAGTCGCGCCCCCGCCGACACCCCGGCAATGCCGCCGCCAATGATCAGAAAATCGTCCATGGGCGCGACTGTGTCATGGGATTTTGGGGAATGGAAGAGGCGGCATAGCACCAGCCTATTGGTATCGTCGCAGCATCGGATCAACGCCTATATATAGAGCGTGAGCGAAGCCCAGACGGCGCGCTAGGGCGAGCGGGTCCGTGTGGCCAAGGATATGCCCGGCGCAAGAACAAGATCATCGCTTTCGCCCTCGACCAATTCCAGCGGCCAGACCTTGCTTACCGCGCCATTCGGGGCATGGCGGGCATATTTCGGCATCGAGGCCAGCAGGGCTTCACCCAAAGCCACGCCGAGGCCGTCGAGATCTTCGCGAAAGCAGGTCAGACTTGGGGTCAGAAAGGCCGATTGCGGGCTGTCGCGCCCGATCACTGCGATGTCCTTGCCGGGACGGATGCCCGCTTCCGTGAGACCGCGATAAAGGCCCAGCGTCAAGCTCGGGTTAATCAGGAACACCGCGGTCGGGCGGTCGGCAAGGCTCAGGATGCTCTTGGCCAACCGATAGCCATCTTCCTCGTTCGGTTCGATCCGGAAAATCAGCTCCGGCGACAGCTCCAACCCATGTGCCTGCATCGCCTCCCCCGCCGCATCCAGAAAGATGTCGCCCAGATTGGTGGTATCGCCCGGCACGGTCAGGGCGATCCGTCGATGCCCCCGGGCCACGAAGCGATCGATGGACTGACGTGCCATCCCGGCAAAATCACTGTCGAGCCAGGACTGCCCCATATCGGCATTGGTGCGGCCCAACGTGACAAACGGCACCTTGTTCTCGCTGAGAAAGGACACCCTCGGATCGACCCGCTTGATCGATGACAGGATGATCCCGTCGGCAAAGCCGCGCGCGACCATGCGTTTGAGAAAGCTTTCGGCATCGTCATGACGCGGGCAGAGCATCGCCACAAGGTCGAGCCCGTGATCGGCCAATGCCGTCTGGATGCCGTTAAACACCCCCAGAATAAAGGTGTCGCCGGTGCCGGTGATCTCGTGGCCAGTCTCCATCATGAAAGCGACATTGCCGGTCTCGCCTCGTCTGAGGCTGCGGCCGGATTGATTCGGCACATAGCCCAGCTCGCGGGCCGCTTGCTGTACGCGCTGGCGGGTCTTGGCGTTGACTTCAGGATGATCGTTGATCGCGCGCGACACCGTTGCGATGGACAGATTGAGGTGTTTTGCCAGTGCTCTAATGCCGATCATTGCATTTTTCTTTCCCTAATTGGCGGCGACCATAGACCAGTTCTATCAAAGATCCAATTGACTCGGAAACGTTTACAGGCAAATATGTAAACGTTTCCGGAGGAACGTGCAGCCGATCAGGCTGAACGAGGAGGGATTGTCTGAAAATGTGGCAAGCCACACAGATCAGCACAACGCAGACGGCGAAGACACTTTGTTCTGTCGTCGGCACATCCCATCGCAATCGGAACAAGCCTTGTATCCCCGGAGGGCCAACAGGGCCGCAATCCGGGCAGGATCCCTGCAATCAACGGAGGAGGACTTCATGAAACGTATCGGTAAACTCGCCATCGCAGCGGCCGCCGCGGCAACGCTCGGCGCGGGCGCGGCCTATGGCGAAGACAACGTGTTGCGCGTGTGGTGGTACGAGCCGCCCGACAGCGCTCTGGGCATCGCCTGGACCGAAGCGCTCAACGAGTTCAAAGCCATGCACCCGGATGTCGAGGTGCAATTCGAACTGAAGACCTTCGACCAGATCAACTCGGCTGGCACGATGATCCTCAACTCGTCCGAAGCGCCCGACGTACTCGAATACAACAAGGGCAACGGCACCGCCGGTCTCGCCGCGTCGCAAGGCCTGCTGCAATCGCTGGATGAAGCCTATGCCGCCAATGGCTGGGACAAATACATCTCGATGGATTCGCTGGCACTGGGCCGCTACGACCAAAACGGCATTTTCGGCTCCGGCCCGCTGGTGGGTATCCCCAACTACGGCGAATTCGTCTCGGTCTTCTATAATGCCGATATGCTCGCCGAAAACGGCATGGAAATCCCCACGACGCTGGAAGAATTCGAAGCGATCATGGATCAATTCGTCGCCAAGGGCATCACCCCGATTGCCGAGGCGGCCAATGATTATCCGGCGCAGCACCTGATGTATATGCTGGCCCTGAGCCAGGCCGATGCGGACTGGGTCAGCACTTACGAGGGGCTGAAAGCGCCGCTCGATCCCGCGCCCTTCGTCTATGCTGGTCAGAAGCTGCAGGACTGGGTTGCCAAGGGCTATATCAGCGCCGACGCGACCGGGATGAATGCTGACGATATGACCAGCGAATTCATGGCGGGCAACGCGCCCTTCGTGGTCGGCGGCACCTGGCTGAGCACCAGCTATGGCAATATCGACACGTTCAAAGCCAGCCAATTCCTGTTCCCGGGTCAGAAATACGCCCCGGGCTCGACCGGCAATATGTGGATCGTGCCGAAAAACGCCGAGAACAAAGATCTTGCCTATGACTTCATCACCATCACCCTGGGTGAAAAGGTGCAGAACCTGATGGGCAATTCCGGCGGTCTGCCGATTGCGGCGAACCCGGATGAGATCACCAATCCGGTTGGCAAAACCACCTCGGCGCTGTTCGGCGAGCTGGTGGCGCGCGGCGGTCTGGGCTTCTATCCCGACTGGCCGGTGGCCGGGTTCTATAACGAAGTTCTTCAGGCCACGCAGGCCGTCATTGGCGGCCGTGCAACTCCGGAAGAATTCGGTGCTCGTCTGAAGAAATTCTACGACGACGGCATGGATCAATAAGAACTCCTCCCGTGGGGGCGGTCGCCGTAATGGCCCGCCCCCATTTTTCACCCCTTCCATGACAAGAAAATCCGGCGACCCATGGCTCACAGATCACAAAGAAAAGCGCCGTCTCCGTTCTGGATCTATCTGGCTCCGGGGCTGATCGGCTTCACTCTGGTCGTGGGCATTCCGTTCCTGATGAATATCGGGATCAGCTTCTCCAAATGGCGGGGCATCGGGATGCCGACCTTCATCGGGCTGAAGAACTACGCCCGCCTGATGAGTGACGAAGCCTTTTGGCATTCGCTGCAAAACACCCTGTTTTTCGTGATGGCTATGGCGGTGGTTCCCACCATCATCAGCCTGATCATCGCCTCGATCCTGTTCGACTATATCAGCCAGCGCTTCGGGCAAGGCTGGTCGAGCTTTTTCCGGGCGGGCTACTACCTGCCGCAAATCCTGCCGATCTCGGTGGCCGGCGTGCTCTGGGGCTGGATCCTGAATCCGCATGGGGTTCTGAACCTGATCCTGACGGCAACCGGGCTGGAAAGCCTGACCGGCAACTGGCTGGGCGATCCGAACCTGGCGCTTTTCGCCCTGGGTTTCGTCATGGTCTGGCTGCAGATCGGCTATTCGCTGGTGGTGTTCATGTCTGGCCTCGCGCGAGTTGACCCGTCGCTTTACGAAGCCGCCGAGCTTGATGGCGCCCGCGCCTCGCAACGCTTCTGGTATGTCACTCTGCCCGCCCTGAGGCCCGAGATTTTCGTGGTTGGCCTGACCACCACCATCGCCGCGCTGAAAGTGTTCGCGCCGGTCTTTGTGCTCACCAATGGCGGGCCGGACAATGCGACCCTCGTGCCATCGTATTTCTCGTATTACCACTTCTTCTCGACCGTACGCATCGGCTACGGAGCGGCGATTGCCACCGCGCAGACCACGATCACCATCGTGCTTGCGATGATCTTCCTATGGGTGCAGACCCGCCAGACCGAGGGCAACGCCAATGACTGATCTTTCCCTCGATCCCCGCGCCACCGCTGCCGCCAGTGCCAACAAGCCGCGCCACAAACGCGGAGTTGGACGCTGGTTTATGCTCGGCTTCCTCACGCTGTTTCTGCTGTTCATGCTGGCGCCGCTCTTTCTTGCCCTGAACAACGCGGTGAAAACGGCGGCGGATTATGCGGCCAACGGCCCGCTGGCCCTGCCCAAAAGCTTCACCTTCGACGGGCTGATCAGCTTCTGGCAATATGTCGATTTTCCGCTGAAGCTCTGGAACAGCCTGCTGCTCAGCACCTGCGCGGCGGTGTTCGGCGTGGCGCTGAGCCTGTTCAACGCCTATGCCATCGGCATCGGGCGGATCAAAGGCGGGCGGGTGATCATGACCATCCTGCTGCTCGGCATCATGATCCCGCAGGAATCGCTGGTCTATCCGCTCTACTACATCTCCAAATCGGCCGGGATGTTTGACTCGCTCTGGTCGGTCATCATCATCTTCACAGTGCTGCAAAGCATCTTTGGCACCTATCTTCTGGGCTCGGTTCTCACCGCCTTCCCGCGCGAAATCCTCGAAGCGGCGCGGGTGGACGGGGCAAACCGCTGGCAGGTGCTGTGGTATGTGGTCGTGCCCGTGCTGCGCCCCGCGCTTTCGGTTCTGGCGACGTTTTTCTTCATCTGGACGTGGAACGAATTTCTGCTGCCCCTGGTGCTGCTCGTCTCGAACGACAGCCAGACCATCTCGGTCGCCATGGGGGTTCTCAGCGGTCAATATGTTTCGCAACCGACCATCACCGCCGCGGCCTCGCTGCTCGGCATCCTTCCCACGATTGTCTTTTTCCTGATCTTCCAGCGCACGCTGTCGAAGGGGGTCGTGGTTGGGGCCGTCAAGTGATCTCGCAGCTTAACGCATAACAGGAGGCCAGAGCCTTGGGTTCAGTCACCATCAAAAACGTCCGGAAAGCCTTCGGACAAGTTGAAGTCCTGCACGGGATTGATGTCGAGATCGCTGAGGGCGAGTTCACCGTTCTCGTCGGTCCGTCGGGCTGCGGCAAGTCCACCCTTCTGCGCCTGATCGCGGGGCTGGAAGATATCAGCTCGGGGGAAATCCTGATCGACGGGCGGGTCGTCAACGATCAGGAGCCCAAAGACCGCAACATCGCCATGGTGTTTCAGACCTATGCGCTCTACCCGCATATGACCGTGGCCGAAAACATGGGCTTTTCGCTGAAACTCGCCCGGGTGCCAAAGCCCGAGATCCGGGAGCGCGTTGAAAAGGCCGCCGAGATGCTGGGGCTCACGGAATATCTCGACCGCCAGCCGCGCCAGCTTTCGGGTGGGCAGCGCCAACGGGTTGCCATGGGGCGAGCGATCGTGCGCGATCCGGCGGTGTTTCTGTTTGATGAGCCGCTGTCGAACCTCGATGCCAAGCTGCGGGTGCAGATGCGGTCGGAAATCCGGCAAAACCATCAGCGGCTGAAAACCACCACGGTTTACGTGTTTACGTCACCCATGACCAGATCGAGGCGATGACCATGGCCGACCGGATCGTGGTCATGCATGACGGCTATGTCGAGCAGATCGGCACGCCGCTGGAGCTGTATGACCGCCCCGCCAACCGCTTTGTTGCCGGCTTCATTGGCTCCCCGGCGATGAACATGATCCGCGGTACGCTGGAGGCGCAGGGGCTGCGTGCCAGTGATGGCACCCTGTTGCCCCTGACCGGCGCACAGCCGGACGGGGCCAAGGGCAAACCCGTCGATCTGGGCATCCGCGCCGAGCATCTGGTGATTGATCCGGACGGGGCAGCGGCGCAGGTGATCTCGGTTGAACATACCGGCGCGGAAACGCTGGTGGTGATGATTCTTGCCGGGCAGGAACTTGTTGGATCCTTCCGCGAGCGCGTCAGCGCCGCGCCGGGTGCCGAGCTGCGGATCGGCTTCCGCAACGACGCGCTTCACTTCTTTGATGCAGAGACAGGCGCCCGGCTTTGACCGGCGCCTGCAAAAAACAAACGCAGGTCTTTCGATGAAATTCAGTGACGGCCATTGGCAAATCCCCGAAAATCTCACCCTTTCCCACCCGCTGCATGTGCATGAGGTGCGCATCAAGGGGGATGAGCTGGAGGCCTATGTGGCCGCGCGGCCATTCAACGATCGGGGCGATCAGCTTAACAGCACGGTGTTCACCCTGCGCCTGACCGCACCCGCCGAAGGTGTGATCGGAGTGCGGATTGACCGGTTTCTTGGCGGCCAGCCGCAGGGACCGGAATTTGACATCGCCCGCGCCAGTGGGATCGGGCGGGTTGAAGAGAGCGACGACGCGATCACCCTGCATGCGGGCGGGCTGGCGGTGTCAATCCCACGCACCGGCCCCTATGCGCTCGATTTCCTGCGAGAGGGCCAGCGCATCACCGGCTCGCGCCTGAAATCCGGCGGGTTTGCCGAGGATGCCGATACCGGCCGCACCCATGTTTATGAGCGCCTCGATCTGGGCGTTGGCGAATACGTCTATGGTCTGGGCGAACGCTTCGGCGCCTTTGTGAAAAATGGCCAGAGCGTTGATATCTGGAACCGCGATGGCGGCACCGGCACCGAACAGGCTTACAAGAACATCCCGTTTTTCATGACCAACCGGGGCTGGGGCGTACTGGTCAACCATGCCGGGCGGGTCGAGTTTGAAATCGGGTCCGAGAAGACCTCCAAAGCGCAGTTCAGCGTGCCCGGCGAGGGGATGGAATATTTCGTTTTCGACGGTCCGAGCCCGAAAGAGGTGCTGACCCGCTATACCGGCCTGACCGGCCGCCCTGCCCTTCCGCCGCTCTGGTCGTTCGGGCTGTGGCTCTCGACCTCGTTCACCACCAATTATGACGAAGCGACCGTGCGCAGTTTCATCGATGGCATGAAGCAGAGGGATATTCCGCTGCATGTGTTCCATTTCGACTGCTACTGGATGCGCGGGCTGCATTGGTGCGATTTCGAGTGGGATCCGGATACTTTCCCGGACCCGGAAGGGCAGCTTCAGCGAATGAAGGGCGACGGGGTCAATATCTGCCTCTGGATCAACCCCTATATCTCGCAGGTTTCACCGCTCTTCGAGGAAGGGCGCAAAAACGGCTACCTGCTGAAACGGCCCAATGGCGATGTCTGGCAATGGAACAAGTGGCAGCCAGGCATGGGGATCGTCGACTTCACCAATCCCGCCGCCTGTGAGTGGTATAACGGGCATCTGAAACGGCTGCTCGACATGGGCGTGCATGCGTTCAAGACCGATTTCGGCGAGCGTATCCCCACCGATGTGGCCTGGCATGATGGCTCTGATCCCGAGCGGATGCACAACTATTACGCCTATCTCTACAACAAGACCGTGTTTGAGATGCTGCAGCGCGAGCGCGGTGATGATGCCATCGTCTTTGCGCGCTCGGCCTCGGTCGGCAGCCAGCAATTCCCCGTACACTGGGGCGGCGACAGCGAGTCTGATTTTGAATCGATGGCCGAAAGCCTGCGCGGGGGCCTGTCGCTGGCGCTGTCGGGCTTTGGCTTCTGGAGCCACGATATTGGCGGCTTCGAAGGCAAGGCGCCGCCCGATGTCTATAAACGCTGGTGCGCTTTCGGGCTGCTGTCGAGCCATTCGCGCCTGCATGGCAGCGAATCCTATCGGGTGCCGTGGACCTTTGATGAAGAAGCCGTGGATGTGCTGCGCTATTTCACCCAGCTCAAATGCCGCATGATGCCCTATCTGGCCTCTGCCGCCTTTGAAGCCCGCGATGAAGGCGTGCCGATGATGCGCCCGATGGTGCTGGAATTCCCCGATGATCCGGGGGCGGCAACGCTTGACCGGCAGTATATGTTCGGCCCGAACCTGCTGGTTGCTCCGGTTTTCTCAAGCGATGGCAAGGTCGAGCTTTACCTGCCGTCGGGGCGCTGGACCCATCTGCTGAGTGGCGAGGTCAAAACGGGGGGCTGGTATATCGAAGAGCACGGCTATCTCTCGGCGCCGCTTTATGTCCGCGAGAACACCCTGCTGGCGATGGGCGCGCGGGATGACGAGGTCGTCTATGACTATGCCGACGGTGTCACGCTGGAGCTATACAGCCTCGGCGATGGCCAGAGCGCCAGATGCACCGTGCCCACGCGCGATGGCAAAGCAGCAGCCCTGGAGGTGCAGGTCAAACGCGACGGGCTGGAGATTGAGGTCTCGGCCCAAGGCGACGGCCCGTGGCAGCTGCTGCTGGTTGGCGAAACCGTCAGAGGTTATGGCGATGAGGTGACACAAACCGACCGCGGCGCCCTCATCAAAGGTCGCAACGGGCTCCGCCTGAGACTGACGCAGCCGGTCTGAGGCGCCGATCCAGCGCGAAAGGAGATCTGCGTCATCGGGCCGGGGCCGAGGGCAAGGATGTTGCCCGTCTTGCCGAGAACGGATTGGTGCGGTTGGTGTTGGTGCGATGGCGGCGCGGGCTTCGACGCGGCTCCCTTTGCGATGGGATCACCGACCTGACGGATCGCGGGGGCCTAGGATTGAGGCTGGGGTGTCTTCAATACCGTCGATGGTCCGAAGAATTCATACCGGATCTGTTCTTCCGGCACGCCGAGGTCGATCAGAAGGGAAAAGACTGCCTGCATGAAGGCCGGCGGTCCGCAGAGATAGCATTCGTATTGATCGATAGGAAGAAAAGACCGCATCTTGTCCAGGTCAAGCAGGCCTTCCGCATCGAATGCATTGTTTTCGCGATCGATTTCGTCTGGAGCCCTGTAGCAATAATAGCGGTGGAAATTTTCCCGGCACTCTACGAGATCGTCAATCTCATCCTTGAAGGCATGGACGCGCCCATTATCGCAGGCATGCATAAACCACGTTTTTCGGGTTCCTTGCTCCGCCAGGCGATGTGCCATTGCGACCAGAGGCGCCGCCCCGACGCCGCCCGACAGCAAAAGGACCGGCCGGGTACTTGCCTCGTCGAGAAAAAACCGTCCCCGCGGCTCTTCGATCAGCAGACGATCGCCCACCTGCACCGTGTCATGTAGATAGTTCGAGGCGTAGCCGGGGGGAACGTCGCTGCCGACAGGTGCGGGCTCTCTCTTGACCGAAATGCGATAGCACCGCGTATGCTCCGACAGCGCAGACAGGCTGTAATTCCGAAGCACCTCTTCGGACCCATCGGGCTTTTGGAAGCGAAACGTCAGAAACTGCCCCGGAATGAACGGTGCGAGAGGTTCTCCGTCACCCGGCGCGAAATAGAAAGACGTGATTATCTCACTCTCGGCCTGCTTGCCCTGAACATTGAAGTGGCGCCAGCGGGTTTTTCGCGGTTCGATCATATTTCCATCCTCGCGCCTATCGTTCAAACCTCATCTGCAGCGGTGCGGTCTTTGAACCTGTGGCAAAACCGCAAGAGGCCGACGCTTTCGGCGCCGGCCTGTCCCGCGGGTCGCCCGTCATGCGAGATCGAAACGATCTGCGTTCCTCACCTTGCTCCAAGCTGCCCGAAAGTCGTGCACGAGCTTTTCATTCGCGTCGTCTTGCCCATGCACGACCTTCTTATTCCGTCTCCGTTGACCGGATCGGCTTAGCCCGCACCGATCAGAACACCGGTGGCGAAGACCAGCGAACCGCCGAGCACCACTTGGAAGATCGCCTTGCCCCAAGGCGTTTCCATGTAGCGGTTCTGGATGAAGGTGATCGCCAACAGTTCGAGGATCACGACAAGGACAGCGACCGCAGTGGCCGTCCAGAAGTTCGGGATGAGATAGGGCAGCGTGTGGCCCAGCCCGCCAATCGCCGTCGCGATGCCGCAGGCCAGCCCGCGCTTGAAAGGCGATCCCCGCCCGGAAATCACACCATCGTCATGGGCCGCTTCGGTGAAGCCCATCGACAAGCCGGCACCAATTGAAGCTGCCAGGCCGACGAGGAACGTCGTCTCGGTATTCTGCGTGGCAAAGGCGGTGGCAAAAATCGGGGCAAGCGTTGAGACCGAACCGTCCATCAGCCCAGCCAGCGACGGCTGTACCAGCGTCAGGATAAACTGACGTTTTTCGGCGGCCCGCTCGATCTCTTGCACATCTTTCGGGGCGTGGGAATCCTCCGCCGTCGCTGCCGCTTTGATATGGTCGGCTTCCGCGCGCTCAAGATCACCCAGCAATTTGCGGATGGAAGCGTCTTTCACCTGACTTGCGGCTGCACGGTAGAACGCGGAAGCCTGCAATTCCATTTCGAGGGCTTGCTTGCGTACCATATCGAGGCCCATCGGTTTGATCAGCCAGTCCGGTTTGCGTTTGTAAAACCCGATCACATGTTCGCGGCGGATAAGGGGGATGATCTCGCCGAATTTTTCACGGTGCAGATCGATCAGCAACTTACGGTGTTCGGTTTCCTCGTCGGCCATCTCGTCAAAGATTTTCGCGGTGTCGGGGAAGTCGCTGCGCAGCCATTGCGCATAGGCCTGGTAAATGCGCCCGTCGTCTTCCTCAGACGAAATAGCCAAGGCCAGGATCTCTTGCTCGCTTAGGCTTTTGAAACTACGCCTGCGATTGAAACGCGGAATTGCAAACATGACGGTCCCTCCGACTAGAATGGTTCTGATGTCTTCCTCAAAAACATAGTGAGAGGGCGAAAAGGGAACTGCTGAATTTGACGCACACCGAAGTGGATTGTTTGGTATTACGTCCGTCCTTTGGCAGAGACTTGCGCACGGCAGTTTTACGAGCATCGGCGGCAACGAACCCCATCATGCGCGTCGGCATGAGACGACTTTTCGAGGGGTGGGCTGCGTGGATATTGCTTACGATTGGCGCCCGCGGAAGCTGCTACCGAGGTTCGAGCGCGGGCCGGA
>JARRIY010000047.1:0-7143 GCA_037379985.1 Maritimibacter sp.
GCCACCGCCAGCTGACCGGAGATCTGCGCAAGGCTTTCGCCATTCTGCGCGCCCCCCGAATTGGTCAGTTTGGAGCGCAGATCCTCGACCAACGCTTCCAGACGCCCGATATCGCCCCGCACCCCGTCAACACGAGCCTGATTGGGGCTTGGATTGTCGAGAAGCTGCTGCAACTGCAGGTTTTTCTTCTGTAGCTGCACTTCAAACCCGTTGATCTGGCTCATCACCGCTGCGGCGTCAGATTTGGCATCAAACACGCCCATCTGTTGTTGCAAGCGCAGAACTTCGGCCTGTGCCTCAGCGCGTTTATCTTCTGCATCCTGATAGCTGGCCAGGGCCCCCGCCATCTGGTCGCTGCGCAGACGCGAGGTCAGATTATCAATCCGTTCCTCGGCATATCGGATCAGCGCTTCGGAAAATGCCGCCGACAGCTCCGGGCTGGCTGCGATCACTTCCATTTTCATGATCCCTTCGCTGGGGTCATAGCCAATTTTCACATTGCGTTTGTATAGCTTATAAGCCGCTTCATTGGTGGCATTGGCGGGCAAACGCTGGATCGGGTCAATCGCCGGATCCGAGAAATGCGCCTTAAAGCCCAGATCACGATCCAGCCGCAACATCGCATCGCGCGAGGTCAGATAGCTTTGAACCGTGATCGAATCCTGACTGGTCGCCAGCCCCGACCCGGCAAAAAGCGAACTCAGCCCAGGCGCGGCGGCGGCATCGGCTTTCTGAATCACAAATTCCGATTTGGTCGCGTACATCGGCGTCGCAACAGCAACGAAGTAGTAGCCGGCGATCAGCGTCGGCAGCATCACGAAGAACGCCAGCCGGATGAACAGCATCGTCAGCTTGCGACGGCGGCGACGTGCGATATCGCGCTGAATGTCCTGCACCGTGCGCGCCCGCTCTGCCGCATCCAACACCTTTGTTGATGGCAGCTGCTTGTTCGGCTCCTGCACCTTTGGCAGGTTCACACTATCCCTGTTTTTCGGTTTTTCCGGCGCCGTCCTGGCTTTTTCCCCCGGGACGAGCTGCAGCATGTTTTCTCGCCGGAACGGGTCGATCCCTTCCATACGCAACAACCGGACCGCATCGAAATCCGAGGTCGCCGGAAGCCCGTTTTTCTGCGCCAGACGCCGCGCCATGCGCAGTTGGCGACCGGTCAGTCCTTCCTGCCGGATCTCGCTGATTGCCTGCTCAGCGGTCATACTGTGGTAATTCGGCTGTCCCCCTGCCTGAGGCGGCACCTTTTGAGAATCCCCAGAGGCCGGAACGTTTGGTGTGTTTCCATCTGCCTGACCTGAACGCGAGGCCCTTACCTGGGCCGCGACGGCAGCAGCGGCAGACGCCGCAGCCTGGTTAACCCCGCCTGCGGGCTGGCCTCGACCTGCCGTGTTAAACCCTTCAGCTGGAAAACCATCCTCGATCCCGCCTGCAACCGAGGCTTCCAGTGATTGAGTTGCCGTGCCGCCGGTGCCTGTTCCGGGCTTGCCTTTGGCTGTGGACGAGGCGCGTTCGTTCCCGCAGTAGGCCCTGCCGGAACGGCTGGACGCGCTGCGCGGGGCTGGTCTGATGCTGCGGCTGGGCGCGCAGCAGGCTGCACCTGCGGTTGAGACACATCAGCAGACGGGGCAACCGTTTGCCGCCCCGGATCACTGTCGGCCGATGCACGCGCCATACTCTCCATTTGCGACGGAGATCGGCGGATGCGGAATTTTTTAGCCTTGGGTTTGGTAGTCATAGAGCTGCTGTGCCTCTTCCAAGGTGTCGAATAGGTGGAGTTGCCCGTCGCGCATCACTGCGGCTGAGCGGGCAAATTTCTCCAGCGTCTGTGCCTGATGGCTTACGATAACCACGGTGGCACTTTCCAGCCTTTCCTTCAGCACCTCGCCTGCCTTGCGATTAAACTCGGCATCGGTGGTGCTGGGCATGCCCTCGTCGATCAGATAGATGTCAAATTCCAGCGCCAGAAGCAGCGAGAAGCTGAAGCGCGATTTCATCCCTGCGCTGTAGGTCGCGATGGGGAAGTCGTAATACTCCTCCAGCCCACAAAGCCAGCGCGTATAGGCTTCGATATAGTCCGGATCCAGACCATAGAGCCGGGCGATATAGCGCGCGTTCTCTTTGGCCGAGAGTTTGCCAATCACACCGCCCATAAAGCCCAGCGGAAACGACACGCGGGAGGTGCGGATAATCTCGCCATCATCGGGCTTTTCCAGCCCCGCGAACATGTTGATCAGAGTGGTCTTGCCGGTGCCATTGGGGGCCAGAATGCCAAGCGAATTGCCGAGCTCGATACGGAACGTGGCGCGATCAAGGATGACCTTGCGCTGCTTGCCCGTCCAGAACGACTTGCTGACATTCCTGAATTCGATCATGCGACCTGCTCGCGATCTGCTCGTGCCTCATCCCGGTCTTTCATAGCCGAGTTTTGTTAAGGATATAACGTATAGCGGCAATCTGTCCGCAATATGTCTAACAAACGCCTGATCCGACGAAAAACAAGCCATTTCCCGGGCCGGATTGTGACATTTTCGTGTATTTGTTTCCACTCAGGCAACGGATGCTGTGATTCGTCGCCTGAGCAAATGTCATCGTTTCTCGACGCGAAACACCTTGCCAGCGATGATCGCCACCACAGCAGCACCAAAGCTCATCAGGGCGCCCATCTTCGCCGCATCCTGCACCATGCCGGGGGCAAAGGCGACCGAGGCCACAAACAGCGCCACGGTAAAGCCAATGGCGGCCACTGTGCCGACCACGACCAGATCGACGATGCGCATCCCCGCAGGCAGGCCCAGCCCCATCGGCTTGGCCGCGATCCAGCCCATCAGAGCAATCCCCACCGGTTTGCCGATCAACAGCCCGAACAGCACCAGCCAGGTCGCCTCGCCAATCGCGCCAAATTCAACGCCCGCATTGGTCAGACCAAAGAAGAACAGGATCACTTCGACCGGGCTTTTCAGCAGATGCTCCGCGCGGTTCAGAAGGTCGGTAAGGAAACGTTCGGCTTCCGAGAAGATGCCAAAGGCGCGGTCTTCATGCGGCAGCGTCGGCACAATCGGCAGCAGGCCCAGCGCCGGATGCAGCCCGGCCTGCGCAAAGCCATACCAGCTTACCACGCTGGCCGCCGCATAGGGCCAGAGGTTCAGATATTTGCGCACCCAGGTTGAGACCGGGCGCAATTCGCGCTCCCCATCCATCTTCAGCGGCAACCAGTTGAACAGCAGGAAGGTCAGGATCGCCACGCCGAAGGACAGCAGCAGCCATTGCGGTGCCAGATCGCCCGAGGGGTAGAAAATCGCCAGAATGATCAACCCGCCCGCATCGTCGGCAATCGCCAACAACAGCAGGAACCGGATCGCCGGATGGCCTGCGCCAAACACGATCCGACCAACCAGATAGGAAAAGGCAATATCGGTCGCGGTGGGAATCGCCCAGCCCCGGCTGACCGCGTCATAGGTATCGGAGCCAAGCAGCGCCGCAATGCCAAGATACACCACCACCGGGCCCAGCATCCCGCCCGCCGTGGCGATCAGCGGCGTCGCCGCCTTGCGCCCGCGCAATGATCCGTTTTTCAGGATCACCGCTTCCCAGACTTCCTTGGCCGCAATGGCAAAGAAGAACGCCATGAGAATGTCATTGACCAGATAGTGCACGGTCACGACCCGCTCGACATCGCCCAGCTCATAGCTTTGCGCGGCCGCGCCAAAGGCATGGGTCCAGTGCTCGATATGCACCCCGATCTGGGAATTGAACCAAAGCGGGTATTCGACGAAATGGTGATAGCTATGCGGGTCGAAATTCGCCCATCCCAGCGCCATCAGCGCTCCAAGGATAAGCAGAAGTGAATAGCTAGAGATGAAATCCCAGACCCGATACATCGCAGCACTCCCCGTCCCGTCGTGTTTTTCTCTGACCGAGACATAGTTGATGCGACCCTAGGGGACAACCGCTTGCACGGGTTGGAAGAATATACGAGCGGACAAAAGGGGGGCTATGCCATCAGGCCCCAGATCACCCCGGCCAGGATCGACCCGATCACCGCCAGCCCGATATAGGTGGCAAAGACCCGCGGTTTGACCAACGCCCAGACCGCCAGCGCCGCCGGGATGCAGCTCACGCCGCCTGCCAGCACAAAGGCCATTGCCGCTCCCTGGCTCATACCCTGATCGAGTAGCCCGGCCACCATCGGCACGGCAGCAAAGCCGTTCAG
The DNA here is from genome assembly GCA_037379985.1 of Maritimibacter sp. Taxonomy (GTDB): domain Bacteria; phylum Pseudomonadota; class Alphaproteobacteria; order Rhodobacterales; family Rhodobacteraceae; genus Sinisalibacter. Next base: position 4,220 of record JARRIY010000047.1, read on the forward strand.
ATAGGCCGGTGCACCGACAAGCGCGCCCAGCAGGATCGGCTGCAGCCCTTCGCCGCCCAAGAGCCCCGCAACCAGATCAGCAGGCACATAGCGCAGCATCAGAGCCTCGATCAGATAGGCCAGGAGCAGCCATTTACCGAGGAACAGCGCGTTTTCGATCAGCGTATCGCGGAAGGTCACACGCCGCTCGGCCTCATGCCAGACAGCCCAGACGGGTTTGCCAGAAAACGGCTTCTCGCTGCTACAGGACGATCCGCAACCACAGCTTTGCACCGGGGTATTCTTCAGCGGATCGACCAGCAGCGCCGAGCCTTTGAAGGCGCGCACAAACAGCCCTCCACTCAGACCAAGCCCCACGGCCGCCATGGTTTTTGCCAGCGCAAAAGGCATCCCCAGCGTGCCCGCCGTGATCAGAAACATCGCCGGATCCATCAGCGGCGAAGCCAGCCAGAAGGCCATCACCGCCGATAGCGGTGCCCCCACGGCCAGAAGGGCTGCAATAAACGGGATCACCTCGCAGGAGCAGAAGGGCGACAATCCCCCCAGCACCGCAGCCAGCACGATCATCCTCAGCTCGCGCCCTTCAAAGGCCCGCGCCAGCAGGTTTTCCGCGCCGCTTGCCTTCATATAGGCGACAGCCAGCATGGCGAAGATGATGAACAGCCCGGTTTTCGCGATCGCTTGGGCGGCAAAATTGATGGTCGGCCCCATGGCAGAGGAATCAAACCAGGCCAAAGCAATCGGGATGGCGATAATCGCAAGCCAGGCCCAATCCAGCCGGAACGCGCTGGACGCGGCATGGTCATGATCGTGATTATGCGTTGTTTCAGCCATGGTCATGTCCTTTCCCCGGAGCGCAATCGGCGCAGCATTCCGACAGCAGAAAATCTGACAGCGCCTGCATCGTGGTCATGTCAGCCGCCCCGCAAATAATCGAGCGTCCGCGTTTTTCCTGCGTCACCAACCCGGCACCCGCGAGGATTTTCAGATGGTGCGTGAGGGTCGAGCCGGTCACACCTGAGCGTTTGCCCAGATCGCCCATGCTCAGCCCCTCCGGCCCGGCCCGCACCAGTTGGCGCAGCACCAGAAGCCTCTGTTCTGACCCCAAAGCCGCAAAGGCCGAGGCCACCTGCTCCACCGGGAGCGCATCGATAAGGCATGTTTCCTGTTTCATATTTCGAGAAATATCGAAACGTCACCTGAGACGCAAGATATTTCTATAATTCTAGAAATATGGTGATCATCGTCTTTGGTCCGCAAATACCTCGGGAGAGCGCGAGAGGGCTGGCCCTCTCGCCTCCATGTATCGCATCCCTCCGGGATGACTGGCCGCCCATCTCGCCCCCCAATCTTGCCAGCCCTGCCCCCACCGCCTATCTCTTGCCCATGTCTAATCTGGCCGCCCGCATCACTGCCTGTCGCCTCTGCGCGGATCGTTTTGCGGCGACCGAAACCGCGCATGAGCCGCGCCCCGTCGCCTGGTTTCGCCCCTCCGCCACGGTCCGGGTGATCGGGCAGGCGCCTGGGCTGCGCGTGCATGATAGCGGTCTGCCGTTCAACGATCCGTCCGGCGACCGGTTGCGGGGCTGGATGGGGATCGACCGGGACTGCTTTTATGACCAGAGCCGGATCGCCATCACCCCGATGGGCTTTTGTTTTCCGGGCTATGACGCCAAAGGCTCTGACCTGCCGCCGCCAAAGCTCTGCGCCGAAACATGGCATGATGCGGTGGATGCGGCGCTGCCGAATATCCGTCTAACGCTCTTGGTCGGCGCCCACGCCCAGCGCCGCTATCTGACCTCTAGCACCTCGCTCACCGACACGGTGCGGGGATGGCGCGACCATCTGCCAACCATCTTCCCCTTGCCACATCCGTCCTGGCGCAATACCGGCTGGTTGAAGAAAAATCCGTGGTTCGAGGCCGAGCTGTTGCCAATGCTTCGAACCCGCATCGTCGAAATTCTGGGAGAAAGCACATGTTAACACCGCTCGATCAGGCCCATGAGGCGATGGAAGCCGATCCTTCTGATGATGCTGCCCGGCTGCGCTTCTATCAGCGACTCGCCGATGCCGAGCTGTTTCTGCTGCTGCGCCACGAGCCCACGGGCGAGGTGCTCGACCCGGAAATCCTTGAGGTGAATAACGAGGAAACCGCCAATATCGACCGCTTCGCGCTGGTCTTTGACAATGAAGACAGGCTGGGCAGTTTCGCCGCGCAATATAAGGGTGACGCGATGCCTTACGCGGCGCTGCCCGGGCGGGTGATTGCGGCGATGCTGGCCGGGCAAGGCGTGGGGCTGGGGCTGAACCTCGATGTCGCCCCCTCCTCGATCCTCATCCCCGATGCGGCCATGGCCTGGCTGTCCGATACGCTGGATCATGACCCGACCCCGGGCGAAGGCACCTTGATCGGCATCGCACCGCCGGTGGGCCTGCCCGATGCGCTGATCAAAGGGCTAGAGGAAAAGCTGATTTCCGCCACCGGCCTCGCCTCGCACGCGGTCTTTGTGAAAGGTCGCTATGCCGATGATCGCGAAGGCTGGCTGCTGGCCTTTATCGATGCCCATTCCGGCTCCGAACAGGCGCTGGCGCGGGCCACGCAAGAGGCGCTGGTGTTCTCCGGCACAGATCTGGCGGCGGTCGATGTGGCGTTTTTCACCAGCGACGATCCGATCTGCGAACATCTCGACCATATGGGGCTGCGCTATGATTTCCCCGATCCGGAAGATCTGGCGCGCGACGAAGACGGGGTGGAAACCAAAGTGCCCGGCAGCGCGCCGGGCAGTGACCCCAACAAACCGCCGATCCTGAAATTCTGAGATTTTTCAGACATTCCCGCACGAAAAAGCGCCGCAAATCCTGCGGCGCTTATCTTTTCCACGCATCCAGCATGCACGCTCAGTTCGACGCGAAATCCATCACCC
>JARRIY010000047.1:7182-19995 GCA_037379985.1 Maritimibacter sp.
CATAGCCACGCCGATGCCAACCTCATCGACACCGCTCAGCAGAATATTGCGCCGATGCCCGTCGGACTTCATCCAGACATCCACCACCTCGCGGGCCGTCTTTTGCCCCCAAGCGATGTTTTCGGCGGTAAGGCTGGTGCGATAGCCGGTGGCCCGGATGCGTTTCTTCGGCAGCGAGCCGCCCTTGCCCTTATGTGAAAACGTACCCGTCGCGCCCATCCAGCAAGCATGGGCCTGCGCGGCCTGATCGAGCTTGGCGTCGCGGCTGAGCTTGGCTCGCCCCTGCGCCGCCCGCGCGGCATTCATCTCGGCTACTGCCTGCGCCATCAGGTTCGCCGCATTCGGCGGCAGCGCGCAATTTGCGGCCTGCGCCGCGCCGCCCATCGTCAGGGCCAACGCAGCCCCAACCAGCCATGCGCGCGCAGCCCCGATCATTTTTTCGTGTCTGAGGCCGCTTCCAGCGCCTCGATCCGGGCTTTCAGCGCCTCGTTTTCTTCGCGGGCTTTCTGGGCCATCGCCCGCACCGCGTCGAACTCTTCGCGCGTCACCAGTTGACGGTCGGCCAGCCAGCGATCCATCCAGCTTTTCATCGCCGTTTCGGCCTCGGTTTTCGCCCCCTGCGCCACGCCCATCGCGTTGGTGAAAAGCTGCGAAAAATCATCGAAAACGTTGTTGCGGGTGGTCATCGGCCTCTCCAATCCATTTCTGCCTATATGGGGCAACGGACCGCGTAGCACAAGCTTGACAGGCCCCGCCTCGCGTTCCAACTAGCAGGCATGATTTATGCGATCCCCTTCCCCAATATTTCGCCCGAGATTTTCTCGTTCAGCCTTGCCGGGCTGCACCTGGCCGTGCGCTGGTATGCACTTGGCTATATTGTCGGCATCCTGATCGGCTGGTGGATCGCCACCCGCGCCATCGCCAACCCGCGCCTTTGGGCGGGCGAGCCGCCGATGAGCAAGGCGCAGCTGGAAGACCTGGTGACCTGGATGATCCTTGGCATCATCATCGGTGGGCGCTTGGGCTTCGTGCTGTTCTATCAGCCCGGCTATTATCTCAGCCACCCGGTAGAGATCCTGCAGGTTTGGAATGGCGGCATGGCCTTTCATGGCGGCTTTCTGGGCGTGGTGGTTGCGGCCTCGATCTTTGCCTGGCGCAACAAGGTGCCTGCCGCCTCGCTTGCCGATATCCTCGCCATAGCCGCCCCGGCCGGGCTGGGGATCGTGCGAGTGGCGAATTTCATCAATGCCGAGCTTTGGGGGCATCCGACCACAATGCCCTGGGGCGTGATCTTCCCCGGTGAGGCCGCGCAGAGCTGCCCGGGCTTTGCCCTGCCCTGCGCCCGCCACCCTTCGCAACTTTATGAAGCCGCACTGGAAGGCGGGGTGCTCTTGGTTCTCGTGTTGGTGCTTGCCTGGAAACGCGGCTGGCTGAAACGCCCCGGCATGATCGCAGGCACCTTCTTTCTGGGCTACGGGCTGTCGCGGTTTACCGTCGAGTTCTTCCGGCAGGCCGATGCGCAATTCATCACCGTCGACAACCCGATGGGCCATGTGTTTCTGGGCATGACGCAGGGCCAACTGCTCTCAACCCCGATGATCGCAGCGGGGGTGCTGACCCTGATCTGGGCGACACGACTGGCAAAGGCATGAGCTTTGCCGCTTATAGCATAGGGCGGCGCCCGACCTGGGGGGTGCTGTGCGGAATTCGGGCTGCGTGCCACGGCGCCACAAGACCCAACGCCCGATCTGCCAGCCGCGCCGCAAAAGCGCCCTCCGGGGGAAGGTCGGGCGCTGCCCGGCGTTGCCGCCGGGCGGAAGGCTGGAGCGTGTCATGAGCCTTGTCGAGCTTCTGAGCGCACGCATCGTCGCCTCCGGCCCGATCTCGCTGGCTGAATACATGGCTGAGTGCCTGATGCATCCGGAGCATGGCTATTACAGCACCCGCGATCCGTTCGGCACGGCGGGCGATTTCACCACGGCACCAGAGATAAGCCAGATGTTTGGCGAGTTGATCGGGCTGGCACTGGCGCAGAACTGGCTGGATCAGGGCGCGCCTGTCCCCTTCACCCTTGCCGAGCTTGGCCCCGGGCGCGGCACGCTGATGGCCGATATCCTGCGCGCCACCAAAGCGGTGCCGGGGTTTCACGCCGGCCTGCGCCTGCATCTGGTCGAAGCCTCGCCCACCCTGCGCGACAAGCAGCGGACGACGCTGACGGGCTTTGACATCACCCATTGCGACAGCCCGGCGGGCCTGCCCGACGCCCCGCTTTTCCTCGTCGCCAACGAGTTTTTCGACGCCCTGCCGATCCGCCAGTTCCTCCGCACCGAGGATGGTTGGCGCGAAAGGCAGGTCGGGCTGGAAGATGGCGTGCTTGCTTTCGGGCTGGGCGGATCCGACGCCCCGGCAGCTCTGGCCGACCGCGATGACGTGGAACCCGGCGAACTGGTCGAGCTCTGCCCTGCCGCCCCCGGGATCATGGCTGAGATTGACGCCCGGATCGCCTCCCATGGCGGCGCGGCGCTGATCATCGACTATGGCAACTGGCGCTCGCTGGGCGACACACTTCAGGCCCTGCGTGCGCATAAGCCGGATGATCCGCTCGCCCATCCCGGCGAGGCCGATCTGACCGCGCATGTGGATTTCGAAGCGCTGGCTCTGGCCGCGCCGCGCCTTGCCGCCTCGCAGATGACCCCACAGGGGGTGTTTCTGGAGCGGCTCGGCATCACCGCCCGGGCTCAGGCACTGGCTGCCCGTATGACCGGGACAGCCCTCGACAGCCATATCGCCGCACATCGCCGCTTGACGCACCCCGAGGAAATGGGAACCCTGTTCAAGGTGCTCGCCCTGGTGCAGAAAGGGGCGGCAATGCTGCCGGGATTGGAATTATGAGCCTAGAGATTATCACCTCCGATGCGCTGAATGGCGTCACGCACGGGTTCTTCACCCGCAAAGGCGGCGCCTCATCCGGGATTTATTCCGGGCTGAATTGCGGCGGCGGCTCGGGCGATCTGAAAGACGCGGTGGCGATGAACCGGGCGCGTGTGGCAGCGGCCATGGATCTCGCCCCTGATGCAATGATCTCGGTGCATCAGACCCATTCCGCGACCGCCCTGCCGGTGACCGAAGCCTTTGCCGACCCGCGCCCGGAAGCCGACGCGATGGTCACAGCCACCCCCGGTGTGGCGTTGACGATTCTTACCGCTGATTGCGAGCCGGTACTGTTTGCCGACCGTGCTGCAGGCGTGATCGGCGCCGCTCATGCAGGCTGGAAAGGCGCGCTTGGCGGGGTGCTGGAAGCCACGCTGGATGCGATGGAAGCCCTTGGCGCCAAGCGCGAAAATACCAGTGCGGTGATCGGCCCGACACTGTCGCAAGCCGCCTATGAGGTCGGCCCGGAATTTGTCGAACGCTTTATCGATGAAGATCGCGACTATGCCCGTTTCTTTGCCAATGGCGAAGGCGACCGGGCGCTGTTCAACCTGCCCGCATTCGGCTTGCACCGGTTGCGCGAGGCCGGCGTCGGCCATGCCGACTGGACCCATCACTGCACCTATTCCGACCCGGCGCGGTTTTATTCCTTCCGCCGCTCGGTGCATCGCAAGGAAAGCGATTATGGCCGGTTGATCTCGGTCATTCGCCTCTGATCTGTCGCGAAATCGCGAACAATCCCGGGTTTTCGCCGGAATTTTGCACGCAAACCGCCCCGACCTTTCCCCGTCTCTGCCCCAGCCCTGCCCCAATCGCACGCCAAAACCATGGCAACGGAAGGCACATGCCTTCGAGCGATTGATGAAGGACCGAGCATATGGGTAAGCGCATCTGGCTGGAAAAGACGATCAAAGCCGTGAAAACCGAAGAGGTGAAAACCCCTTGGGCGCGTGGCACCAATGGCAAGGCGCTCAAAGCCGCGGTTCGCGACCGGGTTGAGGCCGCCTGACAGGCTCCAAATGAATACCTCGTGAAATGCCGTCCCTTCGGGGGCGGCGTTTTCTTTTCCACCGGACGAATCCACCTAGCAGAACGCGATGGGTCGATCACAATATCGGCAAAACACGCCCTGCTTCGGCAAAAGGATTGGCATCGACTGCCCCCCCAGATAAACCTCGCTTAACAGGGAGGGATAAGGGTGCGCGAGATCACAGGATTGCCGCAGAAATTGGCGCAGAAAATCGCAAGATTATTTCTGCTCTTCGCCCTGTCGGCCTGTTCCTATCACGATCTTTCTCCTGATTTCCCCACCCAGGCAAAATCCATGCAGGCGGAAAGCTTTTCCTGCTGCGCCGACCCGGAGAAATTCTATCCCGACCCCATCGCCCGGCTGAGCCTGATCTGGGGCGACACGATTGGGGCTGAGCTCGCACAGGCTGCCTATGGCGACTATGACGACGGCGAATATCCCGGCAAACTGACCGGCAAGACCGAGGCGCATGAGCGTATCACGGCCCTGTTGCGCCCGCTGGACCTGTTGGTGATCAGCAACAAATCCTATTTCCTGGGACGGCTGATGCCCGGACAGTTCAGCCATTCCCTCATCTATGTCGGCACCGAGGCACAGCTGCGCGCCGCCGGGCTGTGGAGCTTACCGGAAATCGTGCCCTATCACGACCAGATCCGCGCCGGGAATATCTATCTGGAAGCCGCGACACCGGAAGTGCAGTTGACAAGCATTGCCAAGGCCTATGAGGTCGACAAGGTCGTCGCCATGCGCCCCACCCTGTCGGGGGCCGACAAACGCCAAGCCATAACGCGGATTTTCGCCTCACTCGGGAAGCCCTTCAATTACAGCATGGATCTTGATCCGAGCCATGATAGCTTTGTCTGCACCGGGTTGATCGACTATGCCATGCCCGGGCTAAACCTAACCCGACGCGAGCTTTATGGCCGCACCACCATTCTGCCCGACGATCTGGCAAGCCAGGCCATTCGGGGCGACAAGCTTGATGTGATCACCTATGTGATCGGCACCGATGAAGGCCATACGCGCCGCAGTACATTTGCGCTGATGGTTGATATTGCCGCTTATTGGGGTGTGCCCACCCCGGATCAATCGGAGTGACCTTATGACCAGAGGTGTTGGTCTTCCCCTGCTGACGGCGCTTGCGCTGCTTACCGCCTGTTCTCCGGCGGTTGATCCCAGCTTTACCGGGCTCGCCCCTGAAACCGATCCGAAAAGCTTTACCTGTTGCGGCAATCCCGAACGCCTGCCTGCCCCGATTGCAAAGATCGGGCTGGACCTGTCGCCGATGTTTTCGCCGCTGGTTTCGGGCAGCCCCATTCGCACCGGCTACCTGACCGAAGCACCCGAAGCCTGGGCCTATCTCACCGATCAGGCGCAGCCGCTGGATATTCTGCTGACCTCAGGCAAGAACTGGATCCCCGGTCAGGTGATCACCGGGCGCTTTACCCATTCGGCCGTCTATCTGGGCACCGAAGCGCAATTGAAAGCGCTCGGCATCTGGGATGATCCGCTGATCGCCCCGCATCACGGTGAGATCCGCGCTGGCAAGATCATCATCGAAGGGGTCAGCGGCGGGGCTAAGCTGAACGATGCCCCGCATGTTTTCGACACCGATGGCGCGCTGATGGTGCGCCCGACGCTGGCCGGACGGGCAGCAAAACGCAAGGCGGCGCTGAGGCTGTTCGCCCGGCTTGGCGTGCCGTTTGACTATTATTTCGACGTTTCCACCTGCGGCAAACTCGCCTGTACCGAGATGGTGGCGCAATCCATGCCGCAGATCGGTTTCGTGGTGCGGACGGTTTATGACCTGCCAGTGCTGATGCCCGATGATATCGCCGCACAGGCGATCCGGGGCGAGAACCTGCGCGTCATCGCCTATGCGCGCGGACGGCAAAGCGGATGGAGCAAGGGCGGCGCCTTCGAAGCGATGGAAGATGTCGCCGCAAGCTGGGGGCCGGTACCCGAGGGCACGCCGGAGCCGGTTCTGCAACGCACCAGCGATACCGGCATGGCCGGGATGTGCACGCCGCTTGATGGGATCGGCAGCTGATCCGGCGGTTCAACCTTCCGGCAACAGCGGAATATTGTCGATCAGCCGCACCGGGCCAAGAAAGGCCGCCGCCAGCAACCGGGCCGGGCGGTCCAGAACCGGCATCGGGGCCAGCCCGTCTTCCGCCCGCAATTCCAGATAATCCACCGCGATAAAGCCCGCCGCGACAATCGCACGCTCGGCCTCGGCCAGTGCCTTTTCAACCGGCATACCGGCCCGGATCGCCACCGCCGCCGCCTGCATTTCGCGATTGAGCGCCGGAGCGATGGCGCGATCTTCCGGTGATAGCCGTTCATTGCGTGACGACAGCGCCAAGCCATCGGGCTCGCGCAAAGTCGGGCAACCAACCACTTCGATGGTCAGATCCAGATCGCGCACCAGACGTTTCACCACCTGTAGCTGCTGAAAATCCTTCTCGCCAAACATGGCGATATCGGCTTGGGTCTGGGTGAAAATCTTCGTCACCACGGTCGCGACCCCGTCGAAATGCCCGGGTCGATGTGCCCCACACAGCCCGTCGCTGACCCCGGTTACAGAGATCGTCGTCGCATAACCTTCCGGGTAAACCTGATCCACATCCGGCGCATAAAGCAGATCGACCCCGGCCGCAGCCAAAGCCTCGGCATCACGTTCCAGATGACGTGGATATTTCTCCAGATCTTCCGGATTATCAAACTGCGTGGGGTTCACGAACAGCCAGACCACAACCCGATCTGCCGCCGCTTTCGCTGCTTCCACAAGGCTCAGATGGCCCTGATGCAGCGCGCCCATGGTCGGCACCACGGCCACACGTTCGCCCGCCTCGCGCCACGCAGCCCGGGCGGCCCGCATCTCGGCCAGCTTATGAATGGTCTTCATCGGTTGGTCGGCTCGTCTGCAAAAACATGTTCCGGCGCCGGGAAGGCCCGCCCGCGCACATCGGCGGCGTAGGCTTCAATCGCCTGATCGGCCAGCGCCCCGAGCTCGGCATACCGTTTCACGAATTTCGGCTGGAAATTTGTAAAGACGCCCAGAATATCGTCCACCACCAGAACCTGCCCATCACAATTCACCGAACCGCCAATGGCGATGGTGGGAATATCGACGGTTTGGGTAATCTCATCGGCCAGGCTTTCCGGCACTTTCTCGATCACCACCGAAAACGCCCCGGCTTCGGCCACGGCTTTCGCATCGGCCAGAATGCGGGCGCGATCCTGCCCGCGCCCCTGCACCTTGTAGCCGCCCAGCGTGTTCACCGATTGCGGGGTCAGCCCCACATGCGCCATCACCGGGATCGACCGCTGGGTCAGAAAGCGGATGGTCTCGGCCATCGCCACGCCGCCTTCCAGCTTGACCGCCGCCGCGCCGGTTTCCGCGATGATCCGGGCTGCGTTGCGGAACGCCTGTTCGGGGCTTTCCTCATAGGAGCCAAACGGCATGTCGATCACCAGAAGGGCGTTTTTCGTACCGCGCGCCGCCGCTTTGCCATGCATGATCATCATCTCCATGGTCACGCCTAGCGTCGAGGGCAGCCCATGCATGACCATGCCCACACTGTCGCCCACCAGAATGATGTCGGAATGCTTATCCACCAGCTCGGCAATCGGCGTGGTATAGGCCGTGAGGCAGACAATCGGCGTGACGCCTTTGCGATCACGAATATCAGAAGGCGTCGAGGCCTTCACACTAGCAGATGCACTCATCCTGTCCCCCTGCTTCGACCAGCTGGAAGCTTGCATATACTCCGCTGCAGTGCAGAAATCCACCCGATTTCATCGCTGCCCAAAATTCAGGCAGGCGGATCGGGTGTCGCCGCTAGAGAATGATCAGGACACCGCCCCATAGAGAAAATAGCGTGCGATTCCATAAACATAGAGAACAGAGAACAGGATATTGATATATTTGAGCTGCCGCTCGGTATGCAGCCAGCCCATGTAGATCCAGATCAGGCAGAAGGGCAGGCCCAGAAACAGATTGAGCGGATAGAGGTTCTGCACGATGGAAATCGTCGACAGCACCCCAAGCCCGAGGGCAAACCATTTCAACTCCTGTTCCCAGGCAGCCAAACCACCCGGGCGCATACGCAGATATTCCCGCATCGACGGGCTCCTGTTTTTAGGTCTGTCAGAATAGCGGGCGGAAATTGCCCTTGCGACATCCTGCCACAGATCGGAGCGCCGATCCAGCTTAGCGTTTCTCGCCAAAGAAATCCTTCAGCAGGCTTTCCGCCTCATCCGCCGCGATGCCGTCATAGACCTCGGGCGCATGATGGCATTGCTTATGAGCAAAGACCCGGGCGCCATGGGCGGTGCCGCCGGATTTCGGGTCGCCTGCCCCGTAGTAAAGCCGCCGGATCCGGGCAAAGCTGATCGCACCCGCGCACATCGGGCAGGGCTCCAGTGTCACGTAAAGGTCATGCCCGGTCAGCCGTTCCGAGCCAATCGCCGCGCAGGCGGCGCGGATCGCCAGCATCTCGGCATGTGCTGTCGGGTCGTCCAGCTCGCGGGTGCGGTTGCCTGCCCGCGCCAGCACAGCGCCATCCGGGCCGACCACCACCGCGCCCACCGGCACTTCGCCGCGGGTCGCGGCGGCGCGGGCCTCCTGCAAGGCGAGGTCCATATATGAGGTAAAACGGCTCATGCCCCCTCATGCCCTGCGCAGGATCACTTGCCAAGCCCCTGCCCCGCGCCTAGGGAGAGGGCATGAGCACCGAGACCCCAAAAGGCGAACGCATCGCCAAATTCCTGTCGCGCGCAGGTATCGCCAGCCGTCGTGAAGCCGAGCGGATGATCGAAGCCGGGCGCGTCAGCGTCAATGGCAAGGTGATCGAAAGCCCGGCACTGAATGTCACCCCGAGCGACAAGATCGTGGTGGACGAGGCCGAAGTCGGCACCCCGGAACCCGCGCGGCTCTGGCTCTATCACAAGCCATCAGGGCTGGTGACGACGGCACGCGATGAAAAGGGCCGCGAGACGGTGTTTGACAAGCTGCCCGAGGACATGCCCCGGGTGATGAGCGTCGGGCGGCTCGACCTCAATTCCGAAGGGCTGCTCTTGCTCACCAATGACGGTGGTCTCAAGCGCAAGCTGGAACTGCCCGCCACCGGCTGGGTGCGCAAATACCGGGTGCGGGTGCATGGCAACCCGTCGGAAGACGATCTGACCCCGCTGCGCAAAGGGATCGAGATCGAGGGCGAAAGATTTCAGGCGATGAGCGTCTCGCTCGACCGCCATCAGGGCGCCAATGCCTGGCTGACCGTGGGCTTGCGCGAAGGCAAAAACCGCGAGATTCGCCGTGCAATGGAAGCGGTGGGGCTGAGCGTGAACCGGCTTCTGCGCGTCAGCTACGGCCCGTTCCGGCTGGGCGATCTGAAACCCGGCGAGGTGGAAGAAATTCGCGCCAAGGTGCTGCGCGATCAGCTTGGGCTGGAAAATTGCGAAGAGGCCGAGACTCCGAAGGCGAAAAAGCCGGTGCGCCGTCGTGGCCAGCCGCCGAAAGCGCCGCGTGGCACCCCTGCCCCGAAGCCGCTCCAGAAATCGGGCCAACGATCAGCCCAACGGCCGGGCCAGAAATCCGCCCCGAAACCGGGCACCAAACCCACGCGAGGTGGCAAGCCGCCGCGCCGGGGCTAAGCCCCGCCCAACGCGCGGGGTTTCGCCCGCGCGGAAATTCCCCCCGAAATTTTCTGGCACGCCACGCGGCGCGCGCCTATATCTGTGACACAGCTGGGATTTCCCGGCCACAGGGAGAACATTCGTGTCCGCAACCGGCCTGCAGAAGCTGGCGTATTTTTTGCTTCTCGCGTTGATCCTCTACGTGTCTGTCACGGGGGGCGCGTGATGGCTGAGCGCTATGGCGGGCAATATTCCCCGGACCGTGCCCCGGATGAGACGCCGCCACAGAAAGCCCCGTTTGAAGGTCAGGTACGCAGCCGTGTCGGCGGGCGGGTTAACCTGCTTTTCATCGCCCCCCTGCCGCTGGCCATCGCCGCGTTTTTCGGCAGCGCCCCGCAAATGGCGCTGCGTCTGGCGGGCTTTGGCCTGATGATCCTTGCCGCCTGGCTGACCCGCGAAGGGCTGCTCGCCGAGGAGGCTTATCATGCCCGCAAAATCGCCCGCCGCCCCGCCATGCCGCGCAAAATCGCAGGCTCTCTGCTCACCGGGCTGGGGCTCGGGCTGGCCGGGCTATCGAGTGGCAACCCGCTGAATGCGCTGATCTTTGCGGTGATCGGCACCGCACTTCATGCCTTCGCCTTCGGGTTGGACCCGTTGAAAAACAAGGGGATGGAAGGCATCGACGAATTTCAGACCGACCGCGTTGCGCGCGCTGTGGGCGAGGCCGAAGCCTATCTGACCGCCATGTATGAGGCGATTGCCCGCACCAAAGATCGCGAGCTGCAACGCCGGGTCGAAAGCTTTCAGACCACCGCCCGCGCGATGTTTCGCTCGATTGAAGACGACCCGCAGGATCTGACCGCCGCGCGGAAATATCTGAGCGTCTATCTGATGGGCGCACGCGATGCCTCGGTGAAATTTGCAGATATCTATACCCGCAGCCGCGAGGCTGATGCGCGCCGCGATTACGTGGCGCTTCTTAACGATCTTGAGAGCAACTTCACCGCGCAGACCCGAAAACTGCTTATGAATGACCGCAGCGATCTGAGTGTCGAGATTGAGGTCTTGCGGGACAGGCTGGCCCGCGAAGGTGTGGTCGCCAAACGAAATAATGGGGAAGAATGATATGACGGAAACCACGCGCCAACAGGCTGAAGCCGCTCTGAAAGAAGTTGAAGACACCACCGCGATGGTGCTGCCGGAGCCCAGCACGGCGCTGGTTCCGCTGGAAGAGGCCGACGAGGTGCTGAGCGCCGAAATTCAGCTTCGCATGGGTGAAATTGACATGAACGACACCCAGTCGATCATCGAATTTGGCTCTGGCGCACAGGGTGAGTTGCAGGTGATCAGCCAACAGATGCTCGCCGGTGTGCGCAACAAGGATGTCGGCCCGGCTGGTGATAGCCTGCGCAATATCGTCACCACGATCCGCGGCTTTTCGATCTCGGAACTCGATATGCGCCGCGAACGCAGCTTCTGGGAGAAAATGCTGGGCCGCGCCGCCCCCGCCGCCAAATTCATGGCGCGCTATGAAGAGGTGCAGACCCAGATTGACCGCACCACCGACCACCTGCTGGGTCATGAGCACGCGCTATTGAAAGACATCAAAAGCCTCGATCTGCTCTATGGTAAAACGCTGGAATTCTACGACGAGCTGGCGCTCTATATCGTTGCGGGCGAGGCCAAGCTGAAAGAGCTGGATGAAGTCACGATCCCCGAGAAGGAAAAGCAGGCAGCGGCCAGCGGCGATGGCGATGCGGTGCTGGCGGCGCAGGAGCTGCGCGATCTGCGCGCCGCGCGTGACGATCTGGAACGCCGGGTGCATGACCTCAAGCTGACCCGTCAGGTGACGATGCAAAGCCTGCCCTCGATCCGGCTGGTGCAGGAAAACGACAAGAGCCTTGTCAATAAGATCAATTCAACGCTGGTCAACACCGTGCCGCTTTGGGAAACCCAACTGGCGCAGGCGGTGACAATCCAGCGCTCGGAAGACGCCGCCCAAGCCGTGCAACAGGCCACCGACCTGACCAATGAGCTCTTGAAGGCCAATGCCGCCAATCTGCACGAGGCCAATCGGCAGGTACGCGAACAGATGGAACGCGGTGTGTTCGATATTGAGGCGATCCGCATCGCCAATGATCATCTGATCGCGACCATCGAGGAAAGCCTGACAATCGCCGATGAGGGCAAGAAAATGCGTGCAGAGGCCGAGGAAGAATTGCACAAGATGGAAGGTGAGTTGAAACAGGCCCTGAGCGCCGCAAGGGGCAAGGCTACGGCTGCGGCCACGGCGAAAGAAGGCGAATAAATCTATGGCATTGCGCAACCGGAGCATTCTTGGGCTGACACTGGTCGGAAGCATGTTGCTGGCCGGATGCGATGCCATGTTCCAGCCGGTCGACAGGCCCGCCGACCGGCCCGATACGGCGCAAATATCGGCCCCGCCCAGCGCAGCCAGCGCCGAGCTTGCAAGCTATTTCAACCGGGTACAGATGGGGCTGCTGGAACAGGGATTGCTTCGCACCGATGGGGGCGGTCCCGACACCCCTTTTGGTGCCGATGATCTGGTGCGGGATTTCCTGCGCATCGCCTTCTATGAAGAATATGCCGATACCGGCAGCCAGCTTGTGGCAAGGCAAAACGCCAGTCGGATGCATCGCTGGGAAAAGCCGGTCACGCTTTCGGTGGAGTTCGGCGCGTCGATCAGCCCGGCAGACCGGACCCGCAAAGAAAACATCGTGCGCCATTATGTGCAGCGGCTGGCGCGGGTCTCCGGCCATCCGATTCGGTTTGTCAGCGACAGCTCTGCCAGCAATTTCCATGTGTTATTCGCAAATGAAGACGAACGCCGCCTGCTCGGGCCACGGCTGAAACAGATCATGCCGAATATCTCGCGAACCGCGCTGAACACGGTGATCAACCTGCCACGCTCGACCTATTGCCTGGCCTTCGCCACCGATCCGCAATTCGACGGCACCTATGATCAGGCCATTGCGGTGATCCGGTCAGAGCATCCTGATCTGCTCAGCACCTCCTGCGTGCATGAGGAACTGGCTCAGGGCATGGGCCTGTCGAATGACAGCCCGTTGGCACGGCCCTCGATCTTTAATGATGACGAAGAGTTCGGCTATCTCACCACCCATGACGAGCTGCTGCTGAAGATGCTCTATGACCCGCGCTTGAAACCGGGGATGGATGAGGCCGAGGCG
>JARRIY010000048.1:0-16161 GCA_037379985.1 Maritimibacter sp.
CGCGCGAGGCTGATTTTCCTCCGGATAGAAAAAGCCGCGCTTATTGATTGGATAAGTTCGTTCCCGATCCAATGCATCAAGGCGATTGCAAATATTCAGAAAATAATCCGTTCTCTGATAATCTTTTCCGACATATAGCTCCATCGGGAAAAAACGATGCCCCCCGGGCTCCAGCTCCTCAACAATATCCTTCACCCTTTCACAGACAACCAGCTCACGACCGCGCCAACGCTCCACATCCAGCAATGGTTTGACCTTCAGGCCAGCGCCACCCCGAAGCAGCTTCGTCGGCATGCCCTCTTCCGCCATCGCCCGACCAGAACCCAGCCCTGCCTTCGTGATCAGCGCCCCATCATCCTGCGTGGCATCGATAAGATGCATACCCTTCGCATCTCCCTCAAGCACCTCGATCCAACTGTGCTCATCCCGGGTATCTGCTTCGTCGTTCCAGATTCCACCTGTGATACCGTAGGCCATGCCTTTACTCCTTCGCCTCGTTCCGTGACGCTCCAAGCTTCTCCAGCACCTCTCTAGCGGATGCTTGCAGCCTGAACGCCCAGCCCCGCGCCATATTAGGCCGCGAGGAGCAGAATCAAAGCCTTCTTTCTCAACGGGATAGTCCCGCTTTAACCCTACCCATCTTGCATCCTTGAAACTAACTGACCAGTCAGTTATTTTCTTCACATGACTACAGACGACTCACCCGCCCCCAAATTCCGCCGTCGTGCCGAGGCTCGGCCGGACGAGATTCTTGATGCTGCCCGCGATCTGTTTTCGGCGCAGGGCTATGCCCATTGCTCGGTTGACCAGATCGCCAAGGCGGCGGGGGTGTCGAAAGGCGCGGTCTATCTCTACTTCCCGTCGAAACGCGCGATCCTGGAAGCACTCGTCAAACGCGCGGTGGTGCCGATTTCGGCCGAAGCCTTGGCCGGGATGCCGCAGGCGGTGGGCAATCTGCGCGCGACGCTGACCTTTTTCCTCCGGATGATCGCGCAGAAACTGGCCGACCCAAATATCTTTGCCGTGCCGCGTATCGTGATCCGCGAAGCCGCCGTGGTGCCGGAGATTGCCGAAATGTACCGCGAGGCGGTGCTGGAACCGGCCATGCCGGTGCTGATCGGAATCATCAAGGCCGGGGTTGCCGGCATCACTCCGGCGCGCGGTCTCGCAATGAGCGAGCTGATTGAAAACCATCTGGAAATTCTGACCAACGGGCTGTTTGCCCAAGCGGAAGGGTCGCACAATGATTGATACCGTAATCGCCTGGTTCACCACTCTTCTCGCCGCGCTGATCCCCGGTTATGGCGATGATCCGACTCCGGTTTATAACGGCTATATCGAAGCGGAATATGTCTATGTCGCGCCCTCGGTGACGGCCCGGATTGCAACGCTCGATGCGCAGGAGGGCACAGTGATTTTCGCGGGTGATTTCCTGTTTGATCAGGAGGCGACCAAGCAACAGGCCAGCTTGAGCGCGGCCAAGGCGAGGGTGGCACAGGCCGAGGCCAATCTGCGCAATCTGGAAACCGGCTCGCGCGAGGCTGAAATCGCGGTGATAAGGGCTTCGCTGGACGAGGCCCGCGCGCAGCAAGCGCTGGCGAAATCGACGCTGGAACGCAGCGAAAGCCTGTTCCTCCGCGAGATCGTGACACAGGCCAAGGTGGATGCCGACCGGGCCACCCTGAACGGGGCCAATGCCCGGATTTCCCGGCTAGAGGCGCAGCTTGCCGTGGCCGAACTGCCCGCACGTGACGAACAGGTCATTGCTGCCGAAGCCACGCTGGCCGCCGCCCGGGCCGAGGCCGATCTGGCCGCCGCGCAGCTGGATGACATGCATGTGACCGCTCCTGTCAGCGGGCAGATTGAAAAGGTCTATTACGACGCGGGCGAAGTCGTGCCTGCCGGCACGCCGGTCATCTCGATCCTGCCGCCGGACGATCTGAAAGTGTTCTTCTACTTGCCCGAAATGGCGCGGGCAGAATTTGCCATTGGCGATACGCTGGCGCTGAGCTGTGATGGCTGCAAGCCGGGGCTTTCCGCCACCATCACCCGCATGGCTTCTGACCCGCAATACACCCCGCCGATTCTGTACTCCCGCGACGAACGCAACCGGCTGGTATTCCGCGCCGAGGCTCGCCTGTCAGACGGGTCCGGCCTGCTGCCGGGGCAACCGGTGACGCTGGAGAGTGGGCAATGAGCACGGGCGAAGCCAGCACGGAATATGCCATTTCGGTGCGCGGGCTGACCAAGAAGTTCGGCGGTAAAACCGTGGTCGATCAGGTGGATATGGATGTGCCGAAAGGCGCGATCTACGGCTTTCTTGGCCCCAACGGATCAGGCAAGACCACTACGATCCGGATGATGTGCGGGCTACTGACCCCGAATGCGGGCGAGGGGCAGACGCTGGGCTATGACATCCATAAGGAGGTCGGAAAGATCAAAGAGAAGGTGGGTTATATGACCCAGAAATTCTCGCTCTATTCCGATCTGACGATCCGCGAAAACATTGATTTCATGGCCCGGATGTACCGGATGAAAAACCGCAAACAAGTGGTGGATCAGACCCTGAAGGATCTTGGGTTGGAGGGCCGCAGCAATCAGCTTGCAGGCAATCTGTCCGGCGGCTGGAAACAGCGTCTGGCGCTCGCGGCCTGCATGCAGCACAAGCCGCAGCTCTTGCTGCTCGATGAGCCCACCGCAGGGGTTGACCCGAAAGCCCGGCGCGATTTCTGGGACGAGATCCGCCACCTGTCGAAACAGGGGGTCACGGTGCTGGTCTCGACCCACTACATGGATGAGGCGGTGCAATGCGATTACATCGCCTATATCGCCTATGGCAAAAAGCTGATCGACGGCCCGGCGCGCGATATTCCCAAACGCGTGGGCCTGACCACATGGCGGGTGAGCGGCCCCGAGCTGTTGGCGCTGGAAGACGCGCTGCGCAAGGATCCCCGGGTGGAACAGGTGGCGCGGTTTGGCGACAAGCTGCATATTTCTTCGATTGATGCCACGGCGCTGGACCAGGTGATTGCCGAGCAGAAGGCGATAAACGGCAGCCATATCTGGGAAAAGAAAGAGGCCGAGCTGGAAGAAGCCTTTATCTATCTCATGGCCACATCCGACGATAATTTCGGCTTGAACGGAGAGGTGGCATGAACTGGCTTTCCTTCTCGCGTTTCGCCGCGGTGTTGGTGAAAGAATTCGTGCAGATGCGGCGCGATAAGCTGACTTTTGGGATGATGATCGGCATCCCGATCTTTCAGCTCATCATCTTTGGCTTCGCGATCAATTCCGACCCGCATAACCTGCCGACCCTGATCGAGATGAATGACGAAGGCCCGGTGGCGCGCGCGGTCCTGTCGGGGATGGAAACCTCGGATTACTTTCAGTTTATCGGGGTGGTCACGGGCGCGGCTGAAGGCGACAAGGCGCTGCGCGATGGCAGTGCGAATTTCGTCGTGGTGATCCCGCCGGATTTTGAACGTGACATCCTGCGTGGCTTGTCACCCGATATCCTGATCGCCGCCGATGCGTCGGACCCGTCGGCGGTGGGCACTGCTGTGGGCGCGCTGAACGGCATCGTCAACACAGCCATTGCTCAAACCCTCACCGGCCCGCTCGCCCGTGTGGCGGGGCGCCCCGGCCCGTTCTCGGTGGTGGTGCATAAGCAATTCAATCCCGAGGGCAAAACCTCGACCAATATCGGGCCCGGGCTTCTGGCGGTCATTCTGGCGATGACCATGGTTCTCTAGTGGGATACGTGCAAACCGGGGTGTTTCTTGTGGCCGCAGAGGTGCTGTTTAATGTGCCCTTCACCGGCTCGCCTGTGGCCTTTTTCGTGGGCTTCAACATCTATGTGGTGGTGAACCTCGCCATCGGGTTTTTGATCTCGACGCTGGTGCGCACCCAGATGCAAGCAATGCAGGCGAGCTTTATGCTACTCCTGCCAACCATCCTGCTCTCTGGCTTCATGTTCCCCTTCGCCGGGATGCCGGGCTGGGCACAGGCCATTGGCACGGTCATTCCCGCCACGCATTTCCTGCGGCTGGTACGCAAGGTGATGCTGAAAAGCGCGGAAATGACTGATGTTCTAGGCGACATACGCGCCATGATCGTGATCGGCTTTGTCATCGTGCTGGTCTCGCTGCTGCGCTATCGGCAGACGCTGGATTAGGCCCGCCCAAGTTTCGCGCGAGAAGGGCAGGGGGCGCAGCTATAAGGCTTTGCCCCGCCCGGAACAGCGGCTTTAGAGGCCAGGGCAGTGCATGACCGCCCAACCGCAGTCATGCACTGCCCTGCTTTCGGGAGGAGCTGCAGCCGTTATGGAGAGCTGGAAACACAAAACGCCGCGCAGGTCTCCCCGCGCGGCGCCATTTCA
Organism: Maritimibacter sp.; assembly: GCA_037379985.1. Taxonomy (GTDB): domain Bacteria; phylum Pseudomonadota; class Alphaproteobacteria; order Rhodobacterales; family Rhodobacteraceae; genus Sinisalibacter. Next base: position 4,379 of record JARRIY010000048.1, read on the forward strand.
TTCCCGTCCTCAGCGCAGATCGGGATGCACGTAATCGGCAAGCGACTGGCGCAAGGTCAGCTTTGACACTTTGCCGGTCGCCGTCATCGGCAGGGCTTCGACCCAGACCACATCATCGGGCAGCTGCCAGGTGGCGAAATGCGGCGCCAGATGCGCGCGCAGCTCCTCCAGAGAGGGCTGCTCGTCGCCGGTTGCCACCGCGACCAGAATGGGGCGTTCATCCCATTTCGGATGCGGCACGCCGAGCGCCACGCAATTGGCGATGGCCGGGTGCGACACCGCAGCGTTTTCCAGATCAATCGAGGAAATCCATTCGCCACCGGATTTGATCAGGTCTTTCGCACGGTCGCGCAGGGTCAGATAGCCGCCCTCATCAATTGTCGCTACATCGCCGGTGCCAAACCAGCCCTCGCTATCCAGCGCAGCGGCGCTGGCTTCGGGGTTATTATAATAGCCCGACACGATGGCATTGCCGCGCACGAAAAGCTCGCCCATCGCCTTGCCGTCATGCGGTTGACGGTTGCCCTCGGCATCAACGATCTTGAAATCGACGCCGTAGACCCGCCGCCCCTGCTTCTGCTTGTAGTCGAGCTTTTCTTCCAGCGGCAGCGCCTCGATGGCGGGCGGCACCATGCCATGCGAGCCAAGCGGGCTCATCTCGGTCATGCCCCAGGCGTGGTTCACATGCACGCCGCGCTCTTCAAACGCCTTGATCATCGAGCGCGGGGCGGCCGATCCACCGATCACCACATCGCCCAGCAGCTGCGGCAACCGCCCCTGCGCCTCGATCTCGGCCAGAAGCCCCATCCAGACCGTCGGCACGCCCCAGGCGGAAAACACCTCTTCCTGATCCATCAGCTGAAACAGCGACGGCCCGTCGAGTTTCGGCCCCGGCATGATCAGATTGAGCCCCATCATCGGCCCGGCATAAGGCAGGCCCCAGGCATTGACGTGAAACAGCGGTACGACCGGCAGCACATTGGTGCCCTGCGGCAGTTTCGGCCCCATAATCAGCGCCACCATCAGCGCGTGTAGCACGCTGGAGCGGTGGGTATAGAGCGCGCCCTTCGGATTGCCGGTGGTCCCGGAGGTATAGCACAGGCCTGCGGCAGTGTTTTCATCCAGCTCGGGCCAGTCATAGGTTTCGGGCAGATCCGCGATCAGGTCTTCGTAGCAAAGCAGATCCAGCGGGCTGTCGGGCATATGCTCGGCATCGGTCATCACCACGATGCGCAGCCCCGCCGGCATATGATCCTTCAGCGCCGCAAGGATCGGCACAAAGGTCGTATCGACAAAGATCACCTGATCTTCTGCGTGGTTGACGATATAGCCCATCTGCTCGCCCGACAGGCGCGGGTTGATGGTGTGGCACACCGCCCCCATGCCGGAAATCGCATAGTATAGCTCAAAATGCCGGTAGCCGTTCCAGGCCAGCGTCGCCACCCTGTCGCCTTCGGTGATCCCCAGACCCCGCAGGGCGTGGGCCATCTGCGCCACCCGCTTATAGGTCTCGCGGTAGCTCTGGCGGTGAAGGTCGCCCTCAGTGCGCACCGAAACGATGCCTGCATCTGGATGCACCTCGGCCGCGTAATCCAATACGCCGATAATCGATAGCGGCGTGTTCATCATCATTCCCTGCATCAAGCCCTCCCTTGCCCGGCATGGTTCGTGAAAAAACACTCTCGGTGACAGTCTGTCGGGAGGGAAGCGAAATCCGAAGGTGACGTTGCGGAATATCCCCAAAGCAAACGCCCGGCCTCTCAATCAGAGGCCGGGCACGGGGTCTGTCATATCAGTGGGCTCAGCCGTTCAGCCAGGCCTCAAGCTTGTCGGCATCCGGCAGCCCGCCCGCATGAACCAGCTTGCCGTCAATGGCGATGCCGGGGGTCGACATCACCCCAGCGCGGGCAATCGCGGCCATGTCGGTGATCTTTTCCACGTCCACCTCGATTCCCAGTCGCGCCGCCGCGTTCTGCACCATCTCGGCGGTGGTGGTGCAGCGGGCGCAGCCGGGGCCATAGACTTTTACCTCTTTCATTGCTCTCTCCTCAGATGATCAGGTTGAACAGCAGCCCAACGCCCAGAATGCCGCTGGCCACAACTGCGATGAACACCGCGATCAGGCGCAGGGTCAGAACCTGACGCAGGATGATCATTTCGGGCAGGCTCAAGGCGATCACGCTCATCATGAAGGCCAGCACCGTGCCCAGTGCAGCGCCTTTGCCGATCAGCGCCTCGACAATCGGGATCACCCCGGCGGCGTTGGAATACATCGGCACGCCCAGCACCACCGCGGCCGGAACCGACCACCAGGCGTCAGCCCCCATGATCTGCGCCATCAGCGCCTCGGGCACAAAGCCATGGATCGCCGCGCCCACACCAATGCCCAGAAAGATCCAGATCCAGACCTTGCCAACGATGTCGCGCACCGCTTCCAGCCCTTTGCCGTAACGTTCGCGCATCGTCAGATGCTCGGGCTCCACCGTCGCGGCCGGACCGGTGGCCAGTTCGCGCACCCAATCCTGCAGCCAGCCCTCCAGATGCAACCGGCCAATCACCCAGCCCGCCAGCACCGCAATGCCAAGGCCGAAGCCCAGATAGATCAGCGCCACCGGCCAGCCGACCAGACCGATCAGAAGGATCAGCGCCACCTCATTCACCATCGGCGCGGCGATCAGGAAGGAAAAAGTCACCCCGAGCGGAATGCCTGCCGACAGAAAGCCGATGAACAGCGGCACCGCTGAGCAGGAACAGAACGGGGTCAGCACGCCCAGCCCCGCCGCCAAGCCATTGGCAACGCCCTCTCGCCGCCCCGCCAGCAGGGCGCGGGTGCGTTCCGGGCTGAAAAAGCTGCGCACCACGCCCATCGCGAAGACCACGCCGATCAGCAGCAGAAACACCTTTGGCACATCGTAGAAAAAGAAGGCCAGCGCCTCGCCCAAGCGGCTGTCCGGCGCCACCGGCAACATCGAAACCAGCCCATTCGAGAGTATGGGCAGCAGCTGATAAAGCCCCCACCACGCGCCTGCCGCGGCAAGCACCAGCGCCGTCCAGGGCCAATCGGATTGTTGCCAAGGGCTGTGATCGAGCACGCTCATGCCACGCAGCCTGTCTTGGCGGCGGGCAGCGCCGGGGTGGCGTGCATCACCGCGTCGAGCACCGCCGCCATCTCGTCGGCCAGATCGGGATTGATGCGGTAGCGCACCCAGTTGCCATCGCGCCGGGCGAGCACCAGCCCGGCCTTAGTGAGCGCCTGCATATGGCGCGAGACCCGGCTTTGCGTGGCGCCGAGCGTGTCGATCAGCTCGCAGGCGCAATGTTCGCCGCCGCCCCAGAGCACACGCATGGCGCCCAGCCGGGTCGGATCAGCCAGCGCCGAAAGCGCGGCCACAAGCGGGGGAGTGGTTGTTATATCCATATGCGCATAAGCGCATATGGATTACCCAGCGTCGATGGCACAGTTTGTCGCAGTCTGACCGCTGCAAGCCCAAGAAAAAACGCCGCCCGGACCGTGAGGCCCGAACGGCGGGAAAAGAACAGCCCCCCGCAGGGGGTGCCCTTAGCGCAGGTGGCAGGCGATCATCTGGCCGTCGCCCCTGTCGCGCAATTCCGGCTTGCTCTCGGCACATTGTGCCTCGGCAATCGGACAACGGGTGCGGAACACGCAACCCGAGGGCGGGTTCAGCGGCGAGGGCAGATCCTGATCGAGCAGCATTACCTCTTTGGCTTTTTCCAGCTTCGGATCGGGGATCGGCACCGCCGAGATCAGCGCTTCGGTATAGGGATGGCCGGGATTGGCATAGAGCTGTTTTGACGGAGCCAGCTCCATCACATTGCCCAGATAGAGCACCATCACCCGGTCCGAGATGTGTTTTACCACGCTCAGGTCATGGGCGATGAAAATCAGCGATACGCCGGTTTCCTTTTGCAGCTCCATCAGCAGGTTGATTACCTGCGCCTGAATCGACACATCCAGCGCCGAGACCGGTTCATCACAGATGATCAGTTTCGGGTTCACCACCAGCGCTCGGGCAATGCCGATGCGCTGACATTGGCCGCCGGAGAATTCATGCGGGTAGCGGTTGACCATGTTCGGTAGGATGCCCACGGTCTCCAGCACCTCGCGCACTTTCTCATTCATCTCGTCTTTCGACATGCTGGGAAAGTGCGTTTTCAGCGGCTCGGCCACGATCTGGCCAATGGTCATACGAGGGTTCAGTGAGGCGAGCGGATCCTGAAAGATCATCTGCATGGTCTTGCGGTGACGGCGCATCTCGCGCACCGATTGCCCGACCAGCTCATCACCCAGCCAGACGACGCTGCCCGCCTCGACCGGCACCATCTGCATCACCGCGCGGGCGAGGGTGGATTTGCCACAGCCGCTTTCGCCGACAATGCCAAGGGTTTCGCCCGGTTTCAGATCGAAGCTTACCCCGTCCACAGCTTTCAGCGCACGCGGCGGTGTCCAGGGCATAGCGCCCTGACGTTTCACATCGAACCAGACTTTCAGATCCTTCACCGACAGGATCGGGGCGTCGGATGCTTTACTCATATCGAGGCTCATGCCAGCTCCTCCAATGTGCGGTGGCAGGCGCGGGTGCGGGTTTCAAACCCTTCGGCACGGATCCGTTGCGGCCGGTCTGTCCAGCAGTTGTCGGTGGCGAAAGTGCAACGCGGCACAAAGGGGCAGCCTGCGGGCATATCCATCATGTTCGGCGGGTTGCCGGGGATGGTGTTCAGCTTCTCGGTTTCCTTATCAAGCCGCGGCACCGCATGCAGCAGGCCCATGGTGTAAGGATGGGTCGGGTTGTCGAACAAAGCTTCGGTCGTGCCCTGCTCCATCACCTGGCCGCCATACATCACCAGAGTTTCCTCACAGCTCCCGGCAACGACGCCCAGATCGTGGGTGATCAGGATGGTGGCCATGCCGAATTCGGCCTGAAGATCGGCAAGCAGCTTCATGATCTGCGCCTGCACGGTCACGTCGAGAGCCGTGGTGGGCTCGTCTGCGATCAGGATGTCGGGCTGCAACAGCAGCGACATGGCGATCATCACCCGTTGCCGCATCCCGCCGGAAAACTCATGCGGATACATGGTCACCCGGCTTTTCGCCTCGGGGATACGCACCGCGTCGAGCATCCGCACGCATTCCGCTACGGCGGCGCGTTTCGACATGCCGCGATGATGCACCAGCACCTCGGCCATCTGGTCTGAGACCCGCAGGTAAGGGTTGAGCGAGGTCATCGGATCCTGAAAGATCATTGCGATCTTTTCGGCCCTAACCTTGTTCAGTTCCGAATTCGGCAGGTTCAGGATTTCCTTCCCGTCCAGCTTGGCCGAGCCGGTGGCCTGTCCATTATCAGCCAACAATCCGGTGATCCCGAACACCAGCTGGCTTTTGCCAGATCCGCTTTCCCCGACGATCCCGAGGGTTTTGCCAGCCGTCAGATCGAAGGAGATTTTATCCACCGCCGTGACCGTGCCATCGGCGGTGTCGAAGGTGACGCTGATATCGCGCGCTTCCAGTAATGCCATATCCATATCCTCCTAGCGGTCTTTCGGGTCCAGCGCATCGCGCAGCCCGTCGCCGACAAAGAAGAAGGCGAAGATGGTGACAACAAAGAAGAAGAGTGGCGCCCAAAGCTGCCAGAGCGTGCCATAGGTCATGGTGCCAGCGCCTTCCGAAAGCAGCGCGCCCAGGCTGGTATCGGGTTCCTGCACCCCCAGACCAAGGAACGAGATAAAGCTTTCGGTCAGAATCATGTTGGGCACCAAGAGCGTGGCGTAGACCACCACAACGCCCAGCAGATTCGGAACGATATGACGCCAGATGATCACCGGGGTGGGGACCCCTGTGGCCACGGCCGCTTCGATGAATTCCTTGTGCTTCAGGCTCAGGGTTTGCCCGCGCACAATCCGGCTCATATCCAGCCACGAGATCAGCCCGATGCCTGCAAACAACATGGAAATCGAGCGCCCGAACATCACCAGAAGCAGGATCAGCACAAACATGTAGGGCACGGCCATCAGAATATCGACGCTGCGCATCATCACATTGTCGATCCGTCCGCCGATATAGCCAGCAATGGCGCCCCAGAGCGTGCCGACTACAACCGCGATCAGCGAGCCCACGATCCCGACCAGAAGCGAAATCCGTGTGCCCTGAATGGTGCGTGCAAACAGATCGCGTCCCAGATCATCTGTACCGAAATAATGCCCATTGGCAAAAGACGGGCCCCCCAATTCCGGAATCTGCCCCATCACGTTGAAGTCCATTTCGTCGCGCGGCCAGGCGGCGATGAATTGGCCAAACAGCGCAAAGGTCGCGATCAGCACCAGCAGGATCATGCCCAGAACAGCGGCTTTGTTGTGCATGAAACGGCGCCGGGCATCAGCCCAGAGCGACCGGCCTTTTACATCCGCCATCTGCTCGGCCAGTTTTGCCGTCTTGGGTTGCTGAGGGTTCAAAGGAAAATCAGTCATGCTTCCCACCTCACAGCCGGATTTTCGGGTCGATCCACGCGTAGAGGATATCGACCAGAAGGTTGAACAGAATGGTGAGGGTGCCCACCAGGATCGTCACGCCGAGCATCACCGCATAATCGCGGTTCAGCGCTGAATCGACAAAGCTTTTGCCGATCCCGCCGGTGGAAAAGATCATATCGACCACCACCGAACCGGTGATCATCAGCACGAAGGCCGGTCCAAGATAGGACAACACCGGCAGCATCGCCGGTTTCAGCGCGTGACGCAGGATGATCTTGTAGCCCGGCAGGCCCTTGGCGCGGGCGGTGCGGATATGGTTGGAATGCAGAACCTCCAGCATCGAAGAGCGGGTAATCCGTGAAATCGACGCCATGAACGAGGTCGACAGCGCGATCACCGGCATCACGACATATTGCCAATGCGGCTCAGATCCGGTCCAGCCGCCCAGCGGCCAGTCGGCAAAATAGGCAAAGGCCCCACGCAGCAGCACGAAGAGCAGAACCAGCAACGGCCCCATCACGAAGTTCGGCAGAACCTGCGCACCGATCGAAAGGCCGACGGCAAAGTAATCGAGGATTGTATTATGCCGGATCGCAGCGGCCACACCAAGTGAGACCCCGATCAGAACGGCAAAGACAAAGGACACAGCGCCATAGGTCAGCGTGACCGGGAAACCCTGAGCAATGATCTCGTTTACCGTGCGGTCTTTATAGACAAAGGACGGTCCGAAATCGAAATGCCCGACGATCCCCCAGACATAGGTGATCATCTGTTTCCACAGAGGTTGGTCCAGCCCGTATTTGGCATTGAGGTTATCAATCACGACCTGCGGCAGGGCGCGTTCCTGCGTGAAGGGCCCGCCGGGGGCCGCATGCATCAGCAGAAATGATATCACAATGAGCAGAAGCAGCGTTGGCACGGCGACCGCCAGACGCTTTACGATATAGGTGAGCATGTTGAATTGAGGCCCCAAGTAGTGGGGCGCGCCCGAAAGCGCGCCCCTTGTTTTTCATCCGTTATTCGGCGACGCGATACATATCCTTGAGGTACCAGTTCTGCATCAGGTTGCCGGTCGACATGCCACGCATATCAGGCTTGATCATTTCAACCTTGGTGTACTGGTAGATCGGCGCAAACGGCATTTCGTCTGCAAGGATCTGCTCGGCGGCCGTGTACATCGGGTTGGGGTCAGCAGCCGTTTTCGACTCTTTCATCAGCGTATCATATTCATCGCTGAAGAATTTGCCGTTGTTGTGGCCCGAATAGGAGGTGAAGAGGTCCAGATAGGTCGAGGCTTCGTTGTAGTCGCCACACCATGCGTAGCGCGCAACTTCGAAGTCCTGGTTCTGCATCCGGTCGGTGTGCACTTTCCATTCGTAGTTGGTCAGCGTGGCGTTCACACCAAGCGCTTTCCAGAACTGCTGAACGGCGATCGCGATCTTCTTGTGACCTTCCGACGTGTTGTACTGGATGTTGATGTCCAGCGGATTCTCGGGGCCGTAGCCAGCTTCAGCCAGAAGCTCTTTGGCTTTCGCCATACGCTCTTCCTGGGTCCAGCTCGCATAGTCGATCTCAGGCAGTTCAAAGCCTGCGGTCGCGGCATGGGTCCAGTTATACGACGGCGCTTGACCACCTTGCAGGATCTTGTCGACGATGGTGTCGCGGTCGATGGCATAGGACAGAGCCTTGCGCACGCGCACGTCTTTCAGCGCTTCCGGGCCTTTTTCCTCATCCATGTTAAACATGTAGATGTACGAGCAGGATTGCGGCACCGAAATCGCCTGATCCGGATATTCCGCTTTCAGGCGCGGGTATTGACCGGTCGGGATATCAACGCGGTCAAGTTCGCCCGCCAGATAACGGGTCAGCGCCACGTTCTGATCGTTGATGGTCAGCGCGGTGACGTGCTGCAGCACGGTGTGCTCGGCATCCCAATAGGTCGGGCTCGGATCCATCTCGACTTTTTCGCCAAGAACGTGATTGGTCAGCACATAGGCGCCGTTGCCAACCATATGTTCCGGATCGGTCCATTTATCGCCGAACTCTTCGATAACGTCCTGACGCACCGGGAAGGTCGAGGCATGGGTAAGCATCTGCGGGAAGTAGGGCAGCGGGGCTTCGATGGTCACTTCCAGAGTGTTGTCATCCAGCGCCTTCACGCCGAGATCATCAACCGGCGCATCGCCAGCAATGATCGCACCGGCATTCTTCACCTGCATCAGTTCCATGTACCAAGCGTATTCCGAGGCGGTCGCCGGATCGGCCAGACGCTTCCACGCATAGACGAAATCAGCAGCCGTCACCGGCTTGCCGTCCGACCATTTGGCTTCGGGGCGCAGGTGGAAGGTGTAAACGGTTTTGTCGTCCGACAGGTCGTAGTCCAGCGCAACACCAGGAACGAGGTTGCCGGTCTGATCTTCGTCAAAAAGACCTTCGAAGAGCGAGCGCATGATGCCCGAGCCTTCAACATCGGTGTTGATCTGCGGGTCCATCGACTTGATCGCGTCAAGCAGCCAGTAGGTGTAGTCTTGGTTGTCAGCCAGTTTGGTGCCTTCGGGGACATTCGCAGCGAATGCCGAACCGGCCGAGAAGACGACCGAAGCCAGAAGGGCAGCTTTAAGGGTGAATTTCATTGTTGTGACTCCTCACTGTTTCGTCGGGTCACACGTACGCAGTTAAAATTTTTGCACACCTAAGAGTTCCCACAAGGTGCCTGCGCACGCGGATGGGGTACTCTATCCATAGGCTTTCGGAATTCACAACACCCTGATCGTAAAATAGTTTTTCCCCGATCAAAGGGTGAACGCCGCCTGTTTTCAATGGCTTAGAAAGTACTTTGCCTAAGTATTGCGCGATCCTGCGACGCCGGGTCACGCGCGAAGGTTTGACCTTTCGGTAAAGGTTGCGCTTGGATAGCCTCCATGCGAGTCTGGAATCCACCAGAGTATCCGAGGAGGTTTCGGTGCAACGCGAACGTGATTCGAAAACGGCCAATAAGGGGCTGAATGCGACCGGGGCTGAGTCTGCACAGCTTCCGCAAACGCTAGACGCGCGCAATCCTGGGATGGCGCTGGATATGGACTGGGTGATGTCGGCGCAGGCCAACACATCAGCCATTGAACGGCGGGCGGCCAGTATCGGCGCGCGGCGCTCGGTGAAGCAAACGCATCAGGCGGCGTGGCTGTTGAAGGCGATCACCATGATCGACCTGACCACCCTCGCAGGCGACGATACGCCGGGCCGGGTGCGCCGCATCTGTGCGAAAGCCGCTCAGCCGGTGCGCGGCGATCTGTTGGCCGCAATGGAGATGGACCCGATCACCACCGGCGCGGTTTGCGTTTATCATGAAATGGTGCCCACCGCAGTTGAGGCGCTGGCAGGAACGGGCATTCCGGTGGCCGCCGTGTCCACCGGCTTTCCGGCCGGGCTTTCCCCCTATCGGCTGCGCATTGCCGAAATCGGTGAAAGCGTGCGTGCCGGGGCCAGCGAGATCGACATCGTGATTTCCCGCCGTCATGTGCTGACCGGCAACTGGCAGGCGCTTTATGATGAAGTGCGCGAGATGCGGGCGGAATGCGGCGAGGCACATATGAAAACCATCCTCGCCACCGGCGAGCTTGGCAGCTTGCGCAATGTTGCGCGGGCCAGCCTTGTTTGCATGATGGCAGGGGCCGATTTCATCAAGACCTCCACCGGCAAGGAAAGCGTGAACGCCACCCTGCCGGTGAGCTTGGTGATGATGCGCGCGATCCGCGATTACTATGAACGCACGGGCTACAAGATTGGCTACAAACCGGCAGGCGGTATTTCCAAAGCGAAAGAGGCGCTGGTCTATCTGGCGCTGCTCAAAGAAGAGCTGGGCGATGAGTGGATGAGCAATCACCTGTTCCGCTTCGGCGCCTCGTCGCTTCTGGGCGATATCGAACGCCAGCTTGAGCATCACGTCACCGGCCATTACTCGGCGGCCCACCGCCATGCGATTGGATAAGGCAATGAGCATCAAAGACATCTTCGACAGCATGGATTACGGCACTGCCCCCGAAAGCGCGGGCGAAGCGCAGGGCTGGCTGGAGCGGCACGGGCGTGCCTTTGGCCTGTTCATCGATGGGCGCTGGACCGATCCGGGCGAAACCTTCACCACCGCCAACCCCGCCAATGGCGATGCGCTGGCCGAGATCACGCAGGCCAATGGCGACGAGGTTGATGCCGCTGTCGCCGCCGCCCGCAAAGCCCAGCCGAAATGGGCTAAGCTTTCGGGGCATGCCCGGGCGAAATATCTCTATGCGCTGGCGCGGCTGGTGCAGAAACATGCGCGCCTGTTTGCGGTTCTGGAAACCCTCGATAACGGCAAGCCGATCCGCGAAAGCCGCGATATCGACATCCCGCTGGTGGCGCGTCACTTCTATTATCATGCAGGTATGGCCCAGCTTCAGGATGCCGAAATCCCGGATCGTGAAGCCATCGGCGTGGCCGGGCAGATCATCCCGTGGAACTTCCCGCTGTTGATGCTCGCCTGGAAAGTTGCCCCGGCCATCGCCATGGGCAATACAGTGGTGCTGAAACCGGCCGAGTTCACCTCGCTCACCGCGCTTCTCTTTGCTGACATTTGCACCGAGGCGGGGCTGCCGAAAGGTGTGGTGAACATCGTCACCGGCGATGGGCGCACCGGCGAAGCCATTGTGGCGCATGAAGATATCGACAAGATCGCCTTTACTGGCTCCACTGAAGTCGGGCGGGTCATCCGCAAGGCCACAGCGGGATCGGGCAAGAGCCTGACGCTCGAGCTTGGCGGCAAGTCGCCCTATATCGTCTTTGACGATGCCGATCTGGATAGCGCGGTTGAAGGGCTGGTGGATGCGATCTGGTTCAATCAGGGGCAGGTCTGCTGTGCGGGCTCGCGGCTTCTGGTGCAGGAAGGCATTGCCGAGCGCTTTCATGACAAACTGAAAGCCCGGATGGCAAAGCTGATCATCGGCGATCCGATGGATAAGTCGATTGATGTAGGCTCGCTCGTCGATCAGGTGCAGCTTGACCGGGTGAAAGAGCTGGTGGCGTCTGGTCACGGCGCGGGCGAGATTTATCAGACCCCCTGCACGCTGCCCAATCACGGCTGCTATTACCCGCCGACTCTCATCACCGGATTGGCGCCGTCCGACACGCTGATGCAGGAGGAGATCTTTGGCCCGGTGCTGGTCTCGACCACCTTCCGCACCCCTGCCGAGGCGGTGCAGATGGCCAATGATACCCGCTATGGGCTGGCTGCGACGATCTGGAGCGAGAACATCAATCTGGCGCTG
>JARRIY010000049.1:0-13268 GCA_037379985.1 Maritimibacter sp.
CTGAAGGACGAAATTTATCGGATGCTGAACGCCTGACCGCCCCGTCAGGCTATCCGACCGGCCCCGCCTCGGAGGAGCGGGGCCGCTTGTTGTTTCTGGGGGAGGGCGTGAGGGTAGGGGAACCGCATAGAAGCCGCCCGTGCCCAATTCCCTTCAGAAGGGAATTGCGAAGCGTTTTCTGAAAACGCTTCTGGCAAGGTGGTCAGGCATTTCGCACGCCCTCTCAATGCGCCGTTTCCACGCCGCACCGCGTATCGCGCAACACAGGCGCATAGCCCACAGGCCAGCCCCGCCGCTCAGGCGCCGTCTGCTTCCGCCGGGCCTTCGATCTGCTCCTGAAAATTCTGAAAAAACGCTTCGGTCATTTTCACCGCAAAGCCATGCACGATGCGGTTGCCAAGCTGGGCGAGTTTGCCGCCGACTTTGGCGTCAACCTCATAGCTCAGCTCGGTGCCGCCCTCGACCTCGGCCAGCGTCACATGCGCGCCGCCCTTGGCAAAGCCCGCAACCCCGCCCTTGCCTTCGCCCGAGATGCGATAGCTTTCCGGGGCGTTGATTTCCGACAGCATCACCGCGCCTTTGAACGTGGCCTTCACCGGCCCGACCTTCTGTTTCACCACCGCTTCAAAGCCGTCCTCGGCACTGCCGGTCAGCTCCTGACATCCGGGAATGCAGGCGGCGAGGGTTACTGCGGAATTGAGATGCGCCCAGACCGTATCACGGTCAGCGGCAATGACACGAACGCCATTGAGTTCCATGTGATCCTCCCTGAGTTTTTTCTTTTCAGCTTAGGGATGGCAGGGGGATCGGGCAAGCGTGCTGAAAAAAAGGCGCGCATTTGGGCCCCACTCACCCCTCAACTGCCAGCTCGAACCCTTCATCCACCCAGCCGGTCATCCCGCCCGCCATGATCTTGACCAGGCATCCCAGCTCGGCCAGCCGCAACGCCCCACGCGCCGCGCCATTGCAATGCGGCCCGGCGCAATAGGTCACGAAAATCGTGCCCTCCGGCCAGTCCGCCATCTTGCGCGCGGTGATCTTGCCATGTGGCAGGTTGATCGCTCCGGGCACATGGGACTGCGCAAACAGCGCCGGGCTGCGCACATCCAGGAGCACGAAATCGGCGCCCTGTTCCAGCGCCTCGTGCACATCCCAGCAATCGGTTTCAAAAGCAAAGCTGGCGGCGAAATGCGCCCGGGCAAAATCGCTGGGCGCGGGGGGAATGGCGGTCACATGGCTCATCTGTCTCTCCGTTTTCGCCATTTCGCAAAACCGCGCCCGGCTTGGCAATCGGCGCAAATACCATTATGCGTAAAGATCATGCCAAACGCATATCCCACCACCGGTCCGCTCTCTGGCCCCTTGGTTGCCGCCCTGCTTTATGACGGGCTGTGCACTTTTGAATTCGGCCTCACCGCCGAAGTGTTCGGCCTTGCCCGCCCGGAAATGGGCCCCGGCTGGTATCGCTTTGCCAGTTGCCCGATCGAGCCCGGCCCGCTGCGCGCCCATGGTGGGTTGATGATCACCCCCGATGCCGGGCCGGAGCTGCTGGATCAGGCCGATATGATCGTGGTGCCGGGCTGGAAAGGCGCGGATGTGGAGGTGCCCGAAGCGCTCACCACCCGGCTGCGGGCTGCCCATGCCCGTGGGGCGCGGCTGGTTTCGATCTGCTCCGGGGCTTTCGTGCTCGCCGCCACCGGGTTGCTGGACGGCAAGACCCTCACCACCCATTGGCGCTATGCCGAGGCGATGCGGCAGCGTTTTCCGCGCGTGATCGTCGATGAAGCCTCGCTTTATCGCGCCGAAGACGGGATTTTCACTTCGGCAGGCAGTGCGGCCGGGCTGGATCTGCTGATCGAGATCGTGCGGCAGGATTTTGGGGCGGAAGCCGCCAATTCCGTCGCCCGCCGTCTGGTTCTGCCCGCCCATCGGCGCGGGGGGCAGGCGCAGTTTCTGGATCGCCCCGTGGGCAGCCGCGAAACCGCCGAGATCGCCCCGTTGCTAGATCAGATCCGCACCAGCCTTGCCGCAAACTGGAGCATCGCCCGCATGGCTCAGGCAAGCCGGATGAGCCCGCGCAGTTTTCAACGCCGCTTTCGCGAAGCCACCGGGTTGCCGCCGGGGGAATGGCTGGTGGCGGAACGGCTGAGCGCGGCCAAAGCGCTGCTTTGCGCGGGGCGGATGGATATGGAAAACATCGCCGCCAGCACCGGCTTCGGCAGCGCCCCAACCCTGCGCCACCATTTCCGCCAGAAAATCGGCATCAGCCCCAGCGAATATCGCGCAAGGTTTCTGGCGACAGGCGAGGAATAGCGCGCAGGCAGGGGGGCTACAGCTTCAAAAACGCCGCAATCTCACCGGCCACATTATCGGGATGGGTCACCGGCGACATATGCCCGGCCCCGGCCAGCAGCACCCGCTTGGCCTGCGGCATCCGCGCCGCCAGTTGCTGCTCAACCGCCCGGAAAATGGGTGGCGAAGCGGTGCCTTCCAGCAGCAGTACCGGGCAGGCGATACCTTCCATCCGGCCCGGCGCGGTTAGCCCGGCGGCATCCTCCATCGTCACCGCGCGTTCCTCGGCAACGCGAGCGATTTGCCCGGCCAGCCGTGCCTGAGCACGCGTCGGCAATTGCGACCAGGGCGCTTCCGGGGTCACGGAATTATGGAACATCTGCGCGGCAATCTCCGGCTGGCCTGCGATCAGCGCTTCGGAAAAGCCCTCCATTTCCGCCACATAGGCTTCTAATTCAGCCGTCCCGCGCGCCAATGAGAACAGCGGCGGTTCGATCAGGGTCAGGCTGCGCACCCGGCTGGGAAACTCCATTGCGAGCCGCAGCGCCACCGTGCCGCCAAAGCTGTGGCTGATCAGATCGACCTTGCTGCCCATCAGCCCGGCGGCGATCTGGGTGGTAAGGTCATGTAGCCCCTTCGCCCCGCCAACCCCATTCCATTTTGCGCTTTTGCCATGGCCGGGGCGATCAAACGCCACCATCGACAGATGCGGCGCCAGCACCGATTGCACCTTTGCCCAGGTGCCCACATGGCCCAGCGTGCAATGCAGAAACAGTGCCTGCCGCTGCCCCCGCCCGCTGCGCTCCACATAGGTTGGGAAACCGGCGATACGCTCCAGCTTTTCCGGGGTCACATGGCCTCCGACAGGTGCTTTTCCAACTCTTCCAGCCGGTCCTGTCCCCAGAACAACGCGCCATCCTCAGCCACCCAGCTCGGCGCGCCAAACACACCGGCATTCACCGCCTCTTCCAGATTGCGGCTGTAAATCTCGGCCCCGGTGAACAGCCCGCTATCGGCGAGAGACGGATCAAACCCCGCCGTTTCCAGCGCCGCTTTGATCACCGCATCCTCGGCGATGTTTTTCTGCTCCGCCCAGCACGCGGTCAGAATATCCTGCACCAAGCGATGCATATTACCGCCGCCCGCCTTTTGCGCGGCGATGATCGCATAGGAGGCAGGCGCGGGATTGGTCGGGAAAAAGGCCGGTTCCACATGGATTGGCAGCCCGAATTTATCGGCCTGACGGCTGAGATCGTGCAAGCGATAGCTTTGCCGCGACGGGTGGCGCTCGCCCGGCAGGGTGCCGCCGGTGCGCCCGTAAAGCGCGACGATATCAATCGGCTTCCAGTTGACCTCCAGCCCTTGCGCATGCGCCAGGGTCGAAAACCGGGGCCCCGCCAGATAGGTGTAAGGCGAGATCGTGCTAAAATAATAGTCGAGTTTCGCCATTTTTGTTCCCTCCGGGGCGTCCTGAATGTTGGCGTAGACCCTAACCGGGTGCTAAGCGGTGTCAACGACCGCTGTCGCGATTCTGTTACACGAACAGCACCACCTGGGAACGGACCAAGCCTATGCCAGCCTTACACGAACCGAAGCTGATTTCGGGGAATGCCAATCGTATACTCGCCGAACATGTTGCCCGCCGGATGTCGATCCATCGCGGCGCTCAGGTGTCGCTGGTCGACGCGCGGGTGGAACGGTTTAACGATCAGGAGATTTTCGTCGAGATCCACGAGAACGTGCGCGGCGAAGATATGTTCATCATCCAGCCGACCTCGAACCCGGCGAATGACAACCTGATGGAGCTGCTGATCATCGCCGATACGCTGCGCCGCTCTTCGGCCGCGCGCATCACCGCCGTGATCCCCTATTTCGGCTATGCCCGTCAGGACCGCCGCACCAAGGCCCGCACGCCGATTTCGGCCAAGCTGGTGGCCAATATGATCGCGCAGGCAGGCATCGAACGGGTTCTGACCCTTGATCTGCACGCCGCGCAGATTCAGGGCTTTTTCGACATGCCCGTCGATAACCTCTATGCCAGCCCGATCTTCGCCCTCGATATCAAGCACCATTTCAAAGAGTGCATGGACGAGGTGATGGTGATCAGCCCCGATGTAGGCGGTGTGGCCCGCGCCCGGGAACTGGCGAAACGCATCAATGCGCCGCTGGCCATCGTTGATAAACGCCGTGAAAAGCCGGGCGAGATTGCCGAAATGACGGTGATCGGCGATGTGACCGGCAAGCGTTGCATCATCATCGACGACATTTGCGACACGGCTGGCACGCTGGTGAAAGCCGCCGAGCTGCTCTCTGACAGCGGCGCCAAGGAAGTGCACGCCTATATCAGCCATGGCGTGATGTCCGGCCCGGCGGTTGAGCGGGTGTCGAACTCGGTGATGAAAAGCCTGGTGATCACCGACTCGATCGAGCCGACCGAGGCGGTGAAAGCGGCCCCGAATATCCGCGTCGTGCCCACCGCGCCGATCTTTGCGCAGGCGATCCTGAACACCTGGGGCGGCACCTCGGTATCGTCGCTGTTCGACGATGGCACGCTGGAGCCGCTTTACGAAACCCATTATTCGTAAGCGCCCACGACAAAGAATTTGCAAAATCCCCGCCAAGTGCGGGGATTTTCTTTTTTGGGGGGACTGCCGCTTTCAACCGCGCCGCTGTTCAATGAGGTGAGTGTCCGACCGCGGGGGGACGAGAAGCGTCCGCCCGTGGGGGCGGTCGGACGCTGCCCGGCGCTTCCCACCGGGCGACCCCCTCTGGCTCACAGATATTGGGGCGCCGTTCCCCAGACCGGCGCTCGCCCGGCGCCTGAAGGCGCTATTCGGGCGGGGGGGTGGCCTGAAACGAATACTGCGCGCAGCTTGGGGGCCGCACGCATTCTACTGGAAAGCCAACGGCTCTCTCGATGTCCGGTAACTCGGCCCGCGCTCAAACGGGTCGGCAGGCCTTTCTGCGGCTGCCGACCCGCTCATGAAAGCGCGCCTCAGGCGATTAACTCACCGAGCTCCTCCTTGCGCGCCTCCTGATAGTGATCGAAGGCACTGGTAAACCATGCGGTGCCGCGCGTGGCTGAGCCGAGTGCTGCAAACAAATCATCTTCTGCGGTCATCGGCAAGAGGGTTTGGAACACATCCCATCCTGCCGCCGTCGGATGCGCTTCAAATCCGAGCACCTGCCCCTTGAGGCCCGACACCAGCGGCACCAACCCGCCGGTAAAGACCGAAGGCACATGGATATCGACCTTCAGGATCGGTTGCAGAATCACCGTACCAACCTCGGCCAGCGCTTCCTTGATGGCGTTCTTGCCCGCCGTACGGAAAGCGTAGTCGGAGCTATCCACCGAATGGCTCTTGCCGTCTTTCAGCTCGACCGACACATCGACCACCGGGAACCCGTTCGGCCCTTCAACCAGCGCATCCTTTGCGCCTGCTTCCACCGAGGGGATGTAGTTGCGGGGCACCGCGCCGCCTTTCACGGTTTCGGTGAAGGCAAAGCCGCTACCGCGCGCCTCGGGTTTCAACTCCACCAGCACATCGGCAAATTGCCCGGCCCCGCCGGATTGCTTGCGGTGGCGGTGATGGATTTCCGCGCCGCGCCGGATGGTTTCACGCAGGGCAGGGGGCACCGGCCCTTCTTCCACTTCAACGCCGAAATCATCGTTCAGCTTCTGGATCAGGCGGCGCAGATGCAGCGGGCCTTGCGTGGCCAGCACCGGATTGCCGGATTTGCCATCCTGCGAAATCACCAGACCTGCATCGATCTCATCGAGCCGTTCCAGCGCCGTCGAGAGGCGGCTGTCATCCTTCTCATGCACCGGCATCACGATGCGGCGATAGGTCGAGGGATGCGGATGCGCCCAATCGGGCAGATCGCTGGCGTCCTTGTCCGACAGCGCCTGACCCGCGGCAAGGTGATCGGTTTTCACCGTCAGCCCAAGCCCACCGGGGGCGAGGCTGGCAATCGCGGTTTTGGCGTCGAGATCGGTGATCGACCCGACATTGCCACCTGCCAGCGGCTTGCCACCGGCAACAGTGCCGCTCAGCGCGCGCACCAGCACGGTTTTACCCAGATGCTTGACCACATCGGCCAGCGCACTCGCGGCCAGCACATCGCCGCCCAGCCGTTTGGCGGCAACCTCAACCCCGGGCGCCTCGTGGCGCAGGGATTTCATCAACCGGTTGATGCCGTTGCGATGTTCGGCTGAGCCCAGGAAGGCAGGCACAAGGTCATGATGCTGCAAGGTCTTGGTCGCGACCTCATACACCTCTTCGGGCAGCACCTTTTTGTCTTCGATAATCTCTTCAAGCAGCGCGTCGTCGAAATCGGCATAGCTTTCCAGCAATTCCGCGCGGGCTTCTTCTTCACGCGGCCGCAGATCGGCGGGCATTTCTGTCAGCGTCGAAAGCTCGCCTTCATGGAATTTCCAGGCCCGTTCCGATACCAGATCGACCACGCCGACAATCTCGCCTTTTTCGCGGATCGGAACTTCGCGCAGCACGATATGGTGGCGCGAATAGGCTTGCAGCGCCGAGACGGTTTCCGACATCCGGCTGGCAGGTGCATCGACCTTGTTGATAAACAAAAAGCAGGGCAGGCCTGCTTCTTCGATCATTCTCATATAGGGTGCGGCCAGCACCGCCGCTTCGGCATCGGCAGGCACGCAGAGCACGGCGGCATCAGAGGCCGCCAGGGCTGCCCCCACCGGGGCAAGGTTCTCCGATCCCCCGGCCACATCCAGCGCGGCCCAGTCTTCGCCCATGAAATCGAAGGATCGCACCCGGGCCACCCCGGGCACATCGAGCTGCTTGCCAGTTTTGCCGTCGAGACCCGATAAGGCCTCGACGAGTGATGATTTGCCGGAATGCGACGGCCCCAAGACGGTAAAGACTCTCATTCACTGATCCTCCTTCGATTTAATGTCAGCCTAGCGCTTTGCGCCCCCCCGGCCTTGCGTCAGATCAAACAATTCGGCTTGCCGGGGCAGATCGCCCGGGCTACCAACCCGCATGGAAACGTCGCGCAACCCTGTTTTGTTTATCTATGGCACCATCCTGCTGGATGCGCTGGGGGTTGGGCTGATCTTTCCGATGATGCCCGATCTGATGGAGCGTGTGGGGGCGGGCGATACCGCCTCGGGCGCGATTTGGGGCGGGGTCTTGATGTCAGCCTATGCCCTGATGATGTTCATCTTCTCGCCGATTATTGGCGGCTTGTCAGACGCTTACGGGCGCAAGCCGGTGCTGCTTCTGGCGCTGGCCTCGCTGGTTGTCGATTATGCCATCATGGCCTTGGCGACGAGCTTCTGGCTCTTGCTTCTGGGCCGGGTTCTGGCCGGGATCGCCGGGGCAACCAATGTCACCGCCACCGCCTATCTGGCCGATATCTCATCGCCTGAATCCCGCGCAGCCAATTTCGGCCGCCTCGGTGCCGCTTATGGGCTTGGCTTCGTGATGGGCCCGGCTTTGGGCGGAACGCTGGCCGCCTGGCATGTCACCGCGCCGTTCTGGATGGCGGCGGGCTTTGCGTTGATCAATGTCGCCTTCGGTCTCCTGGTGCTGCCGGAAAGCCTCGCGCCTGACAAGCGCCGCGCCTTCACCCGCGCCGGCATCAACCCCTTTGCCGCCCTGCGCGATGCCTTCCGTCTGCCGGGGCTGGCGCTGCCGCTGGTGGTGCTCTTCGTGTTTGAATTTGCCAATATGGTCTACCCGACGCTCTGGGCCTTCTGGACCCGCGAAGCCTTCGGCTGGACGGCGGCAATGATCGGCCTGTCATTCGCGGCCTATGGCATTGGCGTTGTGGTGGTGCAGGGCGGGATCCTGCCGGTGCTGATCCCACGCATCGGCGAATACCGCACCCTGATGATCGGGATCATCGCGTCAATCATTGCCTTTGTCCTGCTTGGTTTCCTGTCGGTGGCCTGGCTGGTATTCGCCCTGATCGGCGTGGCCTGCATGGCCGATCTGGTGCCGCCGACCATCACCGCGATAATGTCAAATCTGGTGGCGGAAGACCGGCAAGGGCTGCTGCAAGGGGTGATCACCTCGCTCGGCGCGATCTCGGCCGTCATTGCCCCCTTGATCGTCACCCCGGTCTTTCACCCTTTCGCCGCCCCCGATGCCGCGCTCTATATGCCCGGAATGCCGTTCCTCGGGGCCGCCCTGCTGGTGATCGCCATCCTCCCGGCGGTGATGGCAATGAACCCGGCGCGGCGCACCCGAAGCGACGGTGGCGCGGCGGCAGAATAACGCCTGATCGCGCGCCCAAGTGTTTTCAGAAAACACTTGGTAAGACCTTTCAGAAAGGTCTTACCCGAGCTTTCTAACGTCCCGGCCCGATACAGCCCTTTTGCCAGCTCTTGCCGTGCCCGCACAGCCTCCCGGCAGTTTCGCTTGCGCCCGCCTTTCGCTTTGGGGCACATTAACCGGGGGAGGGGGATGACAGTGCGGAGAAGCATATGTGGCGGATCAGAACCCACCGGCTTGGGATCGACCGGGGCACAAAAATTCTGTTCTCGGATTTCCAGCATGATGGCGAGATGTGGGCGGGCGATGGCGACCGCGAGCATCGCCAAAGCGTCACCTTTGCCGAACCCTTCCTGACCGCGCCCTCGGTGATGGTGGGCATGTCGATGTGGGATGCCGATCACACCGTCAATCAACGCATGGATCTGAGCGCCGAAAACGTCACCCCAGACGGCTTCGATCTGGTGTTTCGCACCTGGGGCGACAGCCGCATCGCCCGCGTCCGCGCCGACTGGCAAGCCCTCGGCGAAGTGGCGCATGAGGATGATTGGGAGCTGGAGCTGTAACGGTCTCCGTTTCGTGGACCCGTTCGGTGCACCCTGTCAGAAACGGCTGAGGTCCTCCCGCGAAAGGGCGGTGAGCAGCAGTCATCTACCCCCCGAAAAGAGAACGCCCCGCCGGGGTGACGACGGGGCGTAGCACTTCACGTGTGCACAAGCAGCGGCTTGCTCCCACAAGCCAAGGACTTTCTAGCCCGTGAAGGTTAACGCAAGGTTCACGCCCCTTCGAATTCGCACAAAACTTCCACCTCGATCCCGAGATTTTCCAATACCTTGCGCCCGCCCAGATCGGGCAGGTCGACGATGAAGGAACAGCCGACAATCTCGCCGCCCAGACGTTCGATCAGCTTGATCCCCGCCGCCGCCGTGCCGCCGGTGGCCAGCAGGTCATCGACCACCAGCACCTTCTCGCCTGGCTGGATCGCGTCGTCATGGATCTCCATCACCGCCTCACCATATTCGAGCTGATAGGCCTCGCTCAGCGTCGCGCCAGGCAGTTTGCCTTTCTTGCGGATCGGCACAAAACCGAGGCTCAACTGGTGGGCAATCGCCCCGCCGATGATGAAGCCGCGCGCTTCCAGCCCGACCACCTTGTCGATGCGCTGCCCGGCATAGGGGTGCAGCATCTGATCGATACACATGCGAAAGCCGCGCGGATCGGAAAACAGCGTGGTCACATCGCGGAACATGATCCCCTCATGGGGGAAATCGACGATGGTGCGAATATAGTCTTTGACGGTTTTAGGTGCCATGGAATGTGTTTTCCTTAGGTTCGGCGGAGGGTGGCGGTCAGAGCGCTCATGCCCACAAGCGCGATGCCACCCGCGCGGGTCATGTTGCGCAACACGCGCGGGCGCGCGATGCGGGTGCGCATGGTTCCGGCAAGCAGCGCATAGGCGAGCGCGTTGATCGTGCCGAGGCTGGCAAAAGTGACGATGAGCGTGGCGAATTGCGGGGCAAGCGGCGCATCGGGCGCAATGAAATGCGGCACGAAGGCGATGAAAAACCCGATGCTTTTCGGGTTGAGCGCGGTCACGACAAAGGCATGACCAAAGACGCGCCGTGCTGAGGCAACGGCTCCAGTGTCCTGATCAAGGCGACCAAGCGTGGCATCAGGCGCGCTGCGCAGCATTTTGACCCCGAGATAAAACAGATAGGCCGCGCCGATCCATTTCAGCACGGTAAATGCGGTGGCCGAGGCCATGACCACAGCGCCGAGCCCCAGAAGCGAGGCCGTCATCGCGACCAGATCGCCCAGCCCGACCCCGAGCGCGGTGGCCACGGCAACGCGGCGACCCTGCGCAATCGCATAGGACAGAACCAGCAGAACCGTCGGTCCGGGAAGAACGATCAGCGCGGTGGAGGCGGCAACAAAGGCAAGCCAGAGATCGAGCGACATGAAAAGGGTCCTTGAAACATGCGGGGCGTATAGGGTGTGCGAGCCGGGGGGAAGTCTTCCTGATTTGCCAAGGCGCAGCAAGCGCCATTATCGCGGCAGATCAGCCCTGAAGCACCCGCCCAGCAACCGCATCGAGTTTTGCCACCAGCGCCGGGTCGCGTTTGTCGGGGGCGGTCATCAGCGCGTATTCCAGCGCCGTGTCACAGCCATGCGGGCAGGGCTCGTGGGTGCCCCCCAGCAGCCCCGGAAGGGCGGCGATCAGCCGCCGGGCAGCATCGGAATTGGCCCCCAGCGTGGCGATGATATCGGATATATCCACCGCGCCGTGATCCGGGTGCCAGCTATCGTAATCCGTGACCATGGCGATGGAGGCATAGCAAAGTTCGGCTTCGCGGGCGAGTTTGGCCTCCGGCATATTGGTCATCCCGATCACATCGCAGCCCCAGACCTCGCGGTAGAGCTTCGATTCCGCCAGGGTCGAGAATTGCGGGCCTTCCATTGCCAGATAGGTGCCGCCCATATGCACATTCACACCGGCGCTTTCGGCGGCTTCCGAGCATGTTTTCGACAGGCTGCCGCAGGTCGGATGCGCCACGCTGACATGCGCCACCAGCCCGGTGCCGAAAAAGCTTTTCTCGCGGGCAAAGGTGCGGTCGATGAATTGATCGACAATGACGAAATCGCCCGGCGCCATCTCTTCGCGGAACGATCCGCAAGCCGAGACCGAAACCAGATCGGTCACGCCCAGCCGTTTCATCGCGTCGATATTGGCGCGGTAGGGCACCGTGGTCGGGCTATGCACATGGCCGCGCCCGTGCCGGGGCAGAAAGGCCATTTTGACGCCGTTCAGGCTGCCGGTGAAAATCTCGTCAGACGGATCGCCCCAGGGGGTCTCGACCCGCACCCATTCCGCGCCTTCCAGCCCGTCGATTTCATAAAGCCCTGATCCACCGATCACGCCGATCATGCGTTCCATATGCGCCCCCTGATAGCTGCGCTTCGACCTTGCAAAAGGTGGCGAGGATTTCAACAGGAAAAGCGGAGGGGGAGGACAGTCAACGGCCCGGAACTACGGCAACACCCGCTCGAATAGCGCCGTGAGGCGCCGGGCAAGCGCCGGTCCGTCCCCCGGACTGGCGCTATTGGAGCATCGCGACACGCGGTGAGGTGGGCAGTTCGTGGCAGGTATAAATGGCGCCGCTCAAAGGCACTGCTGCGCCACTCCCCGGACCGGCCCGTGCCTGGCTTTCTCTCCGTCCAGAACAACCGAAAAAAATAGCCCGGTGCTTACTGCGCTCTTCGGGCGCGTATCAGGGGTAGCCCCCTCACTCCCGCCGGATAATCCCGCTGATCGCAGCAGCCCCCAGCGCGGTGACGATCCAGCCCAATGCGGTGAACACCCAGCGCGCCCACCACAGGTGCCAGCCCCATGGCCCGCGATTGGTCGAGGGGGCCCAGGCGGCGGTTTGCCCCAGCTCGATGATCGGGATCACCACATCGGCAGCATAAGTCAGCGGATAAAACGTCTCCCAATCCTTGCCCGCTGGGGTTTCGCCCCAGGCTTCGGCCGGATTGGGCGCGCTGTCGGCCTCGGCCCAGGCGTCACTGTTCAGGATCACCCCGGCGGAGGGGGCAAAATCGCCCTCATCCCAGGCTTTTTGCGCGGTGACACTCAGCGCGCCGATCAGGACCACCAGCACCCAGAGCGCGCGGGTGGGTTTGTAGCCATAGCCGATGAGTAGGCGCAGAAACTGTTGCCACAGCCATGTGACCCCGTTGACCAGATCGGCCCCGATACTGCGCATACCAGCCCCGACCGAACCATCCAGCTCCACCCGGCGCTCGTCGCGCGCATGTTCCCAAAGCTTGCCCTCCAGCGCCACGCGCACCTTGCGCGCCTCATTCGCATGGCCCATCGCGGAAAGGGTCTTGGCAAGCTGGGTATAGGGGGCAGGGCGGAAATTGCTGACGCTCTTGTCGGCCTTGGCCAACCAGGCCAGCCGCCGCTCGGCATCAGTGAAGGTGCTGCTGCCGGTCAGGCTGGTATAGGTGAAACCATCCAGCAAAAGCTGCTCGACCTGATCCCAGCTGTCCACGTCATCCACCAGCCTCGCCACCTGCGCGGCGCTCAGGTCAAGCTGACCTTTGCAAGCCCGTACCCGCCGAAAAAACAGCCCACTCCCGATGCGCGCATTTTGCAAAAACAGGGTTTTGTCATGCCCGCCGCGCAGGCTGATCTTTTCCAGAGAAAGCTGCCCGTCGATACGCGCGCCGACCGCGTGAAAAGCGGGTAGGTTGCTGCCGCTCAGGCTGACATTGGCCCCGAAAGCCGTGCCGGATGCCGACAGCCGACGTTCAAAATAACTGTTCCCCAGCAAGGTGTTGGCGCTGATTTGGCAATAGGAAATATCCAGCTTGCCGCTGATCCAGGCTCCGTCAACGCTGGTGCCTTTCTCGGTGATCGGCGCATCATTGGCCCCGCCCAGCAGGAAAAACCGCAGCACATCGGCGCGAATATGGCGGGTGCCGGGCAGGTGCTCCCAGCTTTTCGGCGCATTAGGGCGGGTCTTGTGATAGGGGCCGGGAACCCCATCCAGCAGGCAAGGCTCGCCCCGCGCCACCGCCTGTTTCAGCTTCACCTCAGCCTCGGTCGGCCCGGTGATGCGAAAGCGCGCGTCTTCAAAGGCTTCGATCTCTGCCCAGCTCTGAAACCGTTCCATGCGCGCTCCTCAATGCCCGCCTTGTTTATGGGAAACTCCGCGC
>JARRIY010000050.1:0-23291 GCA_037379985.1 Maritimibacter sp.
CGAGATTGCCACCCGCATCGCCGCCCTGCCCGCGCGCGATACCCGGCTGCTGATCGCCATAGCAGGCCCCCCCGGGGCAGGGAAATCGACACTGGCCGAGGCGGTGGTGACGGCTCTGGATCACGCCGTGCTGATGCCGATGGACGGGTTTCATCTGGACAATCGCCTGCTGGAGCCGCGCGGGCTTCTGCCCCGCAAGGGCGCCCCGGAGAGTTTTGATTTTGGCGGGTTTGCCGCCACGCTCGCCCGGGTGAAAACCGACCCATCCGTGGTGCTGCCGGTCTTTGACCGCAGCCGTGAGATTGCCATTGCCGGCGCGGCCGAGATCGCCCCAGACACCCGCATCGTGGTGGTCGAGGGCAATTACCTTTGCCTGAATGAAGCCCCATGGCGGGAGCTGGCAAAGCTCTGGGATTTCAGCGTGTTTCTGGATGTGCCGATGGAAGAGCTGGAACGCCGGTTGATCGCCCGCTGGCTGGGCTATGGGTTTTCCCCCGAAGCCGCACGGGAAAAGGCGCTTGGCAATGACATCCCCAATGCCCGCCGGGTGGTCGAGGCGCAGGGCGCTGTGGATATGGTGATCGGCGGTTAGGGCAGCGGCGCGGTCTGATACAGCTTCACTTTCAACCCGCCATGGGCAATCGGCTCGCTGGGCGGCAGGAACGGCAGGCCGGTGGCTTTTGCCAGCCCGCCATCGCTGGTGATGATCGCCGCACGCCAGCCGGAGAAGCGCTCTTTCAGCACCTGCCCGAAACTGGCGTAAAGCCCGAATAGCAGCTTCCGCTCGCCGATCCGCGCGCCATAGGGCGGGTTGCAGATCACCAGCCCGGGCTTGCCCTCCGGCGGGGTCAGCTCGCCAAGCGGGGCACGGGTGAATTGGGTGAGGTCGGCCACCCCGGCGCGGGCGGCATTGGCGCTGGCACCTTTCACCGCACCGGCATCGCGATCGGAGCCATAAAAGCGCTGAGACACTTCGCGCGGCTCGGATTTTTTCATGGCGTCCCAAGCGCCCTCGTCGAATGTCGCCAGATGTTCGAAGCCAAAGCTGCGGCTGCGACCCGGCAGCAGCCCGGCGGCGATTTCGGCGGCTTCGATGATGAAGGTGCCAGAGCCGCACATAGGATCGACCACCGGCTCATCGCCCCTGAACCCCGCCATATGCAGAAACATCGCCGCCATGTTTTCGCGCATCGCGGCCTTGCCGACAAATTCCTTGAAGCCGCGTTTATGCAGGCTTTCACCGGAGGTATCGACGCTGAGCGTGACCAGATTATCGTCGATCCGGGCCTTGATCTGCACTGGCGCATCGGCGGCAATCTCGGCCCCCAGCTCTTCGTGAATGGCGCGTTCAATGCGTTGGGCGGCAGCGCCCGCATGGTAGATTTTCGACTTCTTTACAGAGACTTCCACGCGTACCGGCAGATCGGGGCGCAGCACGGAGCCCCAGTCGAACTTGCGCGCGCGCTTGTCGAGCTGAGCCAGATGGAAGGCGCGAAATTCACCGATGCGGGCCAGCACCCGCGTGGCGCCGCGCAAGCTGAGATTGGCGCGCCAAACATCGGGCCAATCGCCCGTCAGGCTGACCCCGCCGGGATTGGTGGCGGTGACAGTAAAGCCGGATGCGCGGGCTTCTTCGGCCAGCGCGGTTTCCAGACCCGGGGGCGTGACAAGGTAGATTTCAAAGCTCATGCAAGCGGTCTAGCCGCAAAGACGCGCCGCCACCAGTGGCAGAAATCGGCATGCCTATGTGCGGCAGCAGCGAGCGACAGCGCGCGGAGGAGCGTCAGGCGGGCACGCGCATCTGTTTGGCAGCTTCCAGCACCATCGGGTCGAGCCCTTCGCCACCTTCGGCGATATAGTCGAGCAGCGCGCGGCGCATGCGCGGCTCCCAGAAATCGCTCAGATGCAGGGCCAGAGCGGCAACCCGGTCCCCCGGCTGGCTGATGAAAAACGCGGCGATCTGGTTGGCCATATGGACCATACGTTCAGGCGACATCGGAAGCTCCCGTTTCGATCCGTTCAGGATGCGCAAAAATATCAAACCCGCCGGAACGGGCAAAAGCGGCAATGGTCATACCGGCGTCATCGGCCAAACGCAGCGCATGGGCTGTGGGGGCCGAAACCGCGACCAGGATGGGACAGCCCGCCATGGCGGTTTTCTGCACCATCTCAACCGAGATCCGCGAGGTCAGGACGATGGCCCCTTGCGAGGCCTCCTCGCCCGCCTGCGCGAGCGCGCCGATCAGTTTGTCCAGCGCGTTATGGCGGCCCACATCTTCGCGGGCCATGATCAGGCCCTTGCCGGGCCGGATAAACCCGGCGGCGTGTACCGCGCGGGTCTGGTCATGCAGGGGCTGATGCCCACGCAGGGTGTCGGCGGCGGCGGCAATATCGGCGCTGGAAAACCGCAATGCGCTGGCGCCCAGCTTGGGCAGCTCGCGCACCGCTTCTTCCAGCGAGTCGATGCCGCAGAGCCCGCAGCCCACCGCGCCGATCAGATGACGTTGGCGGGCTTTGAGGGCCTCGGCGCGGGTTTCGGTGAGCCAAAACCGCGCCTCGATGCCATTCTCATGCTCGACGATCTCGAAGCTTTCGATCTCGTCCAAATTGCCAATCACCCCTTCGGTGAGGGCAAAGCCATGGGCGAAATCTGTGAGGTCGGCGGGCGTTGCCATCATCACCGCAAGGGTCGAACCGTTGAAGGAAACGGCCACCGGCACTTCCTCGGGCAGCGCGCGGGTGATCTCCCGCACGCCGTCTCGCCCTATGGCGAGCCCGGAAAGGCTGGTGGCCGGTTTCTTCATTCTGCGGCCTCGATCCGGCGCGATTTCTCGGCCTGCGCGTTGTAGTCTTCCTGCCATTCCGACGGCCCGTTGCTGGGCGAGACCTGCACGGCAGTCACCTTGTATTCCGGGCAGTTGGTCGCCCAGTCGGAATAATCGGTGGTCACCACGTTGGCCTGCGTGTCGGGGTGGTGGAAGGTGGTGTAGATCACGCCCGGATTGACCCGGTCGGTGATCTTGGCCCGCAGGGTGGTTTCACCCGTCCGGCTGGCCAGACGCACCTGCTCGCCATCGCGAATGCCGCGCTGTTCGGCGTCATGCGGATGGATTTCCAGCACATCCTGATCATGCCAGACAAGGTTGTCGGTGCGCCGGGTTTGTGCGCCCACATTGTATTGGCTCAGGATCCGCCCGGTGGTCAGCAGAAGCGGGAAGCGCGGGCCGGTTTTCTCATCGGTCGGGATATATTCCGTGACGATGAACCGGCCTTTGCCGCGCACGAAGCCATCCACATGCATCAGCGGCGTGCCATCCGGGTTGGCGTCGTTGCAGGGCCACTGCACCGAGCCGCGCTCTTCGATCAGGTCATAGGTGACGCCGCCGAAGGCCGGGGTGGTTGCCGCGATTTCTTCCATGATCTGGCTCGGATGGGTGTAGGACCAGCCCGCCCCCATCGCATTGGCCAGAGCCTGCGTGACTTCCCAGTCGGCATAGCCGTTTTTCGGCGCCATCACCTTGCGCACCATGTTGATGCGACGTTCAGCATTGGTGAAGGTGCCGTCTTTTTCCAGGAAGGTCGAGCCGGGCAGGAAGACATGCGCGTAATTGGCGGTCTCGTTCAGGAAGAGATCGTGGACAATCACGCAATCCATGTTTTTCAGACCGGCCATCACGTGATGGGTGTCCGGGTCGGATTGCAGGATGTCTTCGCCCTGAATGTAGATGCCTTTGAAGCTGCCTTCGACAGCGGCGTCGAGCATGTTGTTGATCCGGAGCCCCGGTTCGGAATCGATCTCAACGCCCCAGGCACGTTCGAAGATCTCGCGCACTTCCGGGTTCTTCACGTGGCGATAGCCCGGCAGTTCATGCGGGAAGCTGCCCATATCGCAGCTGCCTTGCACGTTGTTCTGGCCGCGCAGCGGGTTCACACCCACGCCTTTGCGCCCGACATTGCCGGTGAGCATGGCGAGGTTAGCGATGCCCATCACCGTGGTCGAACCCTGGCTGTGCTCGGTCACACCGAGACCGTAATAGATCGCCCCGTTGCCGCCGGTGGCGAACAGACGCGCGGCTTTGCGCAGCTCTTCCGCCGGAACGCCGGTATAGGCTTCGGTGGCTTCCGGGCTGTGGCGTTCGTCAGAAACGAAAGCCGCGTAATCCTGATAGCCATCCCATTCGCAACGCTCTTTGATATAGGCGTCATCGGCCAGACCTTCGGTCACGATCACATGCGCCAGAGCTGTTACCACGGCCACGTTGGTGCCGGGTTTCAGCGCCAGGTGATGCGCGGCCTTGATGTGGTTGGATTTCACCAGCTCGGTGCGGCGCGGGTCGATCACGATCAGCTTGGCACCGGCGCGCAGGCGTTTTTTCAGACGCGAGCCGAACACCGGGTGGGCGTCGGTCGGGTTGGCCCCCATGACCAGAACCACGTCGGAATGTTCAACCGAGTCGAAATCCTGCGTACCGGCCGAGGTGCCGAAGGTTTGGCCAAGGCCATAACCGGTCGGCGAATGGCAGACGCGGGCGCAGGTATCGGTGTTGTTGTTCATGAACACCGCACGGGCCAGTTTCTGTACCAGGAAGGTTTCTTCGTTGGTGCAGCGCGACGAGGTGATCACGCCGACCGACTGGCGGCCATATTCGGCTTGAATGCCCTTGAGCTTGGTCGCGGTGAAGCTCAGCGCTTCGTCCCACGACACTTCGCGCCACGGCTCATCAATCGAGTCGCGGATCATCGGGCTGGTGATGCGATCCGCGTGGTTGGCATAGCCCCAGGCAAAGCGGCCTTTCACGCAGCTATGGCCGCGGTTGGCTTTGCCATCCTTATGCGGAACCATGCGCACCAGCTCATCGCCGTTGAGTTCAGCTTTGAACGAGCAGCCAACCCCACAATAGGCGCAGGTGGTGACAACCGAGCGGCTCGGCGTGCCCAGCTCGATCACCGATTTCTCGCTGAGCGTCCCGGTCGGGCAGGCCTGCACACAGGCGCCGCAGCTGACACAATCGGAGCTGAGGAAGGTATCGCTGGCCATGCCCGGAGATACGCGGCTGTCAAAGCCACGGCCTTCGATGGTCAGCGCGAAAGTGCCCTGCACTTCTTCACAGGCGCGCACGCAGCGCGAGCAGACGATGCATTTCGCTGGATCATAGGTGAAATACGGGTTGCTTTCGTCTTTCTCGCACCAGAGCGGGTTATCCCCGTCCGGATCATGCTGTTCGAAATGGTTTTCGCCCGGCGCATAGCGCACTTCGCGCAGACCCACGGCCCCGGCCATATCCTGCAGCTCGCAATCGCCGTTGGACGAGCAGGTCAGGCAATCCAGCGGGTGGTCGGAGATATAAAGCTCCATCACGCCTTTGCGGATTTTCGTGACCTTTTCGGTCTGGGTGTGCACAACCATGCCCGGTGCAACCGGGGTGGTGCAGGAGCTGGGGGTGCCGCGACGGCCTTCGATCTCAACAAGGCAGAGACGGCAGGAGCCGAAGGCCTCGATGCTGTCAGTGGCGCAAAGCTTGGGGATCTGAATCCCGGCCTCGGAAGCGGCGCGCATCACGCTGGTGCCTTCGGGCACGGTCACTTCCATGCCATCGACGGTCAGGGTGACGGGGGCACCGGTTTTCGCGGGCGTACCTTTATCGGTATCGTCCCAGGGAATGATGAAATCCTTCATGCGAACACGTCCTCCCGGGCGGTGAATTCTTCTGGGAAATGGGTAAGGGCCGACATCACCGGGAACGGGGTGAAGCCGCCAAGAGCGCAAAGCGAACCATCGCGCATGGTGTCGCAGAGATCGGCAACGAGATCTTTCACGTCATCGCCCGCCACGAGCCGGTCGAGCGTTTCCACACCGCGCACCGCACCGATGCGGCAGGGGGTGCATTTGCCACAGCTTTCCGCCGCGCAGAATTCAAAGGCAAAGCGGGCTTGAGCCAGCATGTCGGCGGTGTCGTCAAACACCACCAGCCCGGCATGGCCGATCAGCCCGCCAGCGCCATCGAACTCTTCATAACCAAAGGGCGTGTCATAGGCCGAGACCGGCATATAGGCACCCAGCGGACCGCCAACCTGAACGGCTTTCACCGGACGGCCCGAACGGGTGCCGCCAGCGATGTCTTCGACGATCTCGCCGAATTTCATCCCGAAAGCGGTTTCGAACAAGCCGCCGAATTTCACATTGCCCGCGATTTGCAGCGGGATGGTGCCTTTTGATCGGCCCAGACCGAAGCCCGCGTAGAACTCGGCGCCTTTTTCAAAGATCACCGGCACGGTGGCGAGGCTGATCACGTTGTTCACAACGGTGGGCTTGCCCATGAACCCTTCCAGCGCCGGAAGCGGCGGCTTGGCGCGAACCACGCCGCGCTTGCCTTCGAGGCTGTTAAGCAGGCTGGTTTCCTCGCCGCAGACATAAGCGCCCGCGCCTTTGCGGATTTCCATGTCGAAGGCCAGACCCGAGCCCAGCACGTTGTCGCCAAGGATACCGGCTTCGCGCGCCAGCTCGACCGCGCGGGTCATGGTGGCGATGGCATCGGGGTATTCCGAGCGCAGATAGACATAGCCGCGGGTGGCGCCAACACCGAGACCGGCAATGATCATGCCTTCGATCAGGGTGAAGGGATCGCCTTCCATCACCATCCGGTCGGCAAAGGTGCCGCTATCGCCTTCATCGGCGTTGCAGACGATGTATTTCTGATCGGCTTTGGCATTCGCCACGGTCTGCCATTTGATCCCGGTCGGGAAGCCAGCGCCGCCACGGCCCCGCAGCCCGCTGTCGAGCACGGTTTGCACCACATCGCCGGGAGCGGCGATGGCGGCCCGCAGGCCGGCCAGCCCGCCATGGGCTTCGTAATCGGCCAGCGACAGCGGATCGATCACGCCGACACGGGCGAAGGTCAGCCGGGTTTGCTTGGCGAAGAAGGGAATTTCTTCGGTCGGACCAAGGCTGGTCAGCGCGCCATCAAGCAGGCCGGGCACGTCATCGACGGTCAGCGAGCCATAGGCATGGCGCACGCCATCGATTTCAACTTCGGCCAGCGGCTCCAGCCAGGTCATGCCGCGCGAACCGACGCGGATCAGCTCCAGCTCAACCCCACGGGATTTCGCCTCATCCAGGAGACGGGCGGCAATCGCTTCCGAGCCCAGCGCTTTCGCGACCGCATCAATGGAAAGATAAATTTTCATGCCGAGACCTCCGCCATCAGCTTGTCAGAGGTGACCGCAGCCAGCGGACGATCATCGACCATCGCGGCGGGGCCATTGGCGCAGAGGCCGAGGCAATAGACCGGCTCAATCGTCACAGCGCCATTGGCGGTGGTGCCGTGCCATTCGGTACCGAGCTTGGCCAGCATATCTTCGGCCAGCGCCACACCGCCCTGCGCCTGACAGGCTTCGGCGCGGCAGATCTTCACCACATGGCGCCCGGCGGGCACTTCGCGGAAATCGTGATAGAAGCTCATCACGCCATGCACTTCGGCACGACCGATATTCAGCTTGTCAGCGATCAGCGACACGGCGGTGTCGGGCACATGGCCGAAGGTTTCCTGCAAGGCATGCAGGATCGGCAGAAGCGGGCCTTCGCGGTGCAATTCACCGTCGATCAGCGCCGTGATGGCTTCGGGCGTGGGCTGGGTGTTGGGCATGAGTCTCCCCAAGGGTTTGGTTTGTCCCTGCCCGTGTCAGATCGGAAATTCGAAATCAATATCGTAAATCCGTCAAACGATAGAAATCTTCAATCACGTGACATCGCTGCCGCCTCGCGCAGCAGCGCTTCCAGCACCGGTGTATGCGGCTCCTGATAGGGGGCGACCAGACCGATGGCGTGGCCTTCAACCTCCTGCCGGATCGGGGTGATCGCCAGCCCGTGGCCGGTGGCCAGAAATTCCGCCAGATGCCCGGGCAGGATTGTCGCCCAGCCGCCCGAGGCCACATGGCTGACCAGCACCACGGTGGAGTTCGATTCCATCTGCGCGACCGGGGCAATGCCCGCATCCATGAACGCCTTGTTGATGATCCGCCGGTTCTGCATGTCGGGGGTGAGCAGGCACAGCCGCGTGCCACCCAGATCGGCCCATGAAATCTCGTCGCGGTCGGCAAGCGGGTGATCGGGAGTGCTGACCAGCGTATAGCTTTCGCGATACATCTCAGCGGTCGAGACCCGGCCCAGTGGTTCATTATCCAGATAAGACACGCCCGCATCGGTTTCGAGGTTCTCAAGCATTTTCAGAATGTCTTCGGAATTGCGCGACAGGATGGTGAAATCCACCCGCGGATGACGGGCGGAAAACCCGGCGGCCAGACGCGACGCCCAGGTGAGCGCGGTGGGGATCACCGCCAGCCGCAAATGCCCAGCCAGCCCTTCGCGCGAAAACCGCATTTCCTCACGCAGGCGCCTTGTGTCGCCAACGATGCGCCGCGCCCAGGTCAGCGCCCGCTGGCCCTCCGGCGTCAGCCCGCCAAAACGCGAGCCGCGCCGCACCAGTTGCACGCCAAGCTGCGCCTCCAGCTGCTTGATGCCGGTCGAGAGCGTCGGCTGGGTCACGCCAAGGCTTTCGGCGGCGCGGCCAAAATGACGTTCCTTGGCCAGAGCGAGAAACATTTCCAGTTTCGAGATCATGCGGATATCATATAATTGTGATGCGGTTCGATAGGGTTTGCCTATCATGATGGCGCGAATACGTCATGTCTTTTCGAGAACGCGACCTAAGGTTTCGCATACCAACGCGCCGCCGCCCGCCCGGCCTCGCGCCCGGTGGCAAGGCAGCCGGTCAGCAGATAGCCACCCGTCGGCGCCTCCCAGTCGAGCATTTCGCCCGCCACGAACAGGCCCGGCAGGGCGCGCAGCATGTAGCCGTCCAGCGCCTCGGCGGTGATGCCGCCCGCCGTTGAAATCGCCTCATCAATCGGGCGCAAACCCTGATGGCGCAGGGGCAGCGCCTTGATCAGTGCCGCAAGATCGACGCCCTCGGGCAGTGGGCGGCCAAATTCCATCAGCAGTGCCAGCCGCGCCGGATCGAGGCGCAGGGATTTGCGCAGATGCGCCGCCAGTGTGGCTTTGCCGCGTGGCCGAGCCAAGCGCTTGGCGACCTCATCAAGGCTCCAATCGGGGCAGAGATCCACGCTCAGCGCCGCGCCCTCGCGCACCCCACGCGACACCGCATAGATCGCGCTGCCCTCCAGCCCGCGCGATGAAATCACGAACTCACCACGGATCGAAGCGTCGCCCGCCACCAGCCGCGCCACTTTTACCGGCTGGCCGAACTGCTTTGCCATATGCGGCGACCAGTCGACCACCAGCCCGGCATTCGCAGGCTGAAACTCTGCGATTTCAACGCCTTGATCCGCCAGCCATGGTGCCCATGCGCCATCCGACCCCAGCCGCGCCCAGCTTGCCCCGCCCAGCGCCAAGACGGTGACGGCGGGGGTCAGGTTCTGCGCCCCGTCCGGCGTCTCAAACCGCAACGCACCGCCGGAAAACCCGGCCCAGCGCCAGCGCGGGCGGATTTCCACCCCCTGCCCGGCCAGCTCGCCCAGCCAAGCGCGCAGCAGTGGCGAGGCTTTCATCACCTTCGGAAACACCCGGCCAGAGGAGCCGGTAAACACCGCCTGCCCCAGCGCCTCGGCCCAATTTTGCACCGCTTCCGGCCCGAAATCACCGACCGCGCGCCTAAGCAGCCCGGCACAACTTCCGTGATAATTCGCCTGAAACACCTCGGCAGGCTCGGATTTGGTCAGGTTCAGCCCGGATTTGCCCGCCATCAACAGCTTGCGGCCCACCGAGGATTTCGCCTCGACCACCACAACCGACAGACCGGCCCGGGCCAGTTCGCCTGCAGCCATTAACCCTGCGGGGCCTGCACCTATCACCAAAGCTTGAGTATTTTCCAATTTCAGCCCACTATATCTCTATGGTTCGTGAGTGTGTTATCAGTAGTGATCCGATTTGTGCATTATGCGGTCGCCCGGTTCCGCCGGATGTTCCACAGTCACGCCACCACCTGATCCCGCGCTCGCGTGGCGGTAAAGGAAGCAAAACTATACTTTTGCACCACATTTGTCACAAAGAAATTCACGCAACTCTAACCGAATCAGAGTTAGCTCGACATTACAATCGGCCGGAACGTCTCAGGGCGCATCCCCGGCTGGAGCGGTTTGTTCAATGGGTTGCAAATCGCCCGACAAGATTTAACCCACGATCAATGCGTTTGCGCCGCTGAAAGGGACTTGAGCAGTTTAACCCCAGATACCAGACGGTGCATATGAAGTGTCTGTGTACGAGTTTGTGTCAAAATACGAGTTTGTGTCAAAGATGATAACCTCTTACGACCCGACAGTTACCAATGCTCCGCGCCTGCCGGATGATACGATTCAACGGCGGAAGGAGCTGCTCGACTTCACCAAAGACGATGCCGCTTGTCTGGCAGCATTTCGCCCTGAAGTGGAAAAGTTCAGCGCCGCGCTGATCAAGGAATTCTACAAGCAGCAGATGAAGGTCCCCGAAATCCGCGACCTGATCGACGGGCCGGAGATGATCGAAAGGCTGCGCGCGGCACAGCACGATTATATCCTGGGATTGTTCAGCGGGCAGTATGACGGGGATTACGCCGAAAACCGTCTGCGGATCGGCAAGGCCCATGCGAATATGGGCATCGAGCATGACCTGTTCGTCCCCTCGCTGCACCGGCTGGAGAAGATGCTGGTTGAGCATTGCCGGGCGCATGGTGGGGATGATGCGCTGGAGACGGCGCTGCACAAACTGATCCTGTTCGATCTGCAACTGGTCTTTGATACCTATATCACTGGGCTGATCGGCGAGATCGAGGAAAGCCGCGACAAGCTGGCGGCCCATGCCCGGACGCTGGAAGAAAAGGTGGCGGAGCGCACCGCCGAGATCCTGCAACTGGCGCGCACCGATCCGCTGACCGGACTTTGGAACCGGCGCGAGTTTTACCAACGGCTGCGGCATGAGGCGGTGAGCGCGCGGCGCGGCAACCACAACCTGTCAGTCGCCTTTGTCGATATCGACGATTTCAAGTCGATGAATGACACGCACGGGCATCTGTATGGCGACAAGATCTTGCGTCAGGTCGGCATGGCAATCAGCGAGATCACCCGCGAAACCGATCAGGCCTTCCGCTTTGGCGGCGACGAGTTTTGCCTGATCCTGCCCTTTACCGACAGGGCGGGCGCTGAAAAGCTTTCCGTCATCCTCAGCGCCGCGATGCCGGATGGTGTCGGGGTCAGCATCGGCGTGGCGCAGATGCAGCCCGAAGACACGGGCACATTCGAAACGCTGGTCACCCGGGCTGATGAACAGATGTATGCGGCCAAGAACCAGTATCAGAGCAGCATGGCACAGGAAGCCGCTAGACAACCATCCGCTTGATCGCGGCCAGATGAGCCCGATCCGCACCCAGTGCATCCGTGCTGAGGGTGCTTATTGTTGTTTCAAGCTCACCCGCCGGAGCGATCCGATCAATCAGCCCCCAGCTTAGCGCCTCTTCCGCCACGATTTTTTGCCCGGCCATCAGGATCATTTTCGCCCGCGCCGGCCCGATCAGCGCGGTCAGGCGGGCCGGATCAGAGGGTTGCGGCAGAAATCCCAGCTTCATCACCGGATAGAAAAACTTGGCCTCGGGCACGGCGATGCGCAGATCGCAGCCCAGCGCCATGCCGAACGCGCCACCGGCCAGCGTGCCGTTCAGCGCCGCGATGGTCAGGCAGGGGGCATTTGCAACCGCAGCCGACAACCGCTCCCAAAGCGGGCTGGTTGCCAGCCCCGCCCGCGCCTCGTCCAGATCGGCCCCGGCGGAAAACACTTTGCCGGTGCCGGTCAGAACCAGCACGTTGGCCTCATCCGCCGCTTGCTCGACAAATTCGGCCAAAGCCGCCAGCATCTCGCCGGTCAGGGAATTGGCCTTGTCGGGGCGGTTGATGCGGGCGGTCCAGATCCCATCGGTGCGATCAAAGGCGATCATTCGATCAACCCGATGCGTTTGCGGATCGCGTCGTCGCGCAAAGCGATCTCTTCGCCGAGGAAGTCATCTGCGTCAGATGAGCACATCCATAGCAGCGCTTTTGCGGGCCAGTCGGCGGGGATGTGGTCAGACCAGTCCAGCGCCGCCACCGGCCCCACGCCCGAAGCTTTGATTTCGCGCTGCATTTCGGTGGCCACGGTGCCGGGGCTGAGGCCGATGGCGCGAATGCCCGCGCTCGCCTCTTCCTTATGCAGGGCCTTGGTCATCATATGCGCGGCGGCTTTCGAGGCGCAGTAATGGCTCCAGCCTTCCATCGCGTTATGCGCCGCGCCGGAGCTGATGGTCAGCACCGAACCTCCCCCGGCGCAGGTGATCGCCAGGGCGCTATCGCCGATCTCGCGGGCGATATGGCCGATCTCGCCGCCCGAGCGCGCCAGCAGCACCACATTCGCCCCGGCCAGCGCAAAGATCCGCGCCGATGCCTCGCCAATGCCCCGGCTCGCGCCCGTGATCACCACCGTTTTGCCTGTCATACTCATATCTGGTCTCCGTTTTGTACTGGATAGCCCGGCTTTGCTTACCAATCCAGTGCCACATCGCTTGCAGCGCGCGGGCACGAGAGTTACCTGACAGGGAACATGGAAGGATGAGTTATGGCCGATACGCTTGCAGACCTTGCCGAACAGCTTCTGGATGCCGCCCGCAAGGCCGGGGCCGATGCTGCCGATACGATTGTCGTGAACGGAACGTCGCAAAGCATCGACGTGTTGAATGGCAAGCTGGAACAGGCGGAACGGTCGGAAGGCACGGATCTGGGGCTGCGGGTGCTGATCGGCCAACGTCAGGCCAGCGTGTCGGCTTCTGATCGCTCGGCGCGCACCATCACGGAAATGGCCGAACGCGCGGTGGCGATGGCGAAAGAAGCACCGGAAGACCCGACCATCGGGCTGGCCGACCCGTCGCAGCTTGCCACGGATTGGGACATCGAAGCGCTGGAGCTTTACGATCCCTCAGACGAGCCTGCGCCCGCCAGCCTGCAGGATGATGCCTGCCGGGCGGAGGCTGCGGCGCTGGCAATCGAAGGGGTCACGCAGGTGCAAGGCGCCTCGGCAGGCTATGGGCATCGTCGCGTGCATCTGGCCGCCAGCAACGGGTTTTCCGAAGGTTATGCGCGCAGCGACCGGGGCACATCGCTTTCGGTGATTTCCGGCAGCGGCGCGAATATGGAGCGCGACTATGCCTATGAAGCCCGGGTGTTTCAGGACGATCTGCCCGACGCCGCCGAAATTGGCCGGATTGCAGGCGAACGGGCGGTGGCGCGGCAAGGGGCCAGTCAGCCGCCAACCGGGCGTTTCCCGGTGCTGTTTGACGAACGGATCTCGGCCTCGCTGATCGGGCATCTGCTCATGGCGATCAATGGCAGCGCGATTGCGCGCGGCTCGTCTTTCCTGCGCGATCATCTGGGCAAACAGGTGTTGCCCGCCGCCCTATCGCTGATCGAAGATCCGCATCGCAAACGCGTTTCCGGCTCGCGGCCTTTCGATGCCGAGGGCCTGCCGACCACGCGCCGGGCGATTGTCGAAAACGGTGTGCTGACCGGCTGGACGCTGGATCTGGCGACCGGACGCAAGCTGGGAATGCCCAGCACCGCCAATGCCTCGCGCGGCCCCTCGGCCCCGCCCTCGCCCAGCGTGTCGAATGTCGAACTGACTCCGGGCAGCCAGAGCCGCGAAGATCTGATCCGCGAGATGGGCACCGGGCTGATCGTGACCTCGATGATCGGCTCGTCGATCAACCCCAATACCGGCGATTATTCGCGCGGGGCCTCGGGATTCTGGGTGGAGAATGGCGAGATCGTGCGCCCAGTGAATGAATGCACCATCGCGGGCAATCTGATTGAGATGCTGATGCAGATCACCCCGGCGAATGACGCCAAGCCGCATCATTCGCGGCTGGTGCCCTCGCTGCTGGTTGAGGGGCTGACGCTTGCCGGAAACTGATGATCTCACGCTCCTGATCGAGGCGGCACGGGCGGCGGGCGAGATTGCCCGGCAGTATTTCCGCAACGATCCGCAGGTTTGGGAAAAACCTGACGATGCCGGGCCGGTGACCGAGGCCGATCTGGCGGTGAACGCGATGCTGGAAGAGCGCCTGCAATCGGCGCGCGTCGGTTATGGCTGGTTGTCGGAGGAAAGCCCCGACAGCGAAGTGCGGCTGGCCCTGCCGCGCTGTTTCGTGATCGACCCGCTGGATGGCACCCGCGCCTTTGTTCAGGGCGACAGCACCTGGGCGCATTCGCTGGCGGTGGTCGAAAACGGCGTACCGGTGGCGGGCGTGGTGTATCTGCCGATGCATGACAAGCTTTATGCCGCCGCAAAAGGCATGGGCGCGACCCTGAACGGGGAACCGATCAGGGTATCCGATCAGGATGCGGCGGATGGCGCCACGGTGCTGGCCTCGCGGATCAATTTCGAACCCTGGCACTGGGTCGAAGCCGAGGCCCCGGCGATTGAGCGGCATTTCCGCTCGTCACTGGCCTATCGGATGAGCCTGGTGGCCGAAGGCAGCTTTGACGCCATGCTGACCCTGCGCCCGACCTGGGAATGGGATGTGGCCGCCGGAACCCTGATCGTGACCGAAGCGGGTGGGCAGGCAACCGACCGGCGCGGCGGCGCTCCGCGCTTCAACAACCGGCATCCGCAATTGAACGGGCTGGTCGCTGCCGGACCGATGCTGCATCAGGACCTGACCAACCGGCTGATCTGACTGCGGTGCGCTGTTGCGGATAACGGCCTTATTTGCAAAGGTTAGACAAGCGGCAATATAGTCGTTAACAGAAATAAAGCCCAACAGGACAGGATTGGTTGCTGCCGTGAACGACCGGATACAACCCACCCCAAAACGCCCTTTGACCCTGCGCGATGTCTCCGAAGCCTCGGGCGTATCGGAGATGACCGTCAGCCGGGTTTTGCGCATCCGTGGCGATGTCAGCGCGTCCACCCGTGAACGGGTACTGGATGCCGCCAAGACGCTTGGCTATGTGCCCATCAAGATTGCCGGAGCGCTGGCCTCACAACGGGTCAATCTGGTCGCCGTGAGAATTACCGTCCCGAGCGCGAAGAAAAGGTGCTCTATGAAATGCTGTCATGGCGACCCTCGGGGGTGATCATCGCCGGGCTGGAACATTCCGATGCCTCGCGGGCGATGCTGCGCAATGCGGGCATCCCGGTGGTCGAGATCATGGATACCGATGGCGACCCGATTGATTCCGTTGTCGGCATTTCACATCACCGCGCCGGACGGATGATGGCCGAGGCCATTGTGCAGGCGGGCTATCGCCGGATCGGCTTTCTGGGCACCAAGATGCCGCTCGACCACCGCGCGCGCAAACGCTTTGAAGGCTTCACCGAGGCGCTGGCGAAAGCCGGAATACAGATCGTCGATCAGGAATTTTACGATGGCGGCTCGTCGCTGGCGAAGGGGCGCGAGATGACCGCCGCGATCTTGGCGCGCAATCCCGATCTCGATTTCCTCTACTATTCGAACGACAAGATCGGCGCGGGCGGGCTTCTGCATTGCCTTGATGCCGGGATCGACGTGCCGGGGCAGATCGGGCTGGCGGGCTTCAACGATATCGAGCTGCTCGACGGGTTTTCCAAGCGGCTGGCCACCATGGATGCCTCGCGCGCCGAGATCGGGCGCCGCGCGGCTGAGATCATCGCGCGCCGGGCCGAAGCCGGGGCAGATGCGCCGGTCGAAGGCGAGCGCATCGAGCTCACCCCGACGATCAACTGGGGCGACACCCTGCGCCGCGGCTGAGCCCCTTCAACACCTAGACAATCACCGCCAAACCCAGCATTAAGACCGCGCGCGGCCCCGTGGCTCAACTGGATAGAGCAGCCCCCTCCTAAGGGGCAGGTTGCAGGTTCGAATCCTGCCGGGGTCGCCAGTTTCACCCTTCAATATTTTCGTCAGGTGTCCTTTTCGAACGGCCATCATAGACCTGCGACGCTCATAGAAACGGACAACGCCCGGTCCTGGGTGGGCGTTGTGCTGCGGATAATCTATTTGCTGTGATCAAAAGCATCCATGCCGGGTGGACGTCTCATGACATTTCCATACGCCCGCCCGGGGGGAGGGTCGGGTGTCGCCCCAATCGGCGCGCTTTCGCGGCTCCACTGGAGCCACGGTCACGCCTCATATACCGCCGGGCGGAGGCAGGTGGGCTGGGCAGCAGCCGTTCCCAAAGGCCCGGACATGTTTCACCCTTCCGGATGCACCCCCCTATTCATAATAACCTAAATTATCCCATGGGATTTTCATCTCAAACTCGCTAAATTGTATCTATCGCTCGGGTGGGGCGTGCCGGGAAGAGTGGGGTGACCACCTATAGACGAAATGATCGAGTTCGCGCTCGAAGAATTGCTTGCGGGCGATGATGGGCGGCGCAGAGCCCTGGTGCGGCAGATGTGCTTGCGCTGGCCAGCTGCGCCTGCGCTGTCGGTGGTGTTTGCCATCACCTCGGCCGCCTCGATGATCGAGGATAATCTGAGCCGCGATGACGCCACCGACCGCCTACGCGCGCTGGCCTGCAAACTCGCCGCCGTGCTCGCCGCCGATACCTATGCGGTGGAGCGGCTCGGCCATAACCCAGCCCGCGCCCGCGACCTCATGCACTTCTGGCGCCGGGTCGATCCGTATTTTCTGGAGCTGTGAGGGCGGGTCAGGCCGTGCTGGGCCATTGCCCGCCTCTTGCCTCAGGCATCCAGACCCTTCATCCCCTCTTCGGTATAGCGCGCCCCGGCCACTTCGATGCCTGCGAGCGCCTCGTCGATCTCTTGCATTTCCGCCGCACTCAACTGCACCTCGACCGACCCCGCATTGTCGCGCAGATAGGCGATCCGCTTGGTGCCGGGGATCGGCACGATGTCGTCGCCCTGCGCCAGCAGCCAGGCCAGCGAAAGCTGCGCCGCACTGCAGCCCTTGCGCGCCGCGATCCCGTTCACCAGCTCGGCGATGCGCCGGTTCGCGGCAGCGGCCTCGGCCTGAAACCGCGGCAGCCCGGCGCGAAAATCGCCGTCTTCAAACCCGGTCCCATCCTGAAACCGCCCGGTCAGGAAACCGCGCCCCAGCGGCGAATAGGGCACGAAGCCGATCCCCAGCTCGCGGCAGGTCGGTAGAACCTCTTCCTCGACCTCGCGCGTCCACAGCGAATATTCGGTCTGCACGGCGGTGATGGGATGCACGGCATGGGCGCGGCGCAGGGTTTCGGCGC
Source organism: Maritimibacter sp. (assembly GCA_037379985.1). GTDB lineage: Bacteria > Pseudomonadota > Alphaproteobacteria > Rhodobacterales > Rhodobacteraceae > Sinisalibacter. The sequence goes on from JARRIY010000050.1 coordinate 17,254, forward strand.
TCACCTCGCACAGGCCAATCCGGTCAATCTTGCCTTCCTCCACCAGCCGCGACAGGCCCCCCATCGTGTCTTCGATGCTCTGATCGCGGTTGATCCGGTGCACATAGTAAAGGTCGATCCGCTCCACCCCCAGCCGCTTCAGCGATCCCTCGCAGGCCGCTCTGGCGTAATCCGGACTGTTGTTGAGGCTGCGCCGATATTCCCCCGCCGCACGCACGATCCCGAACTTGGTCGCGATCTTGGGCCGGGCGGTGGTCTGCGTCAGAAACCGGCCAATCAGCTCTTCGTTATGGTGCGGCCCATACATGTCGGCGGTGTCGAGAAGGTCGATCCCCAGATCCATCGCCTCATTCAGCACCTGCATCGACTCCGCGTCATCGCGCGGGCCGTAAAATTCGCTCATCCCCATGCAGCCAAGGCCGATGGCCGAGACCTCGAAACCCTTGCCCAAAATCCGCTGCTTCATGACCTGCTCCGTTCCTGCTTGTCCGATGGGTCCAGAGATGGCATTTCCATATTGGGAAGGACACTGACGATAATGGAAAGGAGTTTTCCAAAATCGGAAAGAAACGCAACATACCCCTGATCTGGGACGATCTTCAGGTGTTTCTGGCGGTGGCCCGGACCGGCACGCTCAGCGGCGCTGCCCGGCTGTTGGGGCTGGGGCTGGCTACCGTGTCGCGCCGGATCGAGCGGCTGGAAGCGGCGCTGGGTCAGCCGCTGTTTCTGCGCCAGCAATCCGGTTATCGCCTCACCGAAGACGGCGCCGGTCTCAAAGAGCACGCCGAAGAGATGGAGGCAGCGGCCCTTTCCCTCACCTCCGGGCTGCGGCAGGAAACGACCATTTCCGGCACCGTGCGGCTGGCCACGGCGGAAAACCTCGCCACCGAGCTGATCCTGCCCGCGATGGGGCAATTCAGGGCCGATTATCCGCAGCTGCGGCTCGACATCGTCACCGATGTGGCAACGGTCAACCTGCACCGGCGCGACGCGGATATTGCGCTGAGAATGGTCAAACCCGATCGCGGCCATGTGTCTCTGCAACGGCTGGGCACGCTGGGCTATGGGCTCTATGCAGCCCCCGCCTATCTGGCTGCACGCGCCCCCATGCCGGATGCGAGCGCTTTTGATGCGGATGATTTCATCAGTTGGGCCGATAGCTATGCCGGGCTTCCCGCAGCGCAGTGGATCGAGCGGATGTTGCGGGGCCGCGCGCCGGTGATCACCACCACCTCGCTCGCCACCCAGGTGACCGCCTGCGCAAGCGGCCTAGGGCTGGCGGTGCTGCCGCATTTCCTGACCCGGCAGCATAATCTGACCTGCCTGCGCGCCGATCTGGGGATCGACCAGCCAATCTGGCTGGTCACCCAATCCGACCTCGCCCAATCCCGCCGCGTCCGCGCGGTCGCCGACTTCCTGCGTCATCTGGTCAGGCAAAACAGTGCTGCTTTGAGCGGTTAGGATCGTTGGTCAGACGTGCCCGCCCCCTCACACCATCCGAATGGAATCCTTATCAGTCGCCATGTTCAATAACGAAATGGTTGATCTGAAGCCCAGCTCAGTTCTAGTTTGCCAGCTATGCCCTTAAAAAAATATTTCATTGATCGAAACAAGAATATCTCAGGCTGTCCCGTATGTGGATATCCCGACTTCGTAGCGTTTGACGCTAAGCTCGGCGTTACAACATATGAAATCTGCCCGTGTTGCGGAGTTCAATCTGGGTATGAATACGGAGAAAAGGCGACGACAGATGACCTTTCGCGGCTTCGACAAAAATGGATTAGCGAACGCGGCGGGGCATGGTGGAGCAATGCTCACAAACAGCCTGAAGGCTGGGATCACATTTCCCAGATGACTGAGGCAGGATTACTGCGTAGCTAGCACGTGGGCCATTCAGTCAATGGCGTAGGAAACCTCGTTTTGTTACTGATCAACGGGTCACCCAAAAACTGAAAGATCTTGCACAAACGCCCCCTCACACCATCCTTATCGCATCCTTATCAATCGCCAGCATGTAGCCGCGTTTGGCGATGGTGCGCACGAGCAGGGCGGCGATCATCTGGTTGCCGAGCGCATCGCGCAGGCGTTTCACGCGGGTGGCCCCGGCCGCCTCTTCGCAATCGGAGGCATCGCGGCCTGATATCACCGCTTCCAGCTCGGCCCCGGTCAGCACGTCTTCATCCATCCGCGCTTCGGCCAGCACGGAAAGCGTTTCAATCGCCGCCTGGGTCAGGGTGAATTCCATATTGTTCAGATACACTGTGCGATCATCGCGGCTGATGATCAGCGAATTGACCTGAATGCCCGCGCGTTCGATCTCGCCCATCCGGCGATTGAGCGCGATGATGGTCAACACGAAGACCAGCGCAGCCACCAGGAGCGCGGTAGCAAAGACCATCAGCACAAAGATCACCATGCGATAGCTGGTCAGGGTATCGGAAAAGGCGGTGCCGGATTGCGCGAGGATCTCCAAGAGCTTGATCTCGGCATCCGAGGTCAGATCATTGGCGATAAATATCTGTTCGACGCGGGCATTAAAGGCGTTTGCGTCGGGCAGGTTGATAAACAGAAAAGCCGCTGCGAGCGCCAGAATGCCCACAACAGCCGCGATCCCAAAACCTGCCACCCGTGTGCCGGTCAGGCGGGCCTCAGAAACGGAGGTAGAACTCTCCCGCACTCTCTTTCCTTTTCTCGGTCAACCCGTCGGGGCCGAAGGTAGAGACAACAGCAAGCAGGGTCCAGCCCGCATCGGCAAGGCGGGGAGCGATCTCTGCTGCCGCAGCGTCTTTGCTGGCGCAGGCATCATCGGCAAGGGCGATAACACCGTAATGCAGCTGTAGCGGGTCATCCTGCTTGGCCTTGTAATCGGCATAGCATTCCGCCGAGGCAGGCAGGGCTGTGAGGGCGATAAGCCCAAGAGAGGCGAGCATCTGTTTCATGCGCCAACCCTGCGATCCGGCGCGCCGATATTCAATAGCAAAGCGCGGGTTATGGGCCGGTTATGCGATAACACCGGGCTGATATTGAGTGGCGAAGGCCCCAACGGCCAGTCTGATCCCATCAAAGCCACACGGCGCAACGCCGCATCCATGAAGGGAAACGCCATGTTCGAATTTATCACCCGCCCTGCCCTTGCCGCCACTCTGGCCGCCTCGGTTGCGCTCAGCCCGATCGCCGCCGCCCCGGCCCGCGCCGATAACTCTGCCGATGCCATCGTCGCCACGGCGTTTTTCGGATTGGTTGCGGCGGGGATCTTGTCGAGCCTGGCAGAAGGCAAGCAGGCCAGCCCCGCCACTCATGCCACGCCTGCTGCCCCGGAAACTCACCGCAATACCCGCTGGGGGAATGACAACACGACCCGCTGGGGCAATGGCAACCGTTGGGAGGGTGGCAACCGCAATCGCGTCACCGCGCGCAAGCTGCTGCCGGAGCAATGCAAATTCACCATCCATCGCGGGCAGGATCGCGGCACCTATTTCGACCGCCGTTGCCTGAAGCTCAATTTCGATAACTGGGGCTATCTGCCGTCGCGGTGCGAAACCAGCGTGACCGCGCCCTATCGCAATCGTGGCCGCTCCTACACCGAACAATGCCTGTCGCGCTTTGGCTACCAGGTTGCCTCGCGCCGGCGCTGAAACTGAGTTCCCTGCAGCGAGGGAGAAGCCCGGTCTTTTTGCAGGTTTGACCGGGCTTCGACCGGGGATGAGTGTCAGGCTCATCCCCGGTTTTTTACTTGCACCCATGGGCGTGATCCGGCAGGCCGGGCGCATGGAAAAGCCGATGAAAACCCCCGGACCCGATTACAGTTTTGAACGCGCTGCCCTTGCGGGTGGCGCCACGCGAGTGGCCGGGGTCGATGAGGTTGGGCGCGGACCGCTGGCCGGACCCGTCACCGCCGCCGCCGTGGTTCTGGACCCGGAAAATATTCCTGAGGGGCTGAACGATTCAAAAAAGCTCAGCGCCAAGAAGCGCGAGGCACTGTTTGACATGATCATGGCCAGCGCCGATGTCTGCATCGCCCATGCCAGCGTCGAAGAGATCGACGAGATCAACATCCTCTATGCCTCGCATCTGGCGATGGAGCGCGCGGTGGCGGGGCTGAACATTGCCGCCGATTATCTGCTGATCGATGGCAACAAGATCCCGAAAGGGCTGACAGCGGCATCGGAGGCTGTGGTGAAAGGCGATGGGCGTTCGCTGTCCATTGCGGCGGCCTCGATTGTGGCAAAAGTCACCCGCGACCGGCTGATGGTGGAACTTGCGCAACAGCACCCCGGCTATGGGTGGGAGCAAAACGCCGGATATCCATCAAAAAGCCATATTTCGGCACTTCAAAATCTTGGGGTGACCCCACACCATAGGCGTTCGTTCAAGCCCGTACACAATATCTTGTATCAAGCAAAATAGTAAGTGCTTGATTCAAAAAAGAAATTGACGGCGAATCACCTTTGACTCATCTTTGTCTGTAATCAACGAGCGCAAAAATGCGCCGTATATCGAGGCAGAGACATGACGAAAACCAAAGCAAAGGCGGCGCAAGCGCTGCCCCTGAACGAGATTCTTGCGGGTGACTCCATCGAGATGATGAACAGCCTGCCGGCCGGGTCTGTTGATCTTATTTTTGCTGACCCGCCCTATAATTTGCAGCTGAAAGGCGATCTGCACCGGCCGGATAACTCCAAGGTCGATGCGGTTGACGATCACTGGGACCAGTTCGACAGTTTCAAGGTATATGACCGTTTCACCCGCGACTGGCTCGCCGCCGCCCGGCGTCTGCTGAAGCCGAATGGCGCGATCTGGGTGATCGGCTCTTATCACAACGTCTTCCGCATGGGCGCCGAGCTGCAAAACCAGGGCTTCTGGATCCTCAATGATGTGGTTTGGCGCAAGTCGAACCCGATGCCGAACTTCCGCGGCAAGCGGCTGACCAACGCCCACGAAACCCTGATCTGGGCCTCGAAAAGCGAAGACAGCAAATACACCTTCAATTACGAGGCGCTGAAGGCACTGAATGAAGGCATTCAGATGCGTTCGGATTGGGTTCTGCCGATCTGCACCGGCCATGAGCGGCTGAAAGACGAAAACGGCGACAAGGCGCATCCGACGCAAAAGCCGGAATCGCTGCTGCATCGGGTGATCCTTGGCACGACCAATCCCGGCGACGTGGTGCTTGACCCGTTCTTCGGCACCGGCACCACCGGTGCGGTGGCCAAGATGCTGCGCCGCGAGTTCATCGGTATCGAGCGCGAAGAAAGCTATCGCAAGGTGGCTGAAAAGCGCCTGTCGAAAATCCGCAAATTCGACAAGGACGCGCTGGCCGTCACCACCTCGAAACGCGCCGAGCCGCGCGTGCCCTTCGGCCAACTGGTCGAGCGCGGCATGCTGCGCCCCGGTGAAATGCTGACCAATACCCGCGGTCAGATCGCCAAGGTGCGCGCCGATGGCACGCTGATCTCCGGCGATACCAAAGGCTCGATCCACCAGGTTGGCGCGGCGCTGGAACACGCCCCCTCCTGCAATGGCTGGACCTATTGGCACTTCAAGCGCGATGGCAAGACCGTGCCCATCGACCTGCTGCGCCAGCAGATCCGCGCCGAAATGCACTGATCCCTCCCCCTGATCCCGCCTCCGGGATCAGGTTTTCCAAGACAACGTAATACCGCCTGTGACCGTGGCCCTGCGCCACGGCACCAACTTAGCCCCGCCCCTGTGGCGGGGTATTTTTGTGGCGAAATCCCGGGCACATCGGAGAAATCTCACCTTTGGTGCTTTTCTGCGTTTTCTGCCGTTGACACCGCCCGCGACTAGCCTTACATCGCGGCCTCACGACACCTGCCCAGGTGGCGGAATTGGTAGACGCGCTAGCTTCAGGTGCTAGTGTCTGTATGGACGTGGAGGTTCGAGTCCTCTCCTGGGCACCATAAAAACCGCTTAGGAACTTGTTCCTGAGCGGTTTTTTGTTTCAGGGGCTGCTAGCGCCAGATCTGCCCCCCCAGAACGACCCACATATGATTGCAGCCCTGCCAGATCGCCAAAGC
>JARRIY010000051.1:0-14398 GCA_037379985.1 Maritimibacter sp.
GCCGCGCCAGTCGCGGCCCGTTTTGTTTTGGGTATCTCGTTGGGTCCGTCGTGCTGGCAAGAAGGCCGCTGTGATGCTGAATCTGGGTCATGATCGTTGGGTACTGAGCCGGATCGGGCTGCGTCGTTTCGATAGCGCCGTTCGCATGCAGTTTCTTGACTGAGACAGGCCGCGAGCGGCTTGCAAAATTGACCTTTGCGTGATCAATGGGGCGAAATTTGGAGAGAGCGCTTGATCGGGCAGGTAAATTGGGATCGCAAGCTGGCTGCCTTGCTGGCCGGGCTGCGGGGCCGGTTCTGGATATTGTGGATTCTGACCGCTGGTCTGGTGGTTTTCGCCGTGACCGGTATCGCCCGGATTCAGTTCAATGACGAGCTGCTGCGTTTCTTTCAGTCCGACCTGCCTGCCTATCAGGATTTCTCGGCGCTGAGCGAAGATTTCGTCAGCGATTCCGATGATATCATTGCCCTGATTGAAGCGCCGGATCTGGCAGACCCGAAGATGGCTGAAGCGCTGTCGAATTTCATCCTTGATGTGCAGTTTATCGACGGGGTGCAGGCGGTGATCTCGCCGATGTCGCTGCATGTGACAGTGGGGGAAGGCGAGGCGGAGCCGCTATTTCCCTATCCGCCGTTGCCCGCGGAGCAGATGCAGGCGCGGCTGGATGCGGCCTATGGCTCTGATCCGGCCTTGCAGCGGATGATGTCGGATGATCGCGAGGCGATGATTGCTGTTTTGCCGATTTCGGAATCGGATGATGCCAATATCACCAAACGGCGCGAGCAGATCGACGCGCTGGCGGAGCTTGGGGGCAAGGTTGAAGCCTCGGTGCCGGGGGCGCAGGTGCGCTTTGCCGGATACCCGATCCTGCGCGATGCGATTGCTCAGGCGCTGATGCGCGATGTGATCATGCTGATTATCGTGGGCACGGCGATGGGCTTTACCGTTGCCGTTCTGGCCTTTCGCAGCTTCCGGCTGGCGCTCTTGGCTCTGCCGGGGCCGATGGCGGCTGTTGCCATTACGCTGGCGCTGCACGGGCATCTGGGGGTGTCGGTTAACACGATGACGATCAACCTGCCGGTGCTCATTCTGGTGCTGGCGACCTCGGACGCGATCCATATCGGGTTTGAACGGGCCCGGCAGGGCGGGCGCGATACGATCCGGGCCACTGTGCGTGCGGTGCGGCGGGTGGCGACGGCTTGCATCTTTGCCGCCTTTACCACTGCGATTGCTTTTGGATCGCTCGGATTTTCGCGCTCGACCATCATTGCCGAAATGGGCTGGATGGGCGTTGTCGTGACGCTGGCCTCGGTGGTTGTGGTGCTGCTGACGCAAACCGTGGTGCTGTCGATTGCCGGGCGGTTTGCATGGTTCACGCCGCTGTTTGAGCGCCTGCATGATCGCCCACCCACCGGGTTTGGCATCGCCAAGCTACCGCATCTGGCCTTTCGTGCGCCACGCCGTGTGGCCTGGGGCGGGATCGTGCTGATGATCGTCTCAGCGGTGCTGTATTATCAGGCGGTGACGAATGATCCAAAGGTGATCGAGCAGGTGCGCGCCGATATTGCCGAGGTGATGGGCGAGCCCGACCCGGTTGATATGACCCCGGGCGGCGAGAGCAATTTGCAGCTGGCCGATCTGCCTGAGGCGCTGGCGCGCCGGGTGGTGTCGCGCGATGGCACGAAAACTTTGGTTTCCACGCCGTTCGAATATGTAAATGGCGACCAGACCATTGCCGTGGCACGGGCGATAGACGCCAAGCTGGCCGAAGATCCGGCGCTGGAGGGCGTCGAGATCGGGCGCACCACCGGGCTTCCGGTGATGTCGTCGCGGGTGGCGAGCGTGGTGCTGGACGAGATCAATCGCAGCCTGCTGGTGGCGCTGGGCGCGGTGGCACTGCTGATCCTGATCTGGTTGCGCAACCTCAAGATCGCGCTGATCTCGCTGGTGCCGAATATGCTGCCGGTCACGCTGGTGGGGGCCTGGCTGGCCGTGTCGGGCGGCGGGATTGATTTCTCCAACGGTATGGCGCTGACCGTGGCCTTTGGTATTGCGGTAGATGACACGCTGCATGTGCTGAACCGGCTGCACCTGTCTGGTGGGGTGGGGCGGATCAAACGCCGCCGCTTGCTGGCGGTGTTCGATGAAGTTTCGCCGGCACTGATCACCACCTCGGTGCTGCTGGTCTGTGGGATGCTGGGCACGCTGTTTGCCCAGAACGAAGGCGTTGCGATATTTGGCAGGATCACCATTATGGTCTATATCCTCGCCCTGATTGCCGATTTGCTTGTTTTGCCTGCGATACTGATCATTTTCCGCAGACGGGTCCGGTTTGGGCGCGCTGCGGTCAAGAAAAACGGGAAAACACAATCATGATCCGCACAAGCTTCGCGGCGCTCTGCCTTGCCCTGATCTCGGGCGCACCGGCCTATGCGGCCGACCTGTTCAACGCCGATGGCAAATGGCTCGGGGAAGGGCAGATGTCGACTGGCGTGCGGGCGCCGCTGGAGCGTGGGCGCTGTCAGGTCGAGGTAGCTCCGTCAGAGGGCGCGGATGCCGCGGCCGGGGGCGATGTGAATGTGATCGGCTTTTGCGCCGTGGCCGCCGGGAAATCGGATATTTCGCTGCGTTTGGTGCGCAATGGGGATGGCGGGGTGAATGCTGGCTTCTGGTCCGCTGCCACCGGCCAGACCATCCAGCTTGCGGGGCAGGAAACACCTGAGCAGATCGAGATGATCTCAACCACCGCGCTGATCGTGGATGACGAGCCGTTTGAAACTCAGGTGCGGGTGATCGCACCGGATGAAGACAGTTTCCAGATCCGCCAGATCATGCGCGCTGAAGGCGAAGAAAAATGGCGCTTGGTGGCCGAAATGACCTACCACCGCGTTGACGGCTAAGCCAGCACGGCCCCTTAACCCTCGGCCAGCACGACCTCGGTGCCCCAGTTCTTGCAGGCGCTGGCGAGCGAGGCGGGCAGGGGGCTGTCGGTGACGAACATATCCATTTCGGCCAATGATCCGATCCGCGCCGGGGCGTGGCGTTGGAATTTGGTGTGGTCGGCGGCGAGAATGGTTTTCCGCGACTGGCGGATGATGGTCTGGCTCACGCCGACTTCCTGAATGTCGAAATCCAGAATGTCACCCTCTTCATCCAGCGCCGAACAACCAATGACGGCGTAGTCGAATTTAAATTGGCGGATGGTTTCGGTGGTTAGATTGCCCACCAGCCCGCCATCAGAGCGGCGCAGCGCCCCGCCGGTGAGGATCACCTGACAGGCTTCGTTCTGGGCGAGAATATTGGCCACGTTCATGTTGTTGGTCACGACCATGAGATCGCGATGCGACAGGAGCTCGCGGGCAACGGCTTCGGTCGTGGTGCCGATATTGAGAAAGATCGAACAGCTTTGGGGCAGCTGCGCCGCACAGGCGCGGGCGATGCCCTCTTTGCCCATCTGGTTCAGGCTGCGGCGGTCTTCATAGCCGATATTGGCGATGCCTGAGGGCAGGATCGCACCGCCATGCACGCGCTCCAGCTTGCCACTGTCGCCAAGCTCGGCCAGATCGCGGCGGATGGTCTGCAGGGTCACGTTGAAATGCTCGGCTAGGCCTTCGACCGTGACCTTGCCATCGCGTTGCGCGATCTCGATAATTTCGGCTTGCCGGAATGACTGTGCCATCCGTCCCCTCCCGTACCCAGTGGACCTGAGGTAACGGCCTGAGCGGAGAAAAACAAGAAATTTTCGTTTCTGCGCGTAAATCTTCGCGAACTGTGGCCGATTCCATTGATCTCTTCATTTTCTGGCCGACGTCGGTGCAAAAGTACCCGGAATAGCCTCATAAGTACCGGGAATAGCCGCCTATCTGCATAGGGTTGGTGATGATTCACACATGAGAAGATGGGGAATCTCCCTATTTCCTTAGGATATTTGCGAAAACGACCAAAAAGGAAAGAAAACGAAAAAAGTGACTTTACGGAAGCGAAAATATTCGCCATGAATTTCAGGTGAAATGCGAACAGGGGGCGGCTTGTGGCCCAGACGGCTGACATCGGTAAGGTATCGGATCTCTTTGTGATTGGCGGCGGCGTGAATGGCTGCGGCATCGCACGGGATGCGGCGGGGCGCGGGATGAGCGTGACGCTGGCCGAGATGAATGACCTTGCCTCGGCGACCTCGTCGGCCTCGACCAAACTGTTCCACGGCGGGCTGCGCTATCTGGAATATTTCGAACTGCGGCTAGTGCATGAGGCGCTGGTGGAGCGCGAAGTTCTGCTGAAGGCGATGCCGCATATCAGCTGGCCGATGCGTTTTGTGCTGCCCTATCACCCCGATATGCGCTTTGAGGTGGATACGCCGACCTCGAAGCTGTTGGGCCTGTTCATGCCCTGGCTGCGCGGGCGGCGTCCGGCCTGGCTGATCCGCATCGGGCTGTTCATGTATGACCATCTGGGCGGGCGGAAGATCCTGCCGGGGACCACATCGCTGGATCTGCACGAGGCGCCGGAAGGGGCGGTGCTGCAACCGAAATTTGCCAAAGCCTATGAATACTCCGATTGCGGGGTCGAGGATGCGCGGCTGGTGGTGCTGAATGCCCGCGATGCGGCGGCGCGCGGGGCCGAGATCATGACCCGATCCAAGGTCGTGAAGGCCGAGCGGGTTGATGAGCTGTGGCGGATCACGGTGGCGGATGCCGAGAGCGGCGAGACCCGCGAGCATTGGGCGAAAATGCTGGTCAATGCGGCCGGGCCCTGGGTGGAAGAGGTGATCCGCGACAAGGTGGATCTGGCTCCGAAAGCCGGGGTGCGGCTGGTGCGCGGCAGTCATATCGTGGTGCCGAAGCTCTATGAACACGACAAATGCTATTTCTTTCAGGGCACGGATGGGCGGATTGCTTTCGCCATTCCCTATGAGGGCGATTTCACCCTGATCGGCACGACGGATCAGGAACATCACGCGGCGGATGACCGGCCCGAATGCACCGAGGCTGAGCAGCAATATCTGGTGGATTTCGTCAACAACTATCTGGCGCATCCGATCAGCCGCGAAGATATCGTCTGGACCTATTCCGGGGTGCGCCCGCTGTATGATGATGGGGCAAGCTCGGCCACGGCGGCGACGCGCGACTATGTGCTGACCGTGGATAAGCAGGGCGCGCCGCTGCTGAACGTGTTTGGCGGCAAGATCACCACCTATCGGCGGCTGGCCGAAGCTGCGTTGGATAAAATCGCGCCGTTCTTTCCGGGGCTGCCGGGGAAATGGACCGAGGGCGTTGCGCTGCCGGGCGGCGATTTTGCCTATGACCGGTTCGATGTTCTGGTGGCTGGGTTGCAGACCGATTTTCCGTTTCTGTCCCACTTTGATGCGCATCGCCTGATCCGTGCCTATGGCACTGAAGCGCGGGTGATGCTGGCGGGGGCGAAATCGGCAGAAGAGCTGGGTGAGGATTTCGGTGCCGGTCTGACCGAACGGGAAGTCAACTGGTTGATCTCAAAGGAATACGCCCAAAGTGCAGATGACATTTTGTGGCGACGCTCTAAGCTTGGGTTGCGTCTGACGGAGGAACAGGTGGGCCATCTGGCTGCCTGGGTTCAGACCAACACGGCTCAGGCCAACAAACAAAGGAATACACAGAAGACCGCAGAATAAAAAAAGACGGTCAGGGAGGAAAAGATGACTCTAATTTTGGACGCGGTCAGCAAGACCGCCGGTGGGCAGACCCATATCTACCCGACCGATCTGGTCTTGCAGCGCGGCACGATGAATGTGCTGCTAGGGCCGACCCTATCGGGCAAGACCAGCCTGATGCGGATCATGGCCGGGCTGGATGTGCCCGACACGGGCCGCATTCTGTGGGATGGTGAAGACGTGACCGGGATGCGGGTGCAGGACCGCAAGGTCGCCATGGTCTATCAGCAATTCATCAATTACCCGTCGATGAGCGTGTACGACAATATCGCCTCGCCGATGAAGCTCTTGGGCCACGATGCGAGCCAGATTGATCGCGAGGTGCGTGAGGCCGCCGATCTGATGAAGCTGGGCGAGTTTCTGGACCGCAAGCCGCTGGAACTGTCGGGTGGGCAGCAACAGCGCTGCGCGCTGGCCCGGGCGCTGGTGAAAAAGGCCGGGCTGGTGCTGCTGGATGAGCCGCTGGCCAACCTTGATTACAAGCTGCGCGAAGAGCTGCGCGCCGAGATCCCGCATATCTTCGAGGAAAGCGGCTCGATCTTTGTCTACGCCACCACCGAGCCGGAAGAGGCGTTGCTGCTGGGCGGCAATACCGCGACGCTGTGGGAAGGGCGGGTGACGCAATTCGGTCCGACGCCGAGCGTGTATCGCAAGCCGCAGGATGCGACCACCGCGCGGGTGTTTTCCGATCCGCCGATGAACTTTCTCAAAGTGGTGAAACAAGGCGAGAGCCTGAATTTTGGCGACGGGCAGAGCACGGCGGCGCGCGGCAAGCTGAAAACACTGGCCGATGGCAGCTATCTGGCCGGGTTCCGGCCCAACCATCTGGAGCTGGAGGCGAAGGTGGCCAATGCCATGCAGTTTACCGCGAAGCTGGCCGTGACCGAGATTACCGGCTCGGAAACCTTCATCCATCTCGACCATCATGGAGAACGCTGGGTGGGGCTGGTGCATGGGGTGCGCGATCTTGAGATCGGGGCGGATCTGCCGCTCTATCTGGACCCGGCCCATGTTTATGTCTTCGACGATCAAGGTGCGCTTGTGGCGCCTGCCTCTTATGCGGAGGCGGCGTAATGGCGAAAATTACTCTGGATAATCTGGCCCACAGCTACATGTCCTATCCGCGCGGCGAACAGGATTTTGCGCTGAAAGAGCTCAATCATGTTTGGGCCGATGGCGAGGCCTATGCGCTGTTGGGGGCCTCGGGCTGCGGGAAATCCACGCTGCTGAATATCATCTCGGGGCTGCTGACCCCGAGCCGGGGGCGCATCCTGTTTGACGACAAGGATGTGACCAATGCGGAAACCGCTGAGCGCAACATCGCGCAGGTGTTCCAGTTCCCGGTGGTCTACGACACGATGACGGTGCGCGATAACCTGGCCTTTCCGCTGCGCAACCGGGGGCGTGATGAGGCCTATGTGGCTGAGCGGGTGCAGGAAATCGCCCGGATGATCGGCATGGAAGAGATGCTGAACCGCAAGGCGCGGGGGCTGACGGCGGATGCCAAGCAAAAGATCAGCCTAGGTCGCGGCATGGTGCGCAAGGATGTGAATGCGCTGCTGTTCGACGAGCCGCTCACCGTGATCGACCCGCATATGAAATGGGAGCTGCGCACCCAGCTGAAATCGCTGCATCACCAGTTTGGCCATACGATGATTTACGTCACCCATGACCAGACCGAGGCGCTGACTTTCGCCGATAAGGTGGTTGTGATGCATGACGGGCGGGTGGTGCAGATCGGCACACCGCAGGAGCTGTTTGAACGTCCCGGGCATACTTTCGTGGGCTATTTCATCGGTTCGCCGGGGATGAACCTGATTGAGGCAGAAATCTCGGGCTCCAAAGCCCGTTTGGCAGGGGCTGAGATCGACTTGGGCGCAACCTTTAAGCTTCGCGAGGGGGGGAGGCTCCAGGTCGGGATCCGCCCGGAATTCGTTCAGCTCGCGACCGGCGGCGAGGGAATTCCGGCGCGGATCCGCAGGGTTGAGGATGTGGGACGGCACCGGATCGTGCGGCTCGACATGGCAGGGCAGGAAATCAGCGCGATTGTCGGCGAGGATGAGGAAATCGCCGAAGCCACTGACCGGGTCCGTTTCGCCCCGGAGGGGATCAATATCTATCAGGACGATTGGCGCGTCGCGCCGGACGGGGAGGGCGCGCTATGAACAAGACGATCAATCAGAAAGCCTGGTTCCTGGTGCTGCCGGTACTCATCCTTGTAGCCTTTTCGGCGGTGGTGCCGCTGATGACCGTGGTCAACTACTCGGTGCAGGATACCTTCGGGAATAACGAGTTTTTCTGGGCGGGCCTCGAATGGTTCGATGAGATGCTGCATTCCGACCGGATGTGGAACGCGCTGGGTCGCCAACTGGCCTTTTCCGCGATCATTCTGGCGATTGAGGTGCCGCTGGGGATCTTTGTAGCGCTGAACATGCCGAAAAAGGGATTTTGGTCGAGCTTCACGCTGGTGCTGATGGCACTGCCGCTGTTGATCCCGTGGAATGTGGTCGGCACGATCTGGCAGATCTTCGGCCGCGTTGATATCGGGTTGCTGGGTCATGTGCTCGACAAGCTCGGCATCCCCTATAACTACACGCAGGATAGCCTTGCCGCCTGGATCACCGTGGTGGTGATGGATGTCTGGCACTGGACCTCGCTGGTGGCGCTGTTGGCCTATGCCGGGCTGCGCTCGATCCCGGATGCCTATTATCAGGCCGCCAAGATCGATCAGGCCAGCCGCTGGAAAGTGTTCCGCTATATCGAGCTGCCGAAAATGTCAGGCGTGCTGGTGATCGCGATCCTGCTGCGCTTCATGGACAGTTTCATGATCTATACCGAGCCCTTTGTGGTCACCGGTGGTGGCCCCGGCAATGACACGACCTTCCTGTCGATTGACCTGGTGAAAATGGCGCTGGGGCAGTTCGACCTCGGACCCGCCGCCGCCTTTTCGCTGATGTATTTCCTGGTGATCCTGCTGGTGAGCTGGGTGTTCTACACGGTGATGACCAATCTCGACAAACGGGAGGGCATGTGATGGCCATGGCAAAACGTAACAACATGATCCGGCCCTCGGGCGTGGTGATCGCAGCTTATCTCTTGTTCATGCTGCTGCCGATCTATTGGCTGTTGAATATGAGCCTGAAAACCAATGCCGAGATCCTTGGTGGCTTCTCGCTCTGGCCGCGTGACCTGACACTGGCGAATTACATCAAGATCCTGACCGATCCGAGCTGGTATATGGGTTATGTGAACTCGCTGATCTATGTGGTGGAAAACACCGTGATCAGCCTCGCGGTGGCGCTGCCTGCGGCCTATGCCTTTTCGCGCTACAGCTTCATCGGTGACAAGCATCTGTTCTTCTGGCTGCTGACCAACCGGATGGCGCCGCCCGCCGTGTTCGCGCTGCCGTTCTTTCAGCTCTACAGCTCGGTAGGCCTCTTCGACACCCATATCGCCGTGGCGCTGGCGCATTGCCTGTTCAACGTGCCGCTGGCGGTGTGGATCCTTGAAGGTTTCATGCGCGGCGTGCCCAAAGAGATCGATGAAACCGCCTATATCGACGGCTACAGCTTTGGGAAGTTCTTCGTGAAGATCTTCATGCCGCTGATTGCTTCGGGCATCGGTGTGGTGGCGTTCTTCTGCTTCATGTTCTCATGGGTCGAGCTGCTGCTCAGCCGCACGCTGACCTCGGTCGACGCGAAACCCATCGCCGCCACCATGACCCGCACGGTTAGCGCCTCGGGGCTGGATTGGGGCGTGCTCGCCGCCGCCGGGGTGCTGACCATCGTGCCCGGTGCGCTCGTTATCTACTTCGTCCGCAACTACATCGCCAAGGGCTTTGCCCTCGGGCGGGTCTGAGCAGGGAAAGGATACTCCGATGCAATGGATGGCCTGGACGACACCTACCGCGATCTTCTTCGTGGTCATCGCCACCCTTCTCGTGACCTTCACGGTGCTGGCGATCAAATTTCCGGAAACCCCGCGTATCGGGGTGCTCCGCATCGAAACGACACGTGGTGATCGCTTGTTCATCACGCTTCTGGGCTCAGCTTTCATCAATCTGATCTGGCTGAGCTTCGGGATCGGCCCGCAGCCCTATGCGCTGCTGGTCTGCCTGGTCTACGCGGCGGCGGTGTTTCGCTGGGTCTGACCGGGCCATGAGAGGGCGGTTCGGGGCGGGGAGGCCCCGGACGGTCGATTAAAGAGGAAACCAAGTTCACTTCAGGGAGGATAACCACAATGAACTTCAACCTCAGAACAACCACGGCAATTGCGCTTGCGATGTCGCTCATGGGCCAGGGCGCCCATGCCGACATGGCCGCCGCGCAGGCCTTTCTAGATAGCGAGATCGGTGATCTGTCGACGCTGAGCCGCGCCGATCAGGAAGCCGAAATGCAATGGTTCGTGGATGCCGCCCAGCCTTTCCAAGGCATGGAAATCCACGTCGTATCCGAGACCATCACCACGCATGAATACGAATCCAGCGTGCTTGCTCCGGCGTTTGAAAAAATCACCGGGATCAAGATCATTCACGATCTGATCGGCGAAGGCGATGTGGTTGAAAAGCTGCAAACCCAAATGCAGTCGGGCGAGAACATCTATGACGCCTATATCAACGACTCCGATCTGATCGGCACCCATTGGCGCTATCAGCAGGTGCGCAACCTGACCGACTGGATGGCGGGCGAAGGCGCTGATGTGACCAACCCGACGCTGGATGTGGACGATTTCATCGGCACTTCCTTCACCACCGGTCCGGATGGCAAGCTCTACCAGCTTCCGACCCAGCAATTCGCCAACCTCTATTGGTTCCGCTACGATTGGTTCACCGATCCGAAAACCATGGCCGACTTCAAAGAGAAATACGGCTACGATCTGGGCGTTCCGGTCAACTGGTCGGCCTATGAAGACATCGCTGAGTTCTTCACCGGTCGCGACATGACCTATGCTGGTGGCCCGGAAGAAGTCTTTGGTAACATGGACTACGGCAAGAAAGACCCCTCGCTCGGCTGGCGTTACACCGACGCTTGGATGTCGATGGCCGGGATGGGCGACAAGGGCGAGCCGAACGGTCTGCCGGTTGACGAATGGGGCATCCGGGTGAACGAGAAATCGCAACCCACCGGCTCGTGCGTGGCACGTGGCGGCGCGACCAACTCGCCTGCTGCCGTCTATGCCGTGAACAAAGCGATTGACTGGCTGGACAACTACTCGCCGCCCGCTGCTGCTGGTATGACCTTCTCGGAAGCTGGCCCGGTTCCGGCGCAGGGTGCGGTTGCTCAGCAGATGTTCTGGTACACCGCTTTCACCGCCGACATGGTGGGTGATGGTGCGGATGCCGTGCTGAACGACGATGGCACGCCGAAATGGCGCATGGCTCCCAGCCCGCATGGGGCCTATTGGGAAGACGGCATGAAAGTCGGCTATCAGGACGCTGGCTCCTGGACGCTGATGAAATCCACCCCGGTGGATCGTGCCAAAGCCGCCTGGCTCTATGCCCAGTTCGTGGTGTCGAAAACCGTTGATGTGAAGAAATCGCATGTGGGTCTGACCTTCATCCGTGAATCCACGATCAACGATCAGAGCTTCACCGATCGGGCTCCGAAGCTTGGCGGTCTGGTCGAGTTCTACCGCTCGCCCGCCCGCGTTCAGTGGTCGCCCACCGGCACCAACGTTCCGGATTATCCGAAGCTGGCGCAGCTGTGGTGGCAGAATATCGGCGACGCCATGTCGGGTGCCAAAACCGCTCAGGAAGCCCTGGATTCGCTCTGTGCCGATCAGGAAAAAGTTCTGAGCCGTCTGGAACGCGCTGGCGTGCAGGGCGATCTTGGTCCGGTTCTGAACGATGAGGTGGACCCGAACGAATGGCTGAGCAAGCCGGGTGCGCCGAAAGCTGCTCTCGCCAACGAGGACAGTGAGCCGATGACCATCTCGTATGACGAGCTGATCAAATCCTGGCAGTAAGCCTTCCTCCAGTCGGGGCCGCGCATTTGTCGTGGCCCCGGCAATCTATTCGATGTTAGCATCTGACGATATTCACTAAAAAAGAGCGGGGCCGATGACCCACATCCTTGCCATTGATCAGGGGACAACCTCGACACGCGCGATTGTGTTTGATGGGGCGATGAAGCCCGCCGCTATCGCGCAGGAAGAATTTCCGCAGCATTTTCCCGCCTCGGGCTGGGTGGAGCATGATCCTGAGGATCTGTGGAACACCACGCTGGCGACCATGCGCGCGGCGCTGGGCAAGGCCGGGCTGGAAGCGCAGGCGATTGCGGCGATTGGCATTACCAATCAGCGCGAGACGACGCTGGTTTGGGAGCGGGAGAGCGGCAAGCCGATCTATAACGCCATTGTCTGGCAAGACCGGCGCACCGCCGATTTTTGTGCTGAGCTGCGCGGCGAAGGGTTTGATGCCACGATCACCGCGAAAACCGGGCTGCTGGCGGACCCGTATTTCTCGGGCACCAAGCTGAAATGGCTGCTGGATCACGTTGAGGGCGCGCGGGAGCGGGCCGAGCGTGGCGAGCTGCTATTTGGCACCGTTGACAGCTATCTGATCTGGAAGCTTACCGGCGGGGCGGCGCATGTGACGGACGCGACCAATGCCGCCCGCACCATGCTTTACGATATTCACAAAGGCGCGTGGAGCGAAGAGATCTGCGCGCGCTTTGATATTCCGATGGCGATGCTGCCTGAAGTGAAGGATTGCGCGGCCGATTTTGGCATGACCGATCCGGCGCTGCTTGGGCAAGCGATCCCGATCCTGGGCGTGGCGGGCGATCAGCAGGCGGCCACTATAGGTCAGGCTTGTTTCCAGCCCGGGATGATGAAATCGACCTATGGCACCGGCTGCTTTGCGCTCTTGAATACCGGCGAGACCGCCGTGACCTCGCAAAACCGGCTGCTGACCACCATCGCCTATCAGATGGACGGCAAACCCACCTATGCGCTGGAAGGCTCGATCTTTATCGCCGGGGCCGTCGTGCAATGGCTGCGCGACGGGCTGAAGCTGATCGGCGCGGCGGGGGAATCGCAGGGGCTGGCCGAGGCGGCTGACCCGGCGCAAAATCTGATCATGGTGCCTGCTTTCGTTGGCCTTGGCGCGCCCTATTGGGATGCGGAATGCCGGGGGGCGGTGTTTGGCCTGACGCGCAATTCCGGGCCGGAAGATTTTGCCCGTGCGGCGCTGGAAAGCGTCGGCTACCAGACCCGTGATCTGCTCGAAGCGATGCATGCTGATTGGCAGGCCGAAGGGGCCACGCCGACCCTGCGTGTTGATGGTGGCATGACCGCCTCGGATTGGACGATGCAGTTTCTGGCCGACATTATCGGCGCCTCGGTTGACCGGCCTGAAGTGCTGGAAACCACAGCGCTGGGGGCGGCTTGGCTCGCGGGGCAGCGCGCCGGGATCTATCCGGGGATGGAAGACTTCGCCAAAGGCTGGGCGCTGGAGCACCGCTTTACCCCGGCGATGGATGAGGCCACCCGGGCGGAAAAATATGCTGGCTGGAAACAGGCGGTGAAAGCGACTATGTCCGTGCACCTATGACAGGATCAACTTTACGCCGCTTTCTCACCCTTGATGCCCAACTCGACCCGAACCTGATCTTCCTTCTGGAAGACGTGGCGGGGGCCTGCCGCGCGATTGCCGATCACATCCGCAATAGCGCCTTTGAAGGCAATCTGGGCGCCACCGATAATACCAACGTGCAGGGCGAGGCGCAAAAGCCGCTCGACATCATCGCCAATGACGAATTCATGCGGATCTGTGCCAATAGCCCGCGACTGGCGGCGCTGGTCTCGGAAGAGGTGGACGAGGTGACCTGGCTGAAAGAGCCGGAGGCGGGGGATTACATCCTCTATTTCGATCCGCTCGATGGGTCGTCCAATCTCGATCTGAACCTTTCCGTTGGCTCGATCTTTTCGGTGATGCAGGTGCGGGTCGATGGCGACCGCGATGTGCTGCGGAAGGGGGCGGATCAGCTCTGCGCAGGCTATTCGGTCTATGGGCCGTCGACCATGCTGGTTCTGGCCATTGGCTGCAATCCGGCACCGGCGAGTTTCGCCTGACCCATCCGCAGATGCGGGTGCCGGAAGAAAGCGCCGAATTTGCCATCAACATCTCGCGGGCGCGGCACTGGGAACAGCCGGTGCGCCGTTATGTGGACGAATGCCTGCTGGGGCCGGACGGGCCGCGCGGCAAGGGCTTTAACATGCGCTGGGTGGCCTCGATGGTGGCGGAAGTGCACCGCATCCTGACAAGGGGCGGGGTGTTTCTGTATCCGATTGATGATGAGATCCGTGCAGCGGGCGGGCGGCTGCGGCTGATGTACGAGGCCAGCCCGATGGGCATGGTGATCGAGGCGGCGGGCGGCATGGCCACGACCGGACGCGCCCGCATCCTCGACCTGCCCCCCGAAGGCCCACATCAGCGCGTGCCGGTGATCCTGGGCTCGAAAGCCGAGGTGGAACGGATTGTCCGCTATCATCAGGAAGACGACGCGCGGAAATAAGTTTTCGCCCGCGATAGAGCGAGCGGGGCGGGGGCCTGCCCGTGGGGTGGCGCATCCCGACCTCTGTGCCGCGCCATTTATCGTGCAACCCACTGCCTGCCTATGAGCGTCTTGCCGGGGCTGCCATAGCGCCAGCCCGCTGGGACGGGCAGGCGCTCGCCCTGCGCCTTCGGCGCGCATCGGACGAGGGATAAAA
>JARRIY010000052.1:0-18901 GCA_037379985.1 Maritimibacter sp.
TATCGCACCCTCCCTCGGTTCGGGCGATGCCCTTATTGATCAGACCGAAAGCCGACGCTTGCCATTCTACTAGGTGAGGACAGCTGTTCGCTTCTCCCACTACCCCCGCCGCCAGAGCCAGCTTTGTCCGGCAAACAGCCCCTGCGCCTTGGCGATGAGCCGATGCGCGGGGCCGGTGGGCGCGCTCACCCCGGCGGCGAGCCGGTCGACCACCACTTCCGGCGGGCAGGGGGTTTTGGTGATCGGGTCGTAATAGCGCGGGTAGTCGATCAGGGTGGCATGGGCGAGGGCGACGATGTCGGGGCGGGCCTGCCGCCGCGCGGGCACATCGCCCAGATCGCGGGTGAGGCCCCAACCGGCATAGAATGGCGTGCCAAGGCAGGTGACGGGCTTGCCGCGGATCAGGGCTTCAAACCCCATCAGCGAGGTCATGGTCCAGAGCTCATCGCAGGCTTCGATCAGCGCCACCGCATCCGCCTCATGGGCGACGATATCGGCGAGCGCCTCGGCATCCTCCACCGCGCCTGTCCGCAGCCCGGCTTCCACATCCGGATGCGGCTTATAGATGATCACCGCGTCGGGGTTGGCTTGGCGGGCGGCTTCCAGCAGCGCCCGGTTGGTGGAAACCTCGCTGGTGCCAAGGCGGATCGAGGCGTCGTCTTCCACCTGTCCCGGCACAAGAATGCGCCTGCCTTCTGGCAGCTCCGGCATCGACCGCTCAAGATTGTATTTGCTGATCTTGGCGAGCTTCAGCCCGGCAATCAGCCGCTCGGCCCGGCGGCGGGCGCTGTCGGGCAGGGTCACGCTGTCGGTGATCAGGTGTTCCAATCGGCTTTCGCGGGTCGGATCGTAATAGATCCCCAGATCGTCGGTGACGAGCGAGAGCGGCGGCACCAGCTCGGCCCCGAGCCCGCGTGAGCGCAGAAAGCCGTCTTCGATGCGGAGCAGTCGCACGCCGCTGGTATCGCCCAGCTCATCCTCGCGCCCGGCCCAGACCATAAGGTCGCGCCCGCTTTCACGGGCTTTGGCCACGGCCTTCGCGCCCTCGGCAAAGATCAGGGGCTTGCCCGCGCTGCCAAAGAACCGGGCGAGGGGCTTGCGTTTCCACAGCCGCATTCCGGCGGCGATATAGCCATGCTGATCCTCGCGCCAGCCGCGCCCGCGCGCCTCCAACGTGGCGATCACCTGTTCCACGCCGGACAGGGCGTCGTGATAGGGATCGTACCAGGTGGGGTAGAGGATCATCGCGGCGGCAAAGACTTGCGTGCGAGTCAGGCGGCGCTGGCGCCGGTCGATGGGATAGTCATCCAGAGTCAGCCCCCAGCCCGCATACCAGGGCTGGCCAAAGGTCCGGGGCTTGTGCCCGGCCAAAATGGCCTCAAACCCCATGCCGGAGCTGACGGTCATCACCGCCACAGCGCCTTCCATCAGCGCCCAGGGATCGACGGGGGTTGTCAGGAGCGTGGTGCGCGCGTCTTCATGTTCTGGCCCGAAATGCCCGGCGCGATGGCCTGCGGCGGTTTCGGGATGGGTCTTGATGACGATGCGCATGCCGGGATGGTCGATCTGGGCTGCCGCCAGCATCTCGGCAAAGCGCGCCTCGTTCGCGCCTGCATGGGCAATCGAGGCATCGCCTTTGGTCTGGTCGATCACCAGCACATAGGGGGCCTCGGGGATCTCGGCGCGGGGATCGAAAGCGTTGTATTTCGAGATATGGCCGCGCGTCATCGCTTCCATCGCGGCGCGGGCGCGGGCCAGAAGCGCGCCGTCATCGAAGGGATGAGTGGCCAGAAGGTGTTCAAGATCAGAGGGATGGGAGCTGTCGAAATGCGCGCCGCGTTGATCGACCAAGAGGCCCAGCGGCGGCTCGCCTGCACGCCCGGGCTGAACCGAGCGCAGAAAGGCGTCTTCCACCCGGATCAGCGGCGCGCCGGTTGTCTCGGCCATCGCCTCGCCGCGATGGGCATAAGGGGAATGGCCCCAAACCGCGATACTGTCATCGGGGGCAGGTTTGCCCAGCGAGATCTGCCAACCGGCCAGCGACAGGATGCGTCGGATCTGCTTTTGCCACAGAAAGCCGCCATTATAGACGAAAAGCCGCCGGGAAGCAGGCTCCCCGGCGGTGCTGTCAGTGTTCGGGCGCGATGCCATCATTGTCAGGGCAGGACCCCGACGCCCTGTGCCGCCGTGGTCAGCGAACCGGCGGTGGAGGCCGTGCTGGTGAGCGCGGTGATCACCTTGGTCCACTGCACATAGGGCGCTTCGGTCACATAGACCGTATCGCCATCACGAATGACGAAATCGCGGGCGCGGAACATGCCGTTGGGCTCGGTCAGATCGAGCACATAGATCATCCGCTGATCGCCGATCAGATCGGTGCGGCCGAGAACGGAATTGGCAATTTCGGCAGGTTCGTTGCGGAATACGAATACCCCGGTCGGATCGGCCAGTGACGGGTTCAGCCCGCCAACCTGTGCGATGGCTTCCAGCGCCGAAATGCTCTGTTTCTGGAATTTCACCTGGCTTTGCGCGCCGGTGGCGCCGAGGGCGATAAAG
Source organism: Maritimibacter sp. (assembly GCA_037379985.1). GTDB lineage: Bacteria > Pseudomonadota > Alphaproteobacteria > Rhodobacterales > Rhodobacteraceae > Sinisalibacter. The sequence goes on from JARRIY010000052.1 coordinate 2,557, forward strand.
GTGCGGGTATCGCCTTCAACCAAAATCCTGTCGCCGCCACGCAGGGCGATATCTAGCTCGGGATGGTCGAACAGATCCTGATACCAGATCTTGCCGGTCTCAGAGCCGCGAATGATTTTGACCACGGCAATCTCGGCGGGCACGGTTACACCGCCGGCGCGGGCCAGCATGGCAGAAAGCGTGCGGGTCGGGCGTTCGATCGGCAGAACCCCCTGCGCGCCGATGGCGCCGGTCAGCGACACGGTGGAGCCGTTGCCCGCAACCCGGCGCACCAGAACCTGCGGATCGGGCGTTTGTTCAGAGAGTTTCTCGGAAATAATCCGGCGAATGGCTTCCGGGCTGTTGCCCGAGGCTTTGATCCGTCCCGCATAGGGGATGAAGATGAAGCCGGAGCCATCGACCTGTACTTCCTGCAGCGAGGCCGGAGCGCCCGCCGTGGTCAGGATGCCCTGATCGACGTTTTCCCAGATCGATACGCTCAGCGTATCGCCCGGATGGATTGTGTCGGATCCGACCACACCAGCCTTGGTGAAGCGATCAGAGAAGCCCAGAGCTTCGACAACGCCTGTTGTGCGGGTGACATTATCGTCGACCGCAACCACGAATGCATCGCCCTGACGCTGTACGGACCCTGCGAAAATCTCGCTTTTATTCGGACCGGAGCGGGGAAGCACGTCACAGGCCGAAACACCTGCGATACATGCAAAAAGGGCCGCATTACGCGCCCAATGCCTGCCAAATTCTTTCACTGCTCGGGCTCCTTATGGAGTTCTGCCTGTCATTATTAACCGCAAGTTACCGGAAAAGATCACGGAAATCCAGCGTTTCCATGCTGGGTTACGTGACCGCATAGAGCTGTTGCCTTGGCGCAGCGGTGCCGTGGCTGAGCGCGTCATAGGGATCGTCTTTGGCCAGCATCATATCGACCACCTGCCGGAGCAGATATTGACGTCCACGCGTTGAATAAAAACCGCCGGGAACTTGCGAGCTTTCCAGCAAATAGCGGCGATAGCTGCGATAGGCTTGCGGGTCCGGGCGTTTGGGCTGGCGGAAAAAGTCTTCGATGGGTTGGGTCGAGACCAGCTCGGGTTTGTTGTAAACGGCGCTGCCGGAAATGTGCAGCGGCAGCCCGCGCCAGAGCACCTGTTGGGCGGCGGTGGAATTGACGGTGATCGCGCTGCGGGCCGGGTCGAGCAGACCGGCAAGCTTGCCGCCGCGCACGTAATGCACCCGGTCGGTGACATTATGCTTCTCAGCCAAGGCTTTGAGTTCGCGGCGCAATGGTACACGGCCGTCTTCCAGCGGGTGGGCTTTGAACACCAGATGGTGATCAGATGGTGATGACGCGGCGCGCCTTTGGTGAAGCCCTCGATCACCTCGGTCAGAAACTCTGTCATGGTGGAATAGGGCGAATGCATCTGAAAGCTGGAATCGTGCTCAAGCTGCAGCAGCACCAGATGATAGGGAAAGCCGCCATGGCGCACCCGGGCGGTGGCTATGCGGCGTTCGGCGGCATGGAAGGGCATCAGCAGCAGCCGACGCAGATAGAGCTGAAACTCTTTGGTCACGGGCAGGGCGCGATGCGGACGGAACCCCTGATAGCGCTGGTTCAGGAACATCACGAACCAATGGTAGAGCGCGCCGTAGAAAATATGATGGCGCATATCGCCCCAATGCGCAGGCGCGGGGGGCTGATCGTGATCGCCCGCATCCAGCACCGCCTGCATTTGGGCGATATCCATATCCATCAGCCGCGAATGCCCATTGCTGCCGCTTCAAAGACATGCACGCGCAGCCCTTTGGCTTGAGCGATCTTTACCGCTTCGGCATGGATGAAGCGGGTATCGCCATAGAGCACGATATCGGTGACGGATTTCTCGTCCAGTAGCTCGCGGAAGCGGTCCGGCCAAAGCTCGGGGGCGTCGCTATAGGGGATGAATGTATCGCGGTCCCGCCAGAACACCTGATCGCCGCGATTGAAGCCAACCCGCCAGACCTCGGCCCCGGTGGCGCGCAGCATTTTCCCAAGGCGCGAGAAAAACGGGCCATGCGGCCCCTGCAGAAACAGAAAGACCCGGGTTTTGTGCTCGTAATCCATCATCCCTACACGCCTCTTTGTCGTGTTCTGCTCTTATTGAACCTGTTGCGTGCCATTGTCACGCCGTTGCGCCTGTATTTTAGCGCGTATGACAGAGGGATCAGGCAGAAATTGGGCAGCAGATTGTCGCAGAGTGGCCTCTTGGCAAAGCCCGGGGGCTGGCGTACCGATAGGCCAGAGCCAAAACCGGGTCAAAGGAGCGCGCGCATGTTTACAGGGATTATCACCGATATCGGCACGGTCGATCAGATCAGCCGCGATGGCGATATGCATGCGCGGATCAAGACCGGCTATGACACAGCCACGATTGAGATCGGCGCGTCGATTGCCGCCGATGGCGTGTGCCTGACGGTCGTGGCGCTGGGGGAGGACTGGTACGAGGTCGATATCTCTGGCGAGACGGTTTCGAAAACCAATCTGGGCGATTGGGATATGGGCAAGCGGGTCAATCTGGAACGGGCGCTGAAAGTGGGCGACGAGCTGGGCGGACATATCGTGTCGGGCCATGTCGATGGCGTGGCGGAAGTGATTGCCATGCGGGATGAAGATGACAGCACCCGGGTGAGCTTTCGCGCCCCCGATGCGCTGGCGAAATTCATTGCTCCGAAAGGCTCGGTGGCGCTGACAAGATCAACCTCGAAATTGATACCCTGGCGCGCTACGTGGCGCGGCTGGCGGAAGCCTCGGCATGATCGGCCATAATGGCGGCCCGACCATGGAGGCAGGGGCAGGCTGGCGGGCCTATGCCTGGAAACGCGCCCGCAATGACACCTTGCCGAAAATGCCGCTGGAGATCATTCGCCTCAGGGTGAACCGGGCGAAAGAGCTGGGGATTGATTTCAAATCCTATGCTTCGATCCGGGCGGGCACCGGGCGCGACGTGATTGCGCTCTTGTTTTCAAGCAATGCGCTGCGGGTGGGGCCGAAACTGGTCACGCTGCCCGAGGCGCAGGCGGATAAGCTCGGCGCGCTGAAACATACCCAGCGTTTGGCCGCTGTGCATCGCCCGCTGACCCCGGAGCTGATCACCGGGGCCAATGCAGCGCTGATCGAAGCGGCCGCTCAGGCCCCGACGCTGGCTGATGGCTGGGGCGCGACCCGCAAAAAGCTGGCGGAACTGACCTCGGCGCGCGGTTTGCCCTCGGATGCGGTGCTGGTGATTGGCGATACCGCGCTGGAAGCGGAATGGGCCACGGCGGGCCGGATGGCGGGCTATTTACCAGCCGAGGCCTATTTCGGCGCGGCGTAACGTCGTTTTCGGGCCATTCCCGGTGCCCTTTCCTACTGGTATTGCCGGATCAGAGGCGTTATCTGACCGCGTGCCCAATGCCGGGGGAGAGCATGACGGATTCTGAAAGCTACAAACAGCCGGGGCCGGTCGAGATCGACTGGCGCGATGCCATTTCTCCGATTCAGGAGATCATTGAAGAGGCGCGCAACGGACGGATGTTCGTGCTCGTCGATCATGAAGATCGTGAAAACGAAGGCGATCTGGTGATCCCGGCGCAGATGGCGACGCCGGAAGCGATCAACTTCATGGCCACCCATGGGCGTGGGCTGATTTGCGTGGCGATGCCGGGCGAGCGCATCGACGCGCTGGGCCTGCCGCTGATGTCGACGGTCAATGCGTCGCGGCATGAAACCGCTTTCACCATCTCGATCGAGGCGCGCGAAGGCGTGACCACCGGGATTTCCGCCCATGACCGCGCCCGCACCGTGGCGGTGGCGATTGATCCGACCAAGGGTGCTGCCGATATCGCCACGCCGGGCCATGTGTTCCCGCTGCGCGCGCGCAATGGGGGCGTGCTGGTCCGCGCCGGGCATACCGAAGCCGCAGTGGATATTTCCCGCCTTGCCGGGCTGCAGCCCGCCGGGGTGATCTGTGAGATCATGAACGATGATGGCACCATGGCCCGCCTGCCGGAGCTGGTGGCCTTTGCCCAGAAACATGCGCTGAAAATCGGCACGATCTCCGATCTTATCGCCTACCGTCACCGCCATGATAATCTGGTGAGCGAAAGCGCCGCGAAAGCCGTGACCTCGGAATATGGTGGCGACTGGATGCTGCGCATCTTCACCGATGAGACGCAGGGCGCCGAGCATATCGTTCTGACCAAGGGCGATCTGACCAGCGATGATCCGGTGCTGGTGCGGATGCACAGCCTCAACCCGCTGGAAGACGCGCTGGGCATTGGCCCGTCGCCTGCTGACGAGCTGCCGCGTGCGATGCAGATCATTGCCGAGGCCGGGCGGGGCGCCGTTGTGCTGCTGCGCGATCCGGCGATGAGCATCACCCGCATGACCCTGCTGACCGATAGCCCGCTGCCGAAATTCGTTGGTCTTGATGCCTATGGGCTGACCATCGAAGGCACGCATCCTATTCAGGGAGAGGCATGATGGCCGCTGCCGAGCAACATTACATCCTGCCGCGCCCGAGCTTTGATAAGCCGGTGAAACTGCTGATCGTGGTCGCGCCCTATTACAAGGATATCGCCGATAATCTTGTGGCTGGGGCCAAAGCCGAGATCGAAGCGGCTGGCGGCACTTGGGATCTGATCGAAGTGCCGGGTGCGCTGGAAGTGCCGACGGGGATCGCCATGGCGGACCGGCTGTCGAATTTCGATGGCTATGTGGCGCTGGGCTGCGTGATCCGGGGTGAAACCACCCATTACGACACCGTCTGCAATGACAGCTCGCGCGCACTGACGCTGATGGGCTTGCAGGGGCTGGCGATTGGCAATGGCATTCTGACCGTGGAAAACCGCGAACAGGCCGAAGTACGCGCCGCGCCCGATGGGCAGAATAAAGGGGGCGGTGCTGCCGCCGCCGCGATGCATCTGATAGCGCTGCGTCGCAAATGGGGGGAGACCGAAAAGCCCGTGGGGTTCAAGCCATGGGACAAGATCAAACTCGCCGGGGACGGCGAAAATGAAGGGAACCCCTCTGCATGACCCTCTCGGGCAATCAGAAACGCAAAATGAAATCTGCCGCGCGGCTGTTTGCCGTGCAGGCGCTGTTTCAGATGGAGGCGTCCGGCCAGAGCGTCGATAAAGTGATCCGCGAATTTGAGGACCACCGCTTTGGCGAGGAATTCGACGATTATGACATGCCTGAGGGCGACCCCACGCTGTTTCGTCTGCTGATGGAAGAGGCGGTGAACCAGCAAGCCCGGATTGACCAGTTGACCGACCGCGCGCTGGTGGCGAAATGGCCGATTGCCCGCATCGATCCGACCCTGCGGGCGCTGTTCCGCGCCGCCGGGGCCGAGCTGATCGCCGGGGACGCGCCGCCGAAAGTGGTGATCAGCGAATTCGTCGATATCTCCCGGGCGTTCTTTCCCGAAGGCGACGAGCCGAAATTCGCCAATGCCGTGATCGACCACATGGCGCGCGAAACCCAGCCCGACGCGTTTTAAGCGCGGGGCGCGATGGCGGCACAATAGCTTTGCGCCGCCAATTCGCCCGATCTTAAATTCTACAATTAGAGCTGTTTACGGCCCGTTCACGCCCTGTGCCTAGCCTGCATCCGAGCAAAGGTGCAGGAGTGCCAAACATGCAAGTGACCCAGGCTGTCAGCCCCGCGATGTCGCGCCATATTTCCACCGCCCGTGAGGTGGAGGCCCGTGAGCCAGGAGCCCGTGCGCCAGAAACCCGTGGGCCGTCATCGTTCCTCAATGCGATGCGCGAAAGCATCCCGGATGATGCAAGCGCCGTCTTTCAGAAATATTCCCTGCATTCGATCAGCCCGCGTGAGGTTGATCAGCTTGTCGGAGAGCTGCGCGCGGCGGGCTTTGACGACATAAAGGGGATCTTGATGCTGGAAACCCGGGGCGAAGCCTTTCAGAGCCATTTTCAGAAGATCAGCGCAGAGATCACCGGCCATCCGCCCGATGCGGCGGCCCGGGCCGATTTTGCCCGCCGGATGAGCACGCCCACCGACCTGATCGATGCGTTTCGGAATGATGCCGAGATGGCCCGCAGGCGCGGCGATCCCAGTGAGTTTGCCGAGCAGATGGCGGATTATCTCGACCAGATCGACCGTCAGGCCCATGCCCGCACCGCCGCGAGCCCCGCCATGCCCTACACCGCCGCGCAAACCGCAATCGAAGCGCGCCTGATGCAGGGCTGAGCCTTTGTGGCGCGGGGCGAAGCCTCCGGCGCGATGACAAATCCGGGCCGTGCCCAAAACGGGGCAGGGGCCGGAGATACAGGAGTATCGCAATGCAAATATCAGCATCCCCGCCAACCGGTTTGGCTACGCCCGCGACCTCGCCGGTGCCGCTCGAAAGCCTAGCGGTGAAAAACCCACCGGCCTATCCCAAGGCAATTGTCATTTTCGGCACCCCGGACGGAGCGGCGCGCGCGGTGTTCAAAGCCCATACAATGCGGTCTATCACCCCGAAGCAGATTGATCAGATGCGCGACGAGCTGCAACAGGCCGGGTATCGCAATGAGGCGCTGATGGGAGTGCTGAAAGAGCACGGTGCCAGATCCGAAGCGGGCGCCAAGGCCCCGAACACGCCGATTGATCTGGTCCAGACGCTTTATGACGAAGCGCGGGCGGTGAAAGCGCGGGGCGAATGGAACGCGCCGCAGCTGGAAATGGCGCGCAGTGTCGAGTTTGTCGAAAACGTGCTGAACGGCATCTTCCGCAATTCGCCCTATCTGATGGCCCCCAGCGGATCTGAGCAAACTCAATCGCTGGTCACCATGCAAATGCAGGAAGGCTGACCTGGGCAGAGACGTGCGGGAAATCCGCAGCAAAGGCGCGGGGGGAAGCCCCGTTATCGCCCCGAACCCGGCACCGAAAAGGTGCTTCCGTTTACGGCTTGTTCACCATGCGAGCGTTAGGGTCCTCGTGAATTGGTGTAGGAGTAGCAGAATGCAAACGAGCCATGAACCCGAGCTGAACACCACGCAGAAGCGGTCGCTGTTCAGCTCCAGCCGGGTGGAAAACAACCCCCGTCACCCGTTTTCGTTTCTTGTCAGCGGCCATCCGCGCGGCGATGCACGCGATGTGTTCAAGGCCTATACGCTGCGCGATATTTCCCCGCGCGAGATTGACGAGATGGTCGGCAAACTGCGCGCGGCGGGCTATGCCCATGCGGCGTTTTTGCTGGAACTGGAATCCCACGGCGAAGCTATGGGGACGGATAAGACCAATGCGCTCGGCCTACCGACAGAACCCACCGTGCGCTTTAACTTGATCCGCAAAATGCGCGACAATGCCGAGGAAGCGCGGCGTCGGGGCGAGCTTTCTGCGCCGCTGGAACAGATGGCGCGCAGCTTTGAATGGTTTGAAACCATGATCCATGGCGAAAACGGCCAAGGCCCGTGGCGGCCGGGGCAGGCGGTGGGCACGGGTACCACTACCCAACGCGGCGCCTGAGATACTATTTCAGACGGCTCTGACAGGATCAGAAGCCCGCTGAAAATGATCCGGCATTCCTGACATGGTGCACGTCGGGGGTGCCGGATTTGCGTTTTATGGCGCGGTGCAAGATTACGCGGCGGCGCAAGATCGCGCTGCGGGGCGGATCTATCCCCTAAGAAAAGTAGGCCGGGCTTCAGCCCGGCGGTTTTGCCTTGCGGCGTTGGGCTGAAGCCCGACCTACGGTCAGCACGTCGTTATCTCGGGGCGAGATCGGGGCGGGCAACCGCCTGTCACGGCGCATCGCGGGATAGGGCTTGGCATTTGCACGTCACATGCTAGGTTTGGAATAGATCAAGCCCGGGGGGAAAGATCATGCCCAAACTGGTTCGCCTGTATATCACCCAGATCATGGTCGGCTTCGGCCTGTCGGCGATATTCGTCTCGGCGCTGCTTTACACCAATGTTGCCAATCTCTGGCAGTTGATCTCGACCTCCGATGTGGGCTGGATCGCGGTGATCATGCTGTTCATGTTCAACGGGCTGGTCTTTTCGGGCGTGCAATTTGCCATTGTGATCATGCAGATGGAAGGCCACGACGATGGGCCCAAGGGTGGGCGCAAAATTCCTGTCGCGACCAATATCCCGGCGCGTATTCCGGCCACGGCGGAAGCCCCGAAACAGCGCCATGGCAAGCCCACGGCACCGGGGCGTCGCGGCTAAGCCCTTCCGCGCGGCGGTAGGACTGCGCGGGTTGGAAACCGACAATTTTAATAGAATCACCTGAACCTTGGCGCGGCAATGCTGCGCCGGGTCGCGGGTATTTTGTGTTGAGAGGCGGTCGGGATGAGCCGGTAGCACTGCAGATAGGCGGAGATTTGGGAACCCGCCCGCCGGACAGCCTGCCTTGCCGAAAATGTCAGCCGGGCAGGGTGGCGGGACCGCAGCAACCGTAGCAGCGCGTCGCTCCCGAAGCCTGAAAAATCAGGTGGGCACCAGGTAACCAGACCACGGTCTGGACAGAGCCAGCTCCCTTTCGGTTGCTTAAGGCCACCGGAGTCTTGCGCTCATATGTACGAGAAGAGCAGACCGCCAAGCGCTGACTTAGGCGTTCAGCGCCGCCTCCGCAAGGGGAAGGAGCGCGGCGAGCAGATCGTGATCATGGCCCGGCGTGGTCTCGGTGCCATTCCAGATCGCGGAAAGCGCGGGCAGCACCCCGGCCCAGCCGATCAGGCGATTCCAGTCATATCCGGTTACCTCGGCAAAGAGCGTGGCGATCTGCGCAGCTCGGGTTGGATTGGCAGCCTCACGCTCCATCCCCACCGGGTTGCGAAAAGCATTGGCCAGATCGAAGGCCGGATCGCCCACCACCCCTTTGGGATCAATTGCAGCCCAGCCGCCTTGGCCATCGCCCAGCAGATTGTCGTGATGCAGATCGCCATGCAGCAGCTTTGGTGGGGGGGCGGTGGCCAGAAGCTGGCGCGCCAGCCCGGCGGCGCGCGCCATCTCGGGCGTCGGTGCAGGATGGCTGAGCAGCGGTGCCATGAGCTGATCCAGCGTTTCGACGCCGGGTAGCGGGGATGCGTGATGCAGGCGCAGGGCGGCCTCTGCCAAGACCTTGGCCGCGCCCATGTCATCGCCGCCGCGCGCCAGATCCCCGAGCGAGGGACCGGGGAGCCAGCCTAGCAAATGCGCATCATCGCTGGCCGCGAGCAGGGGAACAGACCCGTCACCATTCCAGTGCCGAAGCAGCGCGGGCGCGCCGCCTTCACTTGCGATGCCGTCGGCGGTGAGCAGCTTCAGCGCGGCCATATGCCCTTGGGTTTGCACGCGAAAGACCGTGGCGCGCGGGGTTTCGGCGATCAGGTCAGGATCTGTCAGGCCCCATTGGGCAGAGGCTTGGGAAAGGCGAGTTTGCATGTGGCGATTAGTGCGACGGGCACTCGCGAGACGCAAGCCTTTACAAATGTTTCTGCTTTGTTCACATTCTCCATATGGAGACTCAAGAGCCATTTCTGATCGCCGCCCAGCCCGGGCAATTGCTCGCCCGCGGCGTGGCACGGCATTTGCGGTTGCATGATTTCGTCAGCGTCGAAGAGTTTGTGCCCACCCGGGGCCTGCGCATGGATGTGTTTGCGATGGGGCCGAAGGGCGAGTTCTGGGTGGTGGAATGCAAAAGCTCGCGCGCCGATTTCACCTCTGACAGCAAATGGCAGGGCTATCTGGAATGGGGCGACCGGTATTTCTGGGCGGTGGACGCGGATTTTCCCACCGAGCTGCTGCCGCCGGAAACCGGGCTGATCATCGCCGATGCTTATGATGCCGAGATCATCCGCATGGGGCCGGAGGCAAAGCTGGCCCCGGCGCGGCGCAAGGTGATGATGCAGAAATTTGCCCGCCACGCGGCGCGGCGGTTGCAGGATTTCCGCGATCCGGGGGTCAGCGCTTTTTCGGAGCCTTCTTAGCCGCGCTTTCGGCCTGTGCCCGGGCCTGCGCAGCAGCGGCGCGGATTTCCTCGGCAATCTCTTCGGCTTCTTCGGGATCGAAATCCATCGGCAGGTCGATGCCATCGCCTTCGATATAGATGCGAACCATACCCAGAGAGGTCGGCCCGATCTGCAGATTGGCGCTGATATCGCTTTCGGAATCGATGCCCATGGTGCTGGCTCCCTGATGCTGGCCCGGTGGGGGCTTGATTACGAGCCGGGATTTACGCGCTTGCAGGACGTGAAGCAAGAGACTACACACTTGACCGAGTCAAGTAATATGGTCACCCATGTCACATATCGAAACCATCCGCGCCTTCAACCGCGACTACACTTCCCGCCTTGGCCTTCTGGAAAGCTCCTATCTCGGATCGGGGCTGACGCTCACCCAGGTTCGGGTGCTGCAAGAGATTTCCTTTGCGGGCGAGGCCGGGGCTCTGGCGCGCGAGATCGCCCAGCAGATCGGCGCCGACGAGGGCTATATGAGCCGCGTCATTTCCGGGTTTCTGCGCAAGGGCTGGCTGCGGCGCCAGGCCGACCCCGGGGATGCAAGGCGCAAGCGGCTCTGGCTCACCGAGGCCGGGCAGGCGGTGTTTTCCCCGATCGACACCGCCTCGCGCACGCTGTTGAACACCATGCTGGCCCCACTGCCGCAGGATGGGCGCGACGAGCTCTGCCGTGCCCTGTGCCAGGTGCAGTCGCTGCTGGGCGACGCCTCAACGTCCGGCGTCACCCTGCGGGGGCTGGAAAGTGGCGATCTGGGCTGGGTGATTGAGGCGCATGGTCGGCTTTATGCGCGCGACGAGGGTTACAATCTCGATTTCGAAGCGCTGGTTGCGCAGATCGTGGCGGAATTCGTGCTGAAACCGCATCCGGATAACCGCGCTTTCATCGCCGTCGACTCGCAGGGCCACCGGCTGGGCTCGACCTTCGTTGTGCATGAAGCGCCGGGCGTGGCGCGGCTGAGATTGGTTCTGCTGGAACCCGAGGCGCGGGGGCTGGGGCTGGGGCGCCAATTGCTTCAGGCCGCGATGGATCACGCCCGCGCGCGCGGTTGCCAGAAGATGGTGCTCTGGACCCATGAAAGCCACCGCGCCGCCTGTGCCCTTTATGAAAAGGCGGGCTTCGTTCTGACCTCTTCCACCCCCGGCCAAGATTTTGGCGTGGATGTGGTCGATCAGACCTGGGAAATCGCGCTTTGATCCGGTTCTGACCCGCCGAAGTCGATTTTCGGTAATCTTCCCTCTTGCGTTCAGGCCGTGGCAAGGCTAAATCGCCCGCCAGTGCCGCCTTAGCTCAGTTGGTTAGAGCGCTGGATTGTGGATCCAGAGGTCCCCCGTTCAAGCCGGGGAGGCGGTACCATCTCCCCCAACCGGTAATTTGCTGTATTTCTCAGGGTTTGAGCGCGGGTGTTCTGTCGCTACTGAGCTGAGTCCACCGTGATCTCTTGGCGCAGCGTGACGCCATCGAGCTCATAGATCAGGATGCGCCCGTCATCGGTGACGACGCCCAGCCAATCAGCGCCGCGCGTGACCGCTGTGGCCGCTACGCCGCTCGGCAATTGCAGATTTTCCGGCAGGGCGGCGCGCGGGGTGGCATTGAAGCGCATGACAATCACCACGATCAGCACTATGACACCGGCAATCATCGTCACGCTCAGTGTGGTGACGAGAGCTTTCAGGTAGCGCAGCAGGGCTGCGTCCTTATCAGACAGTGCCGTGTCGGACGGTGCTGTATCGGAAATCGGAGTGTCACCCATGTCATCACGCCTTGTCGAGCTGGTCATTGCGGAAAACCCGCCTGCGCGCCTTGATAAGGCGCTGGCGCGCGATGTGCCAGCGGAAGCTGAGCTGAGTCGCTCGCGTCTGGCCCGGCTGATCGCTGAAGGGGCGGTGACGCGGGCAGGGGAGGTGCTGACCGATCCGCGCGCGAAAGTGGCCGAGGGCGATGTGATCGCCATCACCGTGCCTGAGGCCGAGGAAAGCCATATCATCGCCGAAGATATCCCGCTTGATATCGTCTATGAAGACGATGATCTGATCGTCATCAACAAGCCCGCCGGGATGGTGGTGCATCCGGCCCCGGGCAGCCCCTCTGGCACGCTGGTCAATGCGCTGCTGGCCCATTGCGGCGACAGCCTGTCGGGCGTGGGGGGCGAAAAGCGCCCCGGCGTGGTGCATCGGATCGACAAGGATACATCCGGTCTGCTGGTGGTGGCGAAATCCGACGCTGCGCATCACGGGCTCGCCAAGCAGTTTGAGAAACACACGGTTGAGCGGCATTATCTGGCGCTGGTCTACGGGGTGCCGGACCGGGGCGATCCGCGGCTGAAAGGGGTGAAAGGCGTGAGTTTTGAGCAGGGCGGGATCGTCAAGCTCACCACTCAGCTCGCCCGCCACAAAACCGACCGGCAGCGGCAGGCGGTGGTCTGGAATAACGGCCGCCACGCCATTACCCGGGCGCGGGTGGTGGAAAGCTTTGGCACGCCGCCGACCATGGCGCTGGTGGATTGCTGGCTGGAAACCGGGCGCACTCACCAGATTCGCGTGCATATGGCCCATGCCGGGCACAGCCTGATCGGTGATCCAACCTATGGCGGGCGGCGCAAGCTATCGGTCAAGGCTCTGGGCGAGGCTGGCGAGGCAGCGGCACGCAGCTTTTCCCGGCAGGCTCTGCATGCCGCAACGCTGGGCTTTATTCATCCGGTGACGGGCGAGGCGATGCGGTTTGAAGCGCCGCTGCCCGAGGATATGGCAGGGCTGATCGCGGCGTTGCGCGGGGCTGAACAACGCTGATTTTGGTGCAAATCATCCGTTTTGTGGGCACTGCCCCTAAAACCTGACTGAAATACTATGCAATTTCCCGTGATCACCCTTTCACGCTTTCCGAAACAGGTTCATACTCTGGTGAAAGTCATTTGTTAGAGCATCACAGCTCTTGACGGATGCATACCAGTACCTAGATGATGTTAAGCCTCGAAACATTGAGGTGCGAGGGAGATGAAATGGCTAATTACAAAAACCTACCGGCGCCCACTCCAGAAGGCGGTCTGAACCGCTATTTGCAGGAAATCCGCAAATTCCCGATGCTGGAACCGGAAGAAGAATACATGCTGGCGAAACGCTGGGTCGATCACGAAGACAGCGCCGCCGCCCATAAAATGGTGACCAGCCACCTGCGGCTTGCCGCGAAAATTGCCATGGGCTATCGCGGCTACGGCTTGCCGCAGGCCGAAGTGATTTCCGAAGCCAATGTCGGCCTGATGCAGGCGGTGAAACGCTTTGATCCGGAAAAAGGCTTCCGTCTGGCCACCTATGCGATGTGGTGGATCCGCGCCAGCATTCAGGAATATATCCTGCGCTCGTGGAGCCTTGTGAAGCTTGGCACCACCTCGGCGCAGAAAAAGCTGTTTTTCAACCTGCGCAAGGCGAAAGCCCGGATCGGCGCGTTGGAAGATGGCGATTTGCGCCCTGAAAACGTCAAGCAGATCGCCAATGATCTGAACGTCACCGAAGACGAAGTGATTTCGATGAACCGGCGTATGTCGGGCGGCGATGCCAGCCTGAATGCCACGGTCTCGTCGGAAGGCGATTCCACCATGCAATGGCAGGATTGGCTGGAAGATGAGAGCGCCGATCAGGCGGGCGATTACGAGGAACGCAACGAGCTGGAAGCCCGGCGGGAAATGCTGGCCCTGGCGATGAGCGTGCTGAATGATCGCGAGAAGGATATTCTGACTCAGCGCCGGCTGACGGATAAAACCGTGACGCTGGAAGAGCTGAGCGAGCAATATGGCGTCAGCCGTGAGCGTATCCGCCAGATCGAAGTGCGGGCCTTTGAAAAGCTGCAAAAAAAGATGCAGGAGCTGGCGGCTGAGAAGGGCTTGCTGGAAAGCGCCTGATCTGCTCTGCGCTAGATCAATGTGACGGGGTCTGCCCGTGCTAATCTTTATCTGATCGTGACGGAGGATTTCATGACAGAGTTTTTGCGCTGGGGCATTCTTGGGGCATCGAGCTTTGCGGCCAAACATATGGCCCCGGCCATCCATGCGGCGCAGGGCAACCAACTGGTTGCGCTGGCGACATCCAGCGAGGCCAAGGCGGCCCCCTTTGAGGCGTTCTGCCCGGGGCTGGATGTGTTTCTCGATTACGACGCGATGCTGGAATGGGATGCGATTGACGCGGTCTATATTCCGCTGCCTAACACCATGCATGTGGAATGGACGAAAAAGGCGCTGCGGGCAGGCAAACATGTGCTGACCGAAAAGCCCATCGCCATGCAGGCCAGCGAAATCGACGAGCTGATCGCGCTGCGTGACGAAACCGGGCTGATGGCGGCCGAGGCCTATATGATCGTGCATCACCCGCAATGGCAGCGGGTGCGTGCGCTGATCGATGAGGGCGAGATCGGCAGGCTTGCCCATGTCGATACGGTGTTCAGCTATGATAACCGCTCGGATACTGACAATATCCGCAACCGGCCCGAAACCGGCGGCGGCGGCATTCGCGATATCGGCGTTTACACCTATTCCTCGGTGCGCTTTGCCACCGGGGCCGAGCCGCGCGAGCTGTCGGCCCGTATCCGCTATGAAAATGGCGTGGATACCTGGGCGCAGGTGGTGGGCGAGATGGAAGGGCCCGCCGGGAGTTTCACCTATTCGGCCGTGACCTCGATGCGGCTGGCGTCGCGCCAAGAGGTTGTGTTTCATGGCGATAAGGGCACGATCAAGGTGACCGCGCCGTTCAATGCCGGCATCTTTGATCAGGCTGAGCTGCATATCCGCGCTGGCGAAGGCCCGACACGGATCGAGCGTTGGCCGGGTGTTGATCATTATAGATTGCAGGTTGAAAATTTCGCCCTTAGCGTGCGTGGAGAGGGGGCTTATCCGTGCCCGCTCGAATTCAGTAAAGGCACTCAGGCCATGATCGATAAGGTCTTTGCCGCCGCCGTGGAGATTGGCTGAGCTGCCCGTTTAACGCTCTGACAACGAGTTTCTGTTTTCGTCAGGGCAGAAAGGGAGGCAATATGAAACCGATCACGACACTTGTCCTTCTGGCGGATGACGAGAAGGCACGGCTTTGCAAGAACCTTGGCCCCTACAAGGGGCTGGAGGAAATCGAAGACTATTCTGCTGCGGTGTTGGAGCATGATCGGTTTGTCGATTCAGATCGGGCGGGGCGCAATCAGGCCAGCCCTGGAACCGGCTATCACGCCTATGACCCGGAGCCGAATGACGAGCAGAAGGCGCGCGCCGCCTTTGCGGAATTGCTGATCTATGAGCTGACGGTGCAATTCAGCCAGGGCGATTATGACCGGCTTGTGGTGATTGCGCCGCCAGCGATGCTGGGCGAGCTGCGCAAAGCCATGCCGAAGAAGATGAAAAAGCTTCTGGTGCTGGATATGCCGCATGACTACCTGCAGCTGACGCTGGAGGAAGTGGTGGAAGCGCTGGAAGGCGAGATTGTGATTTAGCAGGGCCCGAGAACCATGTGGTTTTCGGGGAGATGCGCGAGGAATGCCCGACACCGGGCGCGAAGGGCGTGCCCGAGGGCCATGATTGGGGGTGAGTGCTATGACCAAGTCACCAAAGAAAAAATCTGAATCCGACGCCGAAGTTGATCCGCAGGTTCTGGAAGAACCGGAGGCGGAAGAGATGGACCCGGATTGGGACGGTGACGATAACAACGTCTGGATGCGCGGGCTGTGGATGCTGGTTCTAGCCTTCCTGTTCGGGGTGGGCGAAACCATTCTGGTGATTGCGGCGGTGCTGCAATTTCTATGGCTGCTGTTTGGCAAAGAGAAGAACAAGCCGATTGCCGATTTCGGCAAGGATTTGTCGCATTGGCTGGCGCAGGTTGCGCTGTTTCAGACCGGGTCGACGGAAGACAAACCTTTCCCGTTTTCGCGCTGGGGCGGCCCGGAATAGACCGATCACCTGAGCCTTTGGCGGTGATCTGAACTGACCTTTTTGCAGGAGAAATCAGCGGTCTGCAGGGCGTATGCGTTTTGTATGCGTTCCGTATGGCACTTGACGCCGGATGGCGCATTTCGGAAAGATGCGAGTTGCAGTGAGATTTGCACCGAAATGAGCAGCGTGAAGGGAAGGTCAGATGGCGGGCGGCTGGACGCGCGATGGCGCGGTGAATGAACAGATCGAGGCTTCGATTTCCGAGGAGCTGGAACGCATGCGCGCCCGGACCGAGCCGGTGGGCGAAAGCCTGACCGAATGCGCCGAATGCGGCGAGGAAATCCCCGAAGCCCGCCGCAAAGCCCGCCCCGGCGTGAAGCTGTGCATCGACTGCCAACAGGAACGCGACAGCGCCTATAAGGTGCGCCCCGGCATCAATCGCCGTGGCTCGAAGGACAGCCAGTTGAAATAAGCGGGCAGGGG